>NZ_JAMYRZ010000070.1:0-21945 GCF_040321675.1 Mesorhizobium sp. M0296
CTGCAGCATCACGCTCGTCTTCGTCCATACGGCAGTCGTGTAGAAGCCGGTGCCGATGTGATCGCGAAGCCTTGTCCCGGTCAGGACCTCGTTCGCGACGCCGAGTTCGCCCAGAAGGCGCGTGAATTTCTCAAGCCTCTCAAGGTATCGGGCATGGCGGGCGCCATGGAGTTTTCCGCACGGATCCCAGTCGCAATCGATGCCGTACCTGTCGACGAGGGATTTGACTTCCGCGATGGCGGCGAGGGCCAGCTTGTATTTTTGCCGGAAGACCTCGATGTCTGACGCTGTGCCGGTCCCTTCGTTGAGCGCCGCATCGACCAGGAAGCCTGAGTTTCGCGCGCTTGCACCTTCTCCGACGCGGTTGGCCTCCAGGAGGATGATGCGCTCGCGGGATTTGAGCATCGCCAGTTGCCGCGCCGCGGCCATGCCTGTGTAGCCGCCGCCCACCACCACCCAATCCGCTTTTTGTGTGCCGTTCAACGTCGGACGCGCGGGCCGCTCAGGTAACTGGCTTAGCCACCCGCAGGTCGGATCGTTGCCGGGTAGCCGCTTTACTCTCTGCATGAAAAACTCCGTCTGTCGCCGCAGCCGGCATGTCCTGCGGCGCGGCTCGATATCCGGATCGTTGCGCGCTAGGGGGAGCGCCGCGCAAATAGATAAATCGCATGGGTGTCATTGCGCGAGCCTATGGCACCCGCGCGCAACACTGTTCGGTGTCGACCGGCGCCCCTGAGGGCCTCAGGAAGCAGGGATTGGTAAGAAGCAGCTCGCAGTACTGTCCGCATTCAGTAGGCCTATAGCCGTTATTGAAACAGTCTATTTGATCCCGCCTCGTTGGTCGGCGTATCAATTTCGCTGGCAGCGTTGCATCCGAATGATCTCAACAACCAGCGCGTCGGGGAGCAGGAAAATCTGGTGAAAATCTCCCAGACCATCAGGTTGCGGCAGGGCTCCCACCGGCGCGGACAAGCGTCGCGGAGACCGCGAAATCCCGCGACCGACGAATTGGCTGCAACGGACAAGCAACTCTCAGAGTTGGGAGCCTACCGTCCTCGCAGGCGACCGGTTTGTTCGGGGAGGGAGCCACGTGTTCGGCGATTCTCACAAAGACTCCGTTGCATGAGCAGCGCGCCGAAGAACTGCAGCACCGAAGCCAGGGCGCTTTGACGGCGTGGAAAAGGGCCTGTGGTTGTCGCCAATCCATCTCATGCCGTCGGAAATCCATTGCGAGAGCGGGATCGTGCGTCAGGCGAATGGATCATGAATTCGGCACTCGTCCAAACGATCGTCGCCCGCCGTCTGTTCGTCATGTGGCGTCAGTAGAGCGGTAGCACAGGTTTCTCTTGGCGCAAAATAATGAACCAATTCGGAGTTATTTCGACTCCTAACCATAGATAAAGTTTCTATAGTCTAAGCAACAAGTATGAAACAAAAGCGGTCCCGCTTCGAACGGGGAACTCGCTCAGCAGACAGAGGAGGAATTAATCATGATTGATATCGTTGGCAAAGTGAACCGCCGGGCCTTCCTCAAGACGAGCGCCGCGCTCGGCGGGGTATTCGCTGGCGGCATGCCATTGTCGCAAGCCGTCTGGGCCGCCGAAGGTAAGGTGCTTACTGCGCGTTCTTATGGGGACCTCGCCACGCTCGATCCCGCCCGCTGGGGGAAGGCCGCGGAAGTTGACGTGATGAGCTGCATTTATTCGAAGCTCACTCACTACAAGCCCGGCTCAGAATGGGCCTGGGAATTAGAGGCAGCAGAAAAGATTGAGCCGGTCGACCCCACGCATATCCGCTTCCGTCTGAAGAAAGGCATTACCTTCTCGGGCAGTTATGGTGAATTGACCGCCAAGGACGTCAAATTCTCCTTCGAGCGCTCGATCAGGGCAGGAGCCGCGGCGTGGGGGCCGCTCGATCGTGTCGAGATCGAGGATGACTACACGGGCGTTCTCGTATTCAGAGGGCCGTTCGAGCCCGTTTGGAACGTCGCGTTGCCCTATGGGGTTGGTCACATCCTTTCCGAGGAAGCGGTGAGGAAGGCAAGCAAGGACGGCGGTGATTTCGGCATGAAGGGGACAGCCTTCTCTGGTCCGTACCTGTTAGCTGATTGGAAGCCCAACCAGTATGCGCTCTTGACGCGCAATCCCGAGTGGTCGGGCCCGAAACCGGGCTTTGATGAAATCCGAATCTTGCCGATCCCAGACGACAAGGCGGCGGAACGCGCGTATCAGGCGGGCGACGTCGATTTCGCTCGTATCAGCCTGGATTCAGTTGCGACTATCAAGAGCAACCTACCCGACAACACTAAGCTTGAGAAAAAGCCCTCGCTCTGGTATTATTGGATCGGCATGAATGTGGATCATCCGAAGCTGAAGGACATCAATGTCCGAAGGGCGATCCAATGGGCAATCAATGTCCCGCAGATCCTGGATGTCGCGTATGCCGGACAGGCGGAGGTCGCGACAGGCATCATTCCTCCAGGTATTCTGGGGCATCGCGATAAAGCGCTTGTCCCACCGGACGGCAATCTTGAAAAGGCTAAGGAGTTCCTTGCGAGAGCCGACGTGAGCGACCTGACGGTGACCTTTGATTGCCTGAACGACAGCACACGTGCAACCGTAGCCCAGACGGTGCAAGCACAATTGGCCCAGATCGGTATCACGGTCGAGATTAATCTCAGGGATTCTGGCACATTCTGGGAGCTTGGCTTGGAATCGAAAGGCGATAACTGGAAGAATTTGCAGCTCATCTTGAATGGCTACTCCGCTTCGCCGGATCCATATGACTACACGGCCTGGTTTGTGCAAGATCAAGTGGGAATTTGGAATTGGGAACGGTTCCGCAGCAAGCGATTCGATGAGCTGAACGCCAAGGCGATCACGATCAGCGACGCCAAGGAGCGCGCCAAACTCTACTACGAGATGCAGGATCTCATGGAGGATTCAGGCGCCTACCGGTTCCTGACCAATGGGGGCAATCCCTATTTGTATCGCACCACAAAAATGGAAGCTGCAACCCGTCCGGACGGTGACCCGCTATTCCTCGAGTTCAAGCCAGTTTAAGTTTGAGGGGGCATCAGCATGTGGCTGTACTTCCTCAAACGAATTGCCCTCGCGATTGCTATCATTGTGATCGCGCTGACGCTTCTGTTCCTTATGATTCATGCCGTGCCTGGCGATCCCGCCGCAACCCTGCTCGGGCCGCGGGCAACGCCGGAAATGAGGTTGCAGCTTCATCAGCAAATGGGACTCGATAAGCCGCTCGCTGCGCAGGTTGTCTCTTTTTTCTGCAGGTTGCTGCATGGCGATCTCGGCTTCGATGTGTTCAGTCAAAGGCGTGTTGCCGACATCGTTTTTGATCAATTGCCTTATACGATTCAACTTATGCTTTTATCTATCTTCTGGGCTGTCGCCGTAGCCGTGCCGCTTGGCTGTTATTCTGCCATGCGGCGTAACTCCTCGGTGGACCACGTGGCTGGCGTCGCAACGGTTGCCATGATCGCAATTCCGTCTTTTGTTATGGCGGTCTACGCACTGCTGATTTTCGCCGTGACTCTCCGGTGGCTGCCCGCGGTCGGAGCTGGCAGCGGGGGCTGGGATCGACTTGTCCATCTCGTGCTGCCAGCCTTTGCGATCGGAATTGGCTGGGTCGGCTACATCTCTCGATTGGTGCGGACGTCGATGCTTGAGATACTCGGCGAAAATCACATGCGCATGGCTCGTTCGTTTGGAATCTCAGAATGGCGGATCGTTGCGCGCTACGCGCTACCGCTGGCGATCTTGCCGACAGTGACCATACTCGGGGTAGGAGTAGCGTGGCTTCTTTCGTCCGCTGTATTTATCGAAGTCGTCTTCGCCAGACCTGGCATCGGCGCTTTGATCGTGGAGGCAGTCAATACGCGCAACTATCCGATTGTGATGGGCGTGGTGCTCGTCACCACGATCCTTATCGTTGCCGCTACGACGCTCTCGGACCTTGTCAACGCATTCCTCGATCCGCGAACCCGGGAAAAGCTCTGACATGCTAAGCGTTGAAGCCATCGCCCCAGAAGCCGACGAGGCCATTGATATCGGCGCCTTTCGCACCTTCCTGCGGCAATTGCGCAAGAACCGTGTGGGCGTGCTTGGAGCCGTGCTCGTCGGGCTCGTGTTCGCGAGCGCGATGTTCGCTCCGCTGATTGTCACACATGATCCGATCCGGATTATGGTCGGGCCGCGTCTGACCGCACCTTCACTGGATTTTCTGCTGGGCACGGACCAACTAGGCCGCGATACATTCTCGCGCGTTATCATGGGCGGCCGAATCCCGCTCCTGGTGGCTTTCGCCTCCATCAGCAGTGCGCTGGCGGTCGGCGTCGTGCTTGGTCTCATCGCAGGCTTCGGGCCGCGTTGGCTGGACAATTTCCTCCTGCTTGTCTTCGATACGATCCGCTCGTTTCCGGGAATTATCTTTGCGCTGGCAATCATCGCTCTTCTGGGCCCAAGTCTGGCCAGTATCATTTTTGTCATCGCAATAACGTCGGTGCCGATCTATGCGCGCGTCGTGCGCACGCAGGCACAGGCGCTGCTCAGCAGTGAGTACATAGCTGCTGAGCGCAGCATGGGCGCAGGCACGACGCGCATCCTTTTCGTGCACGTTCTGCCCAATGTGATCGGCCCCCTTCTCATCCTCGTGAGCATGGACGTGCCGGCCGTTATCGCCTGGGAAGCAGGTCTCAGCTTTCTAGGCATGGGCGTACGGCCCCCGACGCCTGACTGGGGAGTGATCCTCAACGATGGCTATAGCTACATCGGTCAGACGCCCTGGCTTGTCATCGGTGGCGGCATTCCCATCGTCCTGGCAACCCTTGGCTTCACGTTTCTGGGCGAGGCGCTGCGCGACATATTAGATCCCAAATTGCGGAAAGACCTATGAGACGCGACGATCCAAAACCACCACCTTTGTCCGGTCGCCCGCTTCTAGAGATCCGCGACCTAAATCTGGATTTCGGCACACCGCGTGGGCGCGTTCATGCCCTGCGCAACGTTTCTCTCGATGTGCCAACGGCACAGGTGGTTGGCATCGTCGGCGAAAGCGGATCCGGGAAGTCGACGCTCGCCTATACAGTGATGGGCCTACTTCCAGAAAACGCGGATGTCACAGCCGGCAGCATCCTGTTCGAAGACAAAGACCTGCTCAAAATGCCCGCTCAGGCGCGTCGGAGCCTGCTCGGCGATCGTCTGTCCATGATCTTTCAGGATCCGATGACCGCACTCAATCCGGTGCGGACCATCGAGAGCCAGATGATCGATATCCAGCACCACGAACAAGGAAGCCGGAGTGAAAAGCGCGCTCGTGCCCTCGCGATGCTTCACCGGGTCGGAATTCCTAATCCGGAAAGCCGTATCGGCGCCTATCCGCATCACTTCTCTGGCGGCATGCGCCAGCGTGTTTGCATTGCCATGGCGCTTCTTGTGAAACCAGCGCTCCTCGTCGCAGACGAGCCAACCACCGCGCTCGATGCAACGCTGGAAGTGCAGATCATTCATTTGCTCAAGGATCTGCAAAAAGAAATTGGTTGCTCGATTCTCTTCGTCTCCCACCACCTCGGCGCGGTGGCTGAGTTGTGCGACCGGGTTGCGGTCATGTATGCGGGCGAAGTTGTGGAGGTTGGGGCGGTCCGGGACATCTTCCACAATCCTGCTCACCCCTACACGCGCGCGCTGCTTGAGTGCGATCCCGGGCGGATCAAAAAAAGCACACGCACTTTGCCGACCATTCCCGGTGAGGTGCCCAGTCTCCTCGGCAGCAAGAAAGGATGTATCTTCCACACCCGGTGTCCCCAGGCATTCAATCGCTGTCTGCAAGAGAACCCGGTCGAGTACCGCATCGGCGTGGACCAAGTCGCCAGATGCCATCTGCTTGGTGAAGAGCGGCTGGTGCCGGCATGACGGCGCTGCTTCGGGTTGAGGACCTGCGCGTCCGCTTCCGCACCATGGGTCCCTTGAAGGCGCTCGCCACGGGGACGAAAGCCCCTTTCATCGACGCAGTATGCGGAGTGTCCTTTGAAATCCGCAAGGGCGAGACCTTCGCCCTTGTGGGTGAAAGCGGCTCAGGCAAATCTACCATCGCGCGCACGATAATCGGCTTGCAGCGGGCTGTGAGCGGCAGCATCAGCTTCGACGGACAGGAAATTGAGGATCTCAGCGGGGCTGTACGCAAGCCCTACTTGCGGCGCATGGCGATGATGTTCCAGGATCCGGTCGGATCACTCTCGCCCAGGCTGACCGTTCGATCGCTCCTGACAGAGCCTTTTCGCATCCATGGTCTAAAGGATCGCGATGCCGGAAGCGAAGCGGAGCGGCTGCTTCGAATGGTCGGCTTGCCGGCGGATTTTGTTCGCCGCTATCCTCATCAGCTTTCCGGAGGTCAGGCCAGGCGTGTTGGTATCGCGCGTGCTCTTGCCCTGAACCCGGCCTTGATCATTGCCGATGAGCCGACTGCGGGCCTCGATGTTTCGGTGCAGGGCGAGGTGCTCAATCTCCTCGCGCGGCTTCAGGACGAACTCGGCATGGCGATCCTGATAATTTCCCATAATCTCAATGTTGTGCGCCACATGACCGATCGAATGGCGATCATGTATCTTGGCCGCCTTATCGAGGTCGGCTCGACCGAGCGTATCTTCGAATACCAACATCATCCGTACACCGAAGCGCTCCTTGCGGCCAATCCCGAGCCTGATCCGGATGCTGTGCTGAACAGGATCGAGCTCAAGGGTGACGTGCCAAGCCTGATGAGGCGGCCGTCCGGCTGCGAGTTCCACACAAGGTGTCATTACGCGCAGAATATCTGCAGCCGCGTCTTCCCCGAACCTACAGCGAGCAGGGAGGACGCGTATCACAACTTCAGATGCCATTTCCCATTGAACGTCGAAGCTCCTGCCGGAGGTGCGAGCGCATAGAAGGATCGCACATTGGACGATATCCGCGTCGTCACTGACTTTCCTGCAAAGTGCACGAGAATGAGAATCTTTGGATTCCGATGCCTACGGCGTGAAGCTCGCTGCCCGCATCTGATTGCCGGAGGACGCCGACGCAGACCCGGTACCTGCGATCCTTCGAATGCCTGCCCTACCGCAAGCGGGACGGGACGTTGGAAGGCGACGGGCTCCCCCGTCCCTCCATTACTTTGCCGGCCATGGTTATGTCGGGGTGCGCGTCGATATGCGCGGCACGGGCGACAGCGACGGCGCTGCTAAGGCGAATTCCTTATGCAGGAGCAGGACGACTGGCTAGAATAGTCTAGCGATGATCGAATGGCTCGTGCAGCAACCCTGGTGTCGGCACGATCGGCTATACTCCTGAGGGGCGGCCCGCCGTGCGCGGATCATCTGGAGGCATTGAAAGCCTTGGGGAAAGATGAGGCCAAGGCCTGGAACAGTGCTTCGCACTCGTGCGTCTGTTCCACAGAAATGCCCCGGCAAAACAGCGCAGCGCCTGGCGTCGACGAGCCTGAAGGCCCGTGCTGACCAGGTAAGAAGGTGGCTCGCAGTACAGTTCCGCATTCAGCAGACTTATAGCCCTTATCGAGCCATTCTATTTGATTCCAAGCCGTGGTTCGGGGAACCATTGTTCCCAACGCGTTGCATCCGAACGCTTTCAACAAGCAGGGCGTCGGGGGAGTAGACAATCTGATGAAGATCTCGCAGACCATACCAATTGCCGCAGGGCCTTCCGCCGGCGCGGACAAGGGTCGCGAAGATGGGCGCGTCCTTGTGGTCGGTCGAGAAGGCGATAAAGGTCTTCCGCGTCACGTCCGCGAAGGTGAGCTTGACTGGGCCCTCCGCATCCTTCGGCAGCCAGTAGTAGGCGATCGCGCCATTCGGCGGGTTCTCACCGACGTCGAGATAGCGGCAATCACTCGGTCCGCCCTCCAGCTCCACGACCTCCGTGCCGGCATCCATGCAAGGGCTGCAGCTTATGCCCGGCTTGAAGATGCCCTCCCGGCCCCGTGGCGGAGCTTGTTCCAGATCGTTGGGCGCGGGCTCACCAGCCTCTGGTCCGCCACCAGTCCCCGCAACGGCATCACGTCGCCAAGGATCAAGAACCGGCGACGAGGTCGCTTCCCTCTTGATGAACGCGAAGCCTATTTCATGCTCAGGTAGAGCGTACGCGAGCGCGATTCAAACGAATGAATACGCACGTCCTTGCCGAGATGCACGGCTAGCCATCCCGCAGAGGCCTTATGTCCAGAAACCCCATCCGCTGCGTCCGCGCCAAGGGCGACGCCTTCTCGATCGGCTTCGTCATCGGTCAGGCCACCGCCTCCAGCTTCCGCGAGCGCGTCTTCCGCGAGAACGTCTTTGTTAGCGAGCAATATCAAATCCTGAATGCCCGCTGGCGAGGATCGGATTATCTCAAGACGCTCGAATCCGCCTCTCGCGCGGCATATCCCCGCTACGTTCGCGAGATCGAGGGGATCGCCGCAGGCGCCGGGCAGGACTTCGAAACGGTCTTCCTCTTGCATTGCATGGATGAATTGAGACTTCCCGAGGGCGTCTCCCCGGCGACGAAAACCATTGACCGCTGCACCTCGCTCCTGGTTCCGCCGGAAGGCGACGGACCTGCTGTCATCGCCCATAATGAGGACGGCGGGGCGGAGTCTCTCGGTGCCTGTCTCTGGGTGGAGGTCGAGCCCGACGAGGGTCCGGCTTGGAGCGGCTTTGGGACCCCCGGCATCCTGCCGACATACTTTGGCCTGAACGAGGCCGGCCTTGTCCAAGCTAACAACTACATTAGACCCAATGATCGTAAGCCTGGCGTGCCGAAGGAAATCATCTGCCGCGCGATCCTCAGCGCGAAAGACCTGGACGAAGCGATCGAAATCCTGAAGCGCAAGGACCGCGCCAGCGGCTACCATCACAATCTCGGTGAGGCGAAGACGGGTCGGCTCGTCTCTGTAGAGGCGCCGGCCTCAGGCTGCGTCGTTCGGGAGGTCGCCTCGCCGCGAGCCCACGCTAACCACCTGCTGTACGGTGAACTCGACGGCCTGGAGCAAACGATCACCCTCTCTTCTCGCAATCGGCAGGAGGCGGCGGACCGGATGATTGCGGAAGGCGCGCTTGCGATGGGCGCGGAGGCGGTGCTCTTCGACGAGACCACCCCGATTTATGCGAACGGCTCGGGCGATTCCCAGACCCTGGCGACGAGCGTCTTTGCGCTCTTCCCTGACCGCATCGAATGGCGCGTGCACGCGGCGCCGGACGAGCGGTACGTTTTAAGCGGAACAATGCGCGTGGTCTAATGGCGCAGCGTTCAGCTTCCTTCTCAAGGCAGTCCGCGGCCACGAACATTTTGCGACAGAACCATGAGGTTGCAAAATTAGGACAAGGAAGCGTTCAAGAGCTACCCGAGCGGCTAATTCGTCGTCCGTGAACTATCCGCAAGCCATTGATGTAGCTTTCTGATCGGGGAGGATCGTGGGTTTGGAATTGCAGGATTTGCGGTGTTTGGTCGGTGTTTTCTTGCAATTCGGTTTTGCGATTCCCTTGTGCGCTGAGGCGTGATTGAACTAAACCGCTGCCGCGGTAGCTGATGCGCGGATCTGGCCTGAGGAGGCCCCTGTCTGAGAAGATTTGGTGTCGAGCCAACCTTCCAGACAGGAGAACCCCAGATGGCCCAGATAAGCCCTCCGTCAGCGGATGATTGAAGATCTGACGACCCGCAATTTGTCACCGGAGACCCAGCGATCCTACGTGCATCACGTGGCGAAGTTCAGGCGATTTTTTGGACGATCACCCGATCAACTGGGATACGAAGAGGTGCGCGCCTATCAGGCCCACTTGGTGGGCCGAAGGGTCTCGTGGGGCGCGTTGAACCAGACCGTTTGCGCCTTGCGTTTCTTCTACGGCGTGACGCTGGGTCGATCTGACCTGCCTGAGCGGATCGCTTACGCCCGGACGCCGCGCAAGTTGCCGGTCGTCCTGAGCGCCGATGAGGTGCTCGGCTTTCTGCAGACCGCGAAGGGAACGAGGAACCGGGTCGCTCTCATGGCCACGTATGCGGCGGATTTGCGGGCCTAGGAGGCGGCGCGTCTGAAGGTGAGCGACATCGATAGCAGCCGAATGGTCATTCGCATCGAGCAGGGCAAGGGCGGCAAGGACCGTTATCTGATGCTGTCGCCGCAGCTGCTGGAGATTTTGCGAGCCTATTGGCGGCCCACCAAGCTTGGTTGTTTCCCCGGCGCGATGGCCGCGGCCCGATGCATTCGCAGACATTGGGGATCGCCTCCCGAACCGCCTGCGAATTCCTAGGCATTGAGAAGCGAGTGACCGCGCATACCCTGCGCCACAGCTTCGCCACCCACCTTTTGGAAGCCGGCACGGATCATCCAGGTGCTGCTGGGCCATCGCAGCCTGGCACACTCTACGCCCAGGTCTCAACGGCCGTGATCGGCCGAACTGCCAGTCCTTTTGATCAGCTCCACATGGAGATCACGCCGCCCGGTTGAGCCGCGCCATGCCTCCGGATCTGGAAGTGGCGGATGTGTTCCACCGCCACGGGGCTGATTATCGCCGCGATCATGCCGGCCATCTCGGACGCGTTGAGCGCCGGGTCATGGCGGCGGTTGAGCGTGCCGCACCGCGCCCCTGGGTGGTCACGCTTAACACGCGGAACACTGCGTCGACTGCGGCTTCGTGCGACAAGCCTATAATTCCTGCCTTATGGGCAGATCTGCAGCGCGACAATCAAGTTGAGAGCGCAGTTCAGGCGAGGCAATGCGGCTTCTCATCCAGATCGTCGCGCTTCTCTATTCGGCGTGTTGAGGTCAAGCGCTACCGAGCTTTTCAGTGTCTCCGGCTTTTTGACGTCTTTCGCAGGGTCTTGCTTCTCTTCGGGATCGACACTTGGGCCCTCCCACCATGGGGTCAGAAGAATGAAGCGGAACAATCTACACATCGTCCTGGTCGGGGTGCGACCGGTACTAGTACTACAGTTGCGGATTTGAACGTGATGTGATTCCCTGCCTGAAAAGCAGGAGGGATTCGATGTCGGTTGCAGCTTGGTCGGGCTCGCTGTTGGCTTGGGAGCGGGAGCTTTCGTCCTTGAAGGAGCAGCTTGCTCCGGTGTTCCGGCGGCGCGAGTTGAAGCAGACGGGCGGCGCCTTTCTTGACGGACTTTTGTCGGGCATTGAGCGCAAAACCGGCTGGCTGATGGCCGAGCAGGCAGGACTGGAGCGGCCGTACCGGATGCAATCGCTTTTGGGGCGCAGTTCAGGGTCGGCGGATGAGCTGCGCGATCTCGTGCGCCGCTACGTGATTGAAGCGCTGGGCGACGCGGACGGGGTGCTGGTGGTCGATGAGACCGGCTTTGTGAAGAAGGGGGATCAGTCGGTCGGGGTTGCGCAGCAGTATTCGGGCACAGCGGGGCGGATCGAGAACTGCCAGATCGGCGTGTTTCTGGCCTATGCCAGCCGCTTTGGGCAGGCGCTGATCGATCGGCGGCTTTATCTGCCGCAGGCCTGGGCCACGGACGCTGCGCGGCGCGCCAGAGCGCAGGTGCCCGAGGAGATAGCCTTTGCCACCAAGATCGAGATCGCGCGGGAATTGATCGCCGCAGCGCTCGATGCCGGCGTGCCTTGCCGATGGGTGCTGGCGGACGCGCTCTACGGCGGCGATTATAGTCTGCGAAGCATGCTGGAGGCGCGTCGCCAGCCCTATGTGCTGGCGGTGCGCTCCAACCATCATCTGCGATTCATCGCACAAGAGGGCCTTATCGAGACCGACCCGAAGACCATCGCCGAGGATCTGCCCACCGATGCCTGGATGACGCTCGCCGCCGGCGAAGGCGCCAAGGGCCTGCGGCTCTACGCCTGGGCCGCTATCCGCCTGCCCTGGACCGACGAGGGGTTCGAGCGCTGGCTCTTGATCCGCCGCAGCCGCAAGGAGCCGGAGAAGCTCGCCTACTATCTGGTCTTTGCACCTGAGGGCACGGCGTTGGCCGAACTGGCCGGTGCCGCCGGCCTGCGCTGGGTGGTCGAGGAATGCTTCGAGCGCGCCAAAGACGATCTCGGCCTCGACCATTGCGAGGCGCGCTCCTGGCACGGCTGGCACCGCCACATGAGCCTGGTCATGGCCGCAGCAGCCTTTCTCGCCAAATTGGCCGCCGACCTGCGCCGCGCCGCCTGGAGCAAACCGAACGAAACGAGTCCAAAGGCGCCAATCGCCGCCTGACCATCATGACCGCTCTCGTGCCCAGTGTACCGGAAATCCGCTACCTCCTGGCGCGGCTTCTGCTCCGGCCGCCAATCAGCGCATCCTTCATCATCGCCTGGTCACTCTGGCGCAGGCAACATCAGGCCGATGCCGCCATCGCGCACTACAAGCGGCGATCAAATCCGCAACTGTAGTACTAGGTCGTGAACTCATAAATGCGGAATGACCGAGATTGTTGGTATGTGGTCATTCCGATGCCGCGCGAAGATCGGCGACAGCCTGTTTTGTTTCCTTGGTCATGTCAGGCAATCGGTCATCTGAGAGGGCTGCGGTCATAATCTCGGTCGCAAGAACCGTCTTCTCTGCTGGGTGCTCGGTCCAGTAGCTGGAAGGAACGCGCGCAAGGCTCGCCAACAGATCCCCCTCGAAGAAGTCGCCGGCGCGAAATGGATTTTCAGCCAAGCGTTGCAGCATGAGCGGGACCAGCCATTCCAATCCTATGCCTTGTCCGACAGCCAGCCGTAGCTCCTCATCGGTCAAGGTGTTCAGGGGCTTGCGCCGGAGAGCATGACAGGTGCGAACGACATACGAGTCGAACGTCGGCTCGCCCCACCTCTCGCCGTCAAGTTCCTCCAGTGTGCGATCACCCATTGCTTTGGATCGGCGCTGCTTGGCAGATCGTCTCATCCGAGCCCTCCACTGTCACTGCCGTTTGAGAGCCTACTTTGCGTGGTGGCAGAATGTCGAGCGTCCGCAAAAGGTCGCTTTTCGAATGAGGCTTCATGTTTTGGCGGAATCTGATTCAGGCTCCGCATGAGCCGATATGACCTGACTGACTTCGAATGGCGCGCGATTGAGCCGCTGTTGCCCAACAAGTCGCGAGGCGTGCCGCGCGTTGACGACCGCAGGGTGTTGAACGGCATCTTCTGGGTGCTGCGATCGGGTGCGCCATGGCGCGATCTGCCGGAGCGATACGGCCCGCGCACCACCTGCTACAATCGCTTTGTCCGATGGCGGAAAGCAGGTGTGTGGGACCGCCTCATGGATGCCATCACCAAAGCCCACGACGGCAGGGTGCAGATGATCGACACCTCCATTGTTCGCGTCCATCAGCAGGGCGCGACGGCAAAAAGGGGGGTCGAGATCATTGTCTCGGTCGATCCCGAGGCGGGCTGACAACCAAAATCCATGCTCTTGTCGACGCCCAAGGCAGGCCGATCAAGCTGACGCTTACGGCAGGCCAGAAGAGCGACATCGCCTCCGCAGCGGACTTGATCAAGGATTTGCCCGAAGGTGCCATGCTGCTTGCCGACAAGGGCTACGATGCTAACGCATTCCGCACTGCCATCACCGAGCAGAATGCTTGGGCCAATATCCCGCCCAAGACCAATCGCAAGGACCCGATCTGCTTCAGCCCCTTCCTCTACAAGGCGCGCAACCTCGTCGAGCGCTTCTTCAACAAGGCCAAGCAGTTCCGGAGGATCGCGACCCGCTACGACAAACTGGCTGAGAACTATCTCGCCGCCCTCAAACTCGTCGCAATCCGAATCTGGCTACGCGGTAATGAGTCTACGTCCTAGCGCGACAACGAACTTGCCTCATCCATCGTCCTGCGAAGGACGTCCGTCCGCCGGCGGCGGAACTCTCTGTCTCTCTCCTTTCCGGCCTCCTGGATCAAATGGCTGACGCCATGGTTTCCCGTGTCCAGCGGAACTCGTTGCCGTCCAGCCACATGCGATGCATGATGACCGCCAGGCGACGTGCCAGCGCGACAATTGCTTTGCGCGTCCCGCGCCGCTTGGCGACGTTCATCGCCCAGGCCTTGAGCCACGACCATTTCGTCACGCGAGTGATCAGCGTTTGTGCAGCCTCATAGAGCAACGTCCGCATCATACCGTCCCCGCACAGGGATATGCATCCAACGCGCTTGCTTTCCCCGGGCTCGTTGAGCTTCGGCGTCAGCCCCAGGATGGCCCCACCGCCTTGGAGTTTCTGAACCGCTGCGGAATGTCGATTGTTGCGGCATAGGCGAGCGCCACCACGGGGCCGACACCGGGAACCGTCATCAAGCGCCGGCAGGTCGTATCGTTCCTGGCGATCATGAGCACTTTTTTGTGCAGGCGAGCAAATTCGGCACGCAGCCCCCGCCGGGCGACCAGCAGCGGCTCTATGATTTCTTCGAGATCGGGCGTGCCTTCGACGAGTTCGCGAGTGCGCTCCTCGAACTTCACCGTTCCCACAATACCGACCTTGAGGCCGAAGTTGCGCAGAAGGCCGCGGATGTCGTTCTCGATGGCGATTGCCTTCCCTTGCAGTAGCTTGCGGGCTGTTAGGAGTGCCCGCCGCTTCTGGCTCGTGAGCGTTTTCACATGCACCGGGCGGTACAGGTTGACCCGCATCATCTGCGCGATGCCGCGCGCGTCATTGCGATCCGTCTTGTTCGGCTGCGCCTTCAGGAATGCTTTCACATGGCGCGTCTCGATGCAGATAGCCGGCAACCCGACGCTCGCCAGCTCCTCGAAAAGCCATTGCGACAATGGCCCCGCCTCGAGACCGACCCGTTCAGTATTCAAGGCAGGATCCTTCAGTACGGCGAGGAGATCGTCGGGATGGCTGACGACCTTCACCTCGCGGCAAATCCTGCCGGATTCATCAACAATGCAACGGCGGTCTCTTTCACCGCGACATCGAGGCCGATAAAGTGCTTCACGCTGCGCTTCCTTTCCTGATGCTTGTGGCTGTTTGAACAGACCACGTTCTATCATCAACTCGAAGCGCAGCACCTTCCTGCATCACCGTTGAAGACGGGGCGCAAGCCGAATACCCCATCTACACAGATCCATTAATGGGGAGCTGGCGTGCCGGCATCGGCATTTTTCGGTGAATTGTAGCGCTCATTGTCTGGTCACAAACGGCGACGAACATGTTGGAGATCCCTCTCGCCGGATCTGATCTCGGCCGTCACCGATGACGTCGGAGGAAGTGGCCGAATGGCAGAACCGGCCGCTCGATGCGGTCTATCCGCTTGTCTTCTTCGACGCGATTCGGGTTAAGATCAGGGACGAGGGCTTCGTGCGCAACAAGGCCATCTACATCGCGCTCGGCATCCTGCCCGACGGCACCAAGGAGATCCTCGGCATCTGGATCGAGCAGACCGAGGGCGCCAAGTTCTGGCTGCGCGTCATGAAGGAGCTGAAGAACCGCGGCGTCGCCGACATCCTGATCGCCGTCGTGGACGGCCTCAAGGGTTTCCCGAGGCGATCGGCGCCGTCGTTCGCCACACGGCGGTCCAGACCTGCATCGTGCACCTGATCCGTCATTCGCTCGAGTTCGTCTCATGGAAGGATCGCAAAGCCGTGGTGCCGGCGCTCAGGGCAATCTACCGGGCCACGGACGCCGAGGCCGGCATGAAGGCGCTGGAGGACTTCGAGGCTGGCGACTGGGGCCAGCGATATCCGGCGATCACCCGGCGGCGCAACTGGCAGCACGTCGTGCCGTTCTTCGCCTATCCCGAGAGCGTGCGCCGCATCATCTACACGACGGATGCGATCGAGGCGCTGAAATCCAAGCTTCGCCGCGCCGTTCGCACCAGGGGCCACTTCCCCAATGACGACGCCGCCATGAAGCTGCTATATCTGGTGCTCAATCACGCGGCCGAGGAATGGAAACGCCCCCCGTGCGAGTGGTTCGAGGCCAAGACACAGTTCGCCGTCGTCTTCGGCGAGCGCTTCGTGGGCCAATGACGAAACCGGCCTCACGCACCGATTCCTGACAGTCCCGGATCGCGTCGTCATCGACGGGAGCCAGACCAACCACGAGGCGATCGTTTCCTCCGACACCACACTTCACATGATGCGCAAGCGACAGGCGAAGTACGCCTTCAACCCGAATCCGTCCCTGGCCGAGCAGTTCGAAATCCTCTCCGCCTGTGCCCCTATTCAGCCGCTGCAACAAAACCGGCGATCATGCCGTTTGTTGGGCGATAGCCATGTCCGCGCCCGACGGCTCAGGATAGTATGATCGGGGACAGCAACGCCAGCCCATCAGCTGCAGCGCCGATTCCAGCAAGCCTTCTGCCTGGCGCAGCCGCAGGCCCAAAGACAAGACCCAGCGTCAAGATGGTCTCGATCGCCAGATCAAAATAGCGGTGCTGGCCACTTGTTCTTGCGTCTTGGCACTTGCCACCTGGACAGGGCTTCCGGCGTCACCCACAGGGTCAAACTGCCACGATGACGAAGTCCTGCCTGGTATTCCGGCCAGTTCGTCACCCTGAACTTCATCTTCTCAATATGATGGCGACGGCTGATATTGTGTTTGAAAGGCATAGCTACGCTACAAAGGCTACTGCAGTTGCCGCTTGCCTAAACCCACACCAATAAACGATCCGTGCACCAACGCCACTCCAGCCAGTGCCTGAAGCGTGTGCTCCGCTTCGGCGCCGACAACCATATCGATATACAACCCGAAGCTCCGACTTCCCTGGCCGCCTAACCGGCTGCACCGCGCTGATGGTCAGGCTTGTCGATCGGCACTGTGATGGCGTTGACATAATGCTTCAGGGCCTGACCTCCTGGACGGTGCCGAGAGCATGGCCTCACCCATGCGCTTCCTCGCCGCTCGTGTATTCCGGCGATGGAGCATGTCGGCTTGACACGGAGCGGTCAATGCGCTCGGCGGCCATCGCTCCGAAGGCTTCTGTCAAGCTGGGGGTGCCAAACTGGAGAAGAAAAGAAAGTACGAAATCAAAGTTTATGCGGGGGGAATCCGGTCCTTCACAGTCGGGGATTCTGCATAAGGCTGCGTAAGTAAAGATGCCCCTCAGTTGAGCTGGAAGCGCGCCCCCTCCGAAGGTGGAGGTCTCGCGTTCGATAGGCGGCGATGGCACAAAGCCTCCAAACTGCGAATCAGGGGGCAGGAGTTCGAATCTGCCGCCAGTATCGTTGTGGACACAAGTCTGACATTGTTACAAGAACCGTCCAGAGTTATGCCACCTCGCCAAGATCATTCGTCGGAATGTCTAAAAAAAGCTGCTTTGACGTCACTCGCCCTCTACGAACTTCGTGTGGTGCCATCCCATATGTTTCACGAAAGGATTTGGAAAAGTGCGACGCCGAGATAAATCCAGAGGCGATGGCGATATCGACAATCGGTATGGCAGACTGAGTAAGCAGCATTCGAGCACGCTCCAGCCGCAGTTCTCGATAGTAAGAAAGAGGCGACCGACCTAATTCACTTCGGAATAGGCGTTCAACCTGGCGGCGGGAGCGCTTTACGCTTTTTGCAAGTTTTTCGATCGACAGTGGTTCCGCCAGATGATGTTCCATCTGCTCGATAAGTTTGATCATTATCTGATTCGAAATGCCGTGCTTTTGCGAAAGCGGCAGCCTCTGGCGCTCATTCGGCGCCCTTACGCGCTCGACGATTGCCTGCTCGCATATACCTGCTACGGTCTCGTCACCGAAATGCCGTTGAACCAGATGCAACATCATATCCAGTGAAGCCGAACCGCCAGCACACGTCCAGATATTGCCGTCCACTTGATATATGACTGCAGTCACAGGAACTTCCATATATCGCTCGCTGAAGCCGGGAAGTTTCTCCCAGTGAATCGTGCAGTACTTGTCGTCCAGCAACCCGGCCTTAGCCAGTATGTAGGTGGCAGTCCCAACGCCGCTTACGGCCACCGCACAATGCCTGCATTCACGGAGCCAAGCTTCCAAAGGTTTGTTCGAGTAGCTCTCCACATCCTGATCGGCGCAGATAACGACCATGCTCGGGCGACATTCTTCGAATAAGCGACGGCGTTCAGTTGAGATGGAACTGTCAGTTACAGCTGAAAGTCCGCAAATGGCTTGAACCACGCCACCGGACTCTGATGCGACCCGCCAACGATAC
This sequence comes from Mesorhizobium sp. M0296, assembly GCF_040321675.1. Taxonomy (NCBI): domain Bacteria; kingdom Pseudomonadati; phylum Pseudomonadota; class Alphaproteobacteria; order Hyphomicrobiales; family Phyllobacteriaceae; genus Mesorhizobium; species Mesorhizobium sp. M0296. The sequence continues at coordinate 18,089 of NZ_JAMYRZ010000070.1, forward strand.
GCCTCATAACCCAACACACGATTGGCCAGGCGCAATACCTCTACCGCCGAGGAGAAAGCCAGCATGGTAAAGTCCGGGACCAGATAGAACACGACGATGATTGGCTCATGGCCGACATCCTCGCTGGCGTTCCTGACCCTGAATGAACTTGATTGATATGGCTGCTGCGTAGTCATGCATGTTGTCCACATTTGCAGCGTTTCTCAGAACGCGCGAGAGAAGGCGGAGATGGAGTGGAGCTGTGAGCTCGCGGAACTGTCACATCCCTTGAACCTTGGATTTTGTTCCGGTTGAGCTTTCTCGCCGTGCGTCGGCTTGAGGCTGTACATCATTGGGCCTTCGGCGTCGCGCAGCTCTCGATCCCCGATGCTCTCCTGCTGGGTTGCTAAGCATCTTCATCGGCCGAAGCCACGTATAGACCGTAATATGGATATTGCGAGTGCAGACCGTTTCGCCAGTGCCTCGGTGCCTTCCACAGCAGCCAGTTGCGCAGCGACAAGTGCCTTGAGCCGGAAGCGTTGCAGTAGCGGATCATTGGAAGTTGACATAGCTCATTCCCTGGCCGCGGGCGGCGGCCTTAAATAAGCCGCCTCACCTGTTTTTTCTGTTGACAAAATGACAGGACTGGACAAAATGTCAAATTGCATCCCCACTTATAATGAGCGATTGGGTATCAGGTGAAATCGCATCAACCAGTTGGGAAGAAATGTTGAACCGCCGCCAATTCACGAAATCGCTGATCGCGACCGGAACCGCGCTCGGGGCAGGGGCGTCGTCATTGAACCTCGCCAAGGCGCAACCCAAGCGCGGTGGGCGGCTATGCGTCGCCGGTGTGCAAAGCGCGCAGGACACGCTTGATCCCGCGATATTCGTACAAAGCACGGACTATGCCCGGGGCTCCGTGCCACAACTGGAGGCCGGCTGGTTGGAAGCGGCTGCTGGCAGGCGCGAGCGCTTACTTGCATCGCCCGGCGGCGTGACACTCGCTGACTGAGGCACAGATGAAGCAAGAGTTCAGTTCCGTTCTTTGGCTCCTTGGACGCCTGTGCACCTGCACAGCCGTTTTCTGTCATGCTTTGCCGAGCACATAAATGATTGGTCAGGTCTTTGCACCAAATCTGTTCGACGGCCGGATCGCGCTGATAACTGGGGGCGGCAGTGGCATCGGCTTTGCCATCGCCGGCAACTCGGCGTTCTTGGTGCAAGCGTGATAATAGCCTCCCGAAATGCCGAGCGGCTTGGGACGGCCGCCCAGCGTCTCAAATCAAGAAATGTCAATGTGAACGTCCAGAGTCTCGACATCCGGGACGAGCGGCAAGTGCCGGCTGTCTTCGACAACTTCTCTTCTCAGGGTCGCCTTCCTGACATCCTCGTCAATAATGCCGGCGGCCAGTTCGAAGCGGACGCCCTGCGCATCTCGGCCAACGGCCGAGCCGTCATCGACCTTAATCTCACGGGAACCTGGCACATGCCGCACGCGTTCGCGGCAAGACGCATAGCCTCGGGGGGACGTGGTCACATCACCAATATCGTGCTCTCACTCGCAGGCGGCCTGCCTGGCTACGCCCACAGCGCCGCGGCAAGGGCAGGGGTTATCAGCCTGACGGAAACGCTCGCCGCTGAATGGGGCCCGCACATGAACGCGGTTGCACCGGGGACGATTCGCACCAGCGCCCTTGCGCAATATGATATCTCGCGTCTCAAAGCTGGAATTGACGTCTTACCAATCCCACGCATGGGTGAGCCCGATGAGGTCGCAGCGGCGGTAGCCTACCTCGCGTCACCAGCTAGCGACTACATCACAGGCACGATGCTCTTCATCGATGGTGGCAAGCATCTTGCGCGCGGCCGTCCAAGCAAGGAACAAGACCGATGGATCTGACACTCTCTCCACGCGAGCGCGGCCTGCAGGAAAGAGCCGCTTCGTTCGCCCGGACCCAACTCTTTCCCAATGAAATGGCAATCGAGGAGCACGGATCGCTGCCCGGCGATATCCTGGCGCGACTCAGGAAGGAGGTGCTCGCGGCGGGATTCAATGCCATCAACCATTCGCGTGAACATGGTGGCCAAGGCCTATCGCTCTTCGAACAGACTCTGGTCAACGAGCAGTTTGGGATGGCGACTGGCGGCATCGGGGGCGTGGCATGGCAACCTGCAATTCCGCTCAAGGAAGGCACCACCGAGCAGATACGCCGGTACTTAGAACCGAGTTGCCGTGGCGAGCGCACCTATTGCTTTGCGATTTCAGAAGCAGACGCGGGATCGGATCCACGCCAGGTGAAAACCTCCGCTGTGCGGCTTGGCAGCCGGTACTACCTTTCTGGAGAAAAATGGTTCGTGACACACGGGGACATCGCCGACTTCATTATGGTGCACGCCCTTGTCGATGGCGATCCAGAAAAGCCTACGGTGTTTCTTGTCGACAAGGATCGGCCGGGTATCCGTGTTAAGCGCGTGCCAAAGTTTATGCATAACTTCATGTCCGAGCATCCCGAGTACATCTTTGAGAAGGTGGAGCTCGGAGAGGAGCATATCCTGGGTACCGTTGGCGGTGGACTAGATCTGACGAAGGACTGGTTTGTCGAGACCCGCCTCAAGATTGCGGCCCATTGCGTCGGAGCGGCAACACGGGCCACCGAGATCGCAAATAACTACGCAGCGGAACGCGTCCAGTTCGGTAAGGCCATTCGCGAGTTTCAGGGAATTGAGTTCATGCTCGCGGACATGGTAGTCGAGATCATGGCCGCGAAATCCCTCCTCTACCGCATCGCATGGCAGGCCTCGCAACGGCCAGACCGGAAGCTTGCGCACGCCCATGCCAGCGCGGTGAAGTTGCAAGCTTCCGAAATGGCAGGCCGTGTCATTGACAAGGCGCTGCAGATCCTGGGCGGCCGTGGCTACATGCGAGAGAATCCGGTCGAGCGACTCTATCGCGATGTTCGCGTTGACCGAATTTGGGAAGGCACATCTGAAGTCCAACGGGTCGTGATCGGCAGCCAGATTAAGAAGCGGGGGCTTGGGATCTATACCGGCTGGATCGACTGACTATTAGCCGTGGTCGGGGCTCTGTCCGAGTTCGCAAGCCCAGATCACAGGGCCCAATCGGGCCGACGGTTTCACCGCCAGTGAGTTGGAAATCCAAGGTCACCTCAGGGAACGTACGGCGGAAGTCCTCCATCTGAGAAATCAGCCAGTGCGCGGCAAACGCCGTGGACATCCCCAATGTCATCTCGTTCCCTTTTCGTGACCTCCGAGAGATCTGATCAATCGCAGTTGCACAGCGCGATGTAGAGATTCACCTTCCGCGTTCAGGCGGAGTTTCGACTTCTCGCGGATAAATAATCTCGTACCGATGTGAGCCTCGAGCGCCGCAATGTTCTTGCTGACCGCCGGCTGCGCCACAGTCGGGAACCTTCCGGCCTCAGAAAAACTCGGTGTTCCGGCCGCGGCTTCGAACGTGAAGACCGCCTGGGCCGACGGCAATTCATTTGCAAGCTCATGACACTCAGTTAGTGGCGTTGGGTGCACGGATCGTTCATTGGTGTGGGTTTAGTAAAGCGGCAACCGCTGTAGCCTTTGTAGCGTCGCCATGCGTTTCAAACACAATACCGGCCGTCGCCATCATATTCAGGGTGCGCCACTTGGGTCCAATCCTATCGACGAGGTAACGACAGAAATGGAGTGGTGGTTGCGTGAGGGGAAGTAACAGGCCAACATTGACATTTTGAATGTCGGGTGTACTCCAGTTCTCTCGAGTGAGCTACAAGCGTCCTCATCGAGATTTCAAGTTCGGGGCCTTCGGGCGCAATAGCTGCGTCTAGGGTCATTGTAGTCGGAATCTCTATGCAGTGGTACGT
>NZ_JAMYRZ010000071.1:0-21892 GCF_040321675.1 Mesorhizobium sp. M0296
CCTGGATGCCGCTGTATCTGGCAATATGCTTCCTGTTCCATCTCTGGATCGGCATGACGGCGCTGGCAGGCGCTATCATTCTCTCTAGCCTGACTCTGCTTGCCGAAGTTCGCACCAGGGAGCCTGCGAAGAGGGCAAACAGCCAGGCGGCAGCGCGCAATACGCTTGCGGAGGCGACGCGTCGCAATGCAGAGGTTCTGCAGGCGATGGGTTTTGGCGCGCGCATCGCCGAGCGCTGGTCAAGCGTCAACGCTGACTTTCTCAACACGAACGCAAGAGCCAGCGACCTGGCTGGGACGCTCGGCACCATCTCGAAGATCCTGCGCATGATGCTGCAGTCAGGTATACTGGCGATCGGCGCCTGTCTGGTCATCCACCAGGAAGCAACAGCCGGTATTATGATCGCCAGCTCGATTATGATGAGCCGGGCGCTCGCACCGGTCGAACTGGCCATCGCCCACTGGAAGGGTTTCGTCAGTGCTCGCCAGGCATGGACCCGGCTGAGCCAGCTTTTGGCCCTGCTTCCCGAAACTGCCACGAGTGTCTCGCTGTCGGCACCTGTATCTGCTCTTGCGGTAGAAAGCATCTGTGTCACGCCACCCGGCGAGCGTCGTGTGGTTGTGCAGGATGTCGGGTTCGCGCTAGAAAGGGGTGCCGGCCTTGGCATCGTCGGACCGAGCGCGTCCGGAAAATCATCGCTTGTCCGAGCAATAGCCGGGATATGGCTTCCAGCCCGCGGGACCGTCAGGCTGGACGGAGCAACGCTCGACCAGTGGTCGCCGCAAGAACTGGGCAACCATGTCGGCTATCTGCCGCAGGATGTGCAACTGTTCGATGGCACCATTGCCGAGAACATCGCACGCTTCGAACCTCAAGCCTCTTCGGACAAGATACTGGCGGCTGCGCGCGCGGCCGGCGTTCATGACCTTGTCGTCCATCTGCCGGAAGGCTATGAAACGCGGATCGGCGAGGCCGGGTCGGCGCTTTCGGCGGGCCAGCGACAGCGGGTTGCGCTCGCACGGGCACTCTATGGCGATCCGTTCCTCGTTATCTTGGACGAGCCCAATTCCAACCTCGATTCCGAAGGGGAGGCCGCGCTGGCGACGGCAATTGAGGGCGTGCGGGCGCGAGGCGGCATTGCTGTCGTGGTCGCCCATCGGCCGAGCGCGCTTGCAAGCCTGGATCAGGTACTCGTCATGACTAACGGCCGTGTCCAGGCGTTTGGCCCCAAGAATGAGGTCTTGAGCAAGGTAACCCGTTCGGGCGGCGTTCCCCTGAAGGTCGTCTCCGGCCCTGAGGAGGCGACACACTGATGACGCAACACGCGGCATCGGCGATCGACCGGACCATTCGACGCTATCTGTTCGGCGGCCTCGCGGTCTGCATGCTCCTGGTTGGCGGGGCCGGAAGCCTGGCCGCGGTCACGGAGCTTTCTGGAGCCGTTATTGCTTCGGGAAGGCTGGTCGTCGATTCCAGCGTTAAAAAGGTGCAGCATCCAACGGGTGGCGTGGTTGGTCAAATTCTCGTGCGAGAAGGCGACGCCGTGAAGGCGGGCCAGGTTTTGATCCGTCTCGATGAAACCGTGACCCGGGCCGATTTAGCCATCGTCACCAAGAGCCTGGACGAATTCGAGGCCCGTCTGGCCCGCCTCGAAGCCGAGCGCGATGGCACTGACACCATCGCCTTCCCATTTTCGCTGACGTCGCGGCAGGACGATCCTGAGATCCGGCGTGCGCTGGCCGGCGAGCGGTCCTTGTTCGAATTTCGTCGCCAGGCACGCGCTGGCCAGAAGGCTCAGTTGAGAGAGCGCATTGCTCAGCTCGCCGAAGAAGTCGCCGGCTTGACCGAGCAAAGGGATGCTAAAAGCCAGGAAATTAAATTGATCGGGCTTGAGCTCGACGGAATGCGCAAGCTCTGGGAACGCAAGCTGGTTTCAATCGATCGCATAACGACGCTTGAGCGTGATGCAGTCCGGCTTGAAGGCGAGCATGGGAAGCTGACTGCGTCCATGGCGCAATCGAAGGGTCATACATCCGAAATCCGCTTGCAGATCATTCAGATCGACCAGGATTTGCGCAGCGAGGTGGCAACGGAGCTTCGTGACGTCCAGGCAAAGCTCTCGGAGTTGGTCGAGCAAAAGGTCTCGGCCGAGGATCAGCTCAAGCGTATCGATATACGCAGCCCACAGACTGGCGTCGTCCATCAGCTCGGCGTGCACACGGTCGGTGGCGTCATATCTGCGGGAGAGCTCATCATGCAGATTGTCCCTGTCACAGACGACCTGACCGTCGAGGCACGTGTGGCTCCGCAGGACATCGATCAGCTGATGCCAAGACAGAGCGCAGCCTTGCGACTTTCGGCCTTCAACCAGCGGACAACGCCAGAGCTAAATGGTGTAGTCAGTGAAATCTCCCCCGATCTCAGCATCGATGAGCGAAGCGGCACCAGCTTCTATACTGTGCGTGTCAGCCTGCCACGTGCAGAGCTTACGAGGCTGAAGGGCCTGACCTTGTCGCCCGGTATGCCTGTCGAGGTGTTCTTCTCGACCGGCAGCCGCACAATGCTGTCTTACCTCGTAAAACCTTTGGACGATCAAATCCGTCGGGCATTCAGGGAGGACTGAGTTCGCGTGCCGGGCTCGGCCATAACCCAAACTCCGCTGCCTTCCTTCTGAAGGCGGCCGGCGCCTCTGGGGGCGTGGAATAAGAACGCTTGACGGCGCCGGCCTTGCAGGTTGGGGCCCAGCTTGGCGATTCAGGTAATTCCACGATCGCGGAGGACGCGTCTACGCGCCTCCGTCCGTTTTCGTCGATTTCGCGCATTGGCAGCTAAGCGTTCGTCTCCAGCCACTCGCGCGGCACGATCGTAATGAGACCCGATCCGCCGATTTTCATTTCGGCCGCTATGAACCGCAAAGCGCCGCCCCCGGCAAGGGCGCGCTTGACGATAGCAGGAGGATGAGGGCCGCGGCCAACCACGCGCTCATCGAAGAAAGCAGCCTGACGGCCCTCTCTGACTTGCTGCTGGCCTGTCCGGACCCAGTGGAGCAGGGCATGGCCGCCGTGCTCGAGCTTTTCGACGCGATCCCGCTCGGCGCATACATGGCGATCGTCAATGAGCTGCGCGGCCGCGTTCATCACGGGCATGCGCTAGCTGGTATCCTTTACGTGCACCTCCGGCGCCTCCGGGAGAGCTCGCTGACGGCAAAGGACGTCCCGGATGGCCAAGGCGGACGCCAGCGAGGCTGAAAGGGGCCGGCAGAGCTTCACCAAGCGCCAGCGCCGCCGCGAGGAACTGATCGCACTCGGCAAGAGGATGCTTGCCGCCACGGCCTCGATGCCTATGGATCAAAAGTTGCGTGGAAACCTGTCCCCCCCCAAACTTTCTTTGGCAAATGCATGTCGGCCCTCCCGATCACGTTGCGAGGGGCGAAGCTGAATCACGCGCACTCGGTCTTCATCGCGTGTTTTCGAAAAGGGTTCGTGAGAAGGGTACCCATCCGGTGAAGCTTTCGATTACCCACATCGTCGGCGGGCCCCGCCAACCTGGTCGGCGAGCGTCGACAGGCTGAGCGGCACGCCTTCGCGGGCATAGCGTTCGGCCTGGCGGTTAAGCGGCTGATGCTGGCCGAACTTCTCGAACAGGATCATCGCCAGCAGGCCGGGACCGGCCCAGCCGCGCGGGGTGGCGTGGAAGGGCGCCGGAGCCTGGCTGATCGTCTCGCAGTCGCGGCAGGTGAACTTCTCCCGCACGTGCTGGATCACCTTCCATTGCCGCGGCACCACCTCCAGCGTCTCGGTCACCCAGCCTGCGCAGCCGATGACCGCCGCAGCAAAGCGGCCGGCGCCGGCTCGACCACGCGTTCGCGCGGCAGATGCTCGGGAAATGGCTGGCGCGCCGGTCGCTTGCGCATGTAAGGCGCCACCTCGGTGGTCCGGGCCGCGGCCTGTTCGGCGGCGATCTCGTCTTCCGTCGCGGTGCTCTCGAGTTCCTCGAAGGTGAGTTCCATCTGGTCGTGCAGGCGGGCTGAGCGTTCAGAACTCTGACCATGCAGCGCGCCCCTCGGTCTGACGGCAGTGAAGTTCTGGACCCGAACGAAATTCAAGGGAACGCTCGCGCTCAAGCGGCACATCAATCCCACGCGCGTGCCGATCGAGACGAAGGAGAGCTACCGCTGGCTGGAGAACTTGCGTCAGTCCATCGCGCTCGTGGGCGCGCCCGAGCGTTTCTTAAACTGGCATCGGAGCTGCTCTGGGCGAGGTACTTGGCGTCAATGGGGCACGTCCAGTAATCATCAATCGAAACATGGGGTTCGACGAGAAGATCAAAACCGTACCCACAGGGGACCGGAACCGGAATGTCAGGCTTCGAAAGCCGATGGCAGAAACCGGATACGCTGTGGCGGCATTTGAGGGCCCGTTCCTGCTCTTGATTATTGCCTGTGAGCTGTGCGCGAAAATCGGGAATGGAAGGGCCGGAGGCAGGAAGCACGGCTCAGGCCGAGGCGCTAATCAAGCGGGTCGGCAATGATCGCGAAAAGCTCAACACGGCCGGCAGCGAAACTAAAGAAGTAGTCGCGCGTTGGACGGCGGATAACGCTGTTTCGTCTCTGAGTATGGTTTAGGTCAGAGTGGTCAAGCCAACGTCGCGTAAGGCAATCAATGCGTCGAGCGCTAGTCAAGCGAAGTCGCCCGCTCGTGACGAGGTCACTTTAGCGCCGCCCGCTTTCCGGCCGGTCCAGCTCGCAACGCTCGTGGACACGGTCCCTGCCGGCGATCGTTGGATCCATGAGATGAAATACGACGGCTATCGTATTCTCGTTGCCGTCGGCGGTGGCGAGGCGCGAGCGTACACACGATCTGGTCTGGACTGGTCTAGCCGTTTTCCCTCGATCCTCTCCGAGGCTCGCAAGCTCAAGGTGCGCTCAGCCCTGATTGACGGCGAGGCCGTGGTTGTCGATGTGGAAGGAAGATCTAACTTCCAGGCGCTTCAGAATGCATTGAAGGATGCCCCGGCGACTATCGACTTTTATGCGTTCGATCTGCTGCAGCTCGACGGCGAAGATCTGACAAGGCTTGCTCTTGTTGAGCGCAAGGCGAAGCTGAGGCGATCTTGCCTGCGAAAAATCCGGTCCTTCGTTACTCCGACCATATCCTCGGCCGCGGAGAAGAGCTGCTCGATCGCTTCTGCGCTGCCGGCCTTGAGGGCGTCATCTCAAAGCTCGCGGATTCGAGTTATGTGGCGGCCCGCGGCGCAAGCTGGCTGAAGATCAAATGCATCAGGCGGCAGGAATTTGTGATTGTCGGCTGGACGCCGTCCGACAAGGTCCGCGCGTTTCGGTCCTTGATCCTTGGCGTTCATGACCGCGGCAAGCTGCGTTACGCCGGGAAAGTCGGCACCGGCTTCGATACCGCTGAACTTCTTCGTCTCTTGAAGATCATGGCGCCGCTTGAGCAGAAGGCCGCCACCGTCGACGCACCACGCGCCGAAGTGCGCGGCGCACACTGGCTCCGTCCGAAACTGGTCGCTGAGATTGCCTTCACCGAAATGACAAATGAAGGGACGTTACGACATCCGAGCTATCTTGGTCTCCGTGAAGACAAGAAGCCGGAGGCGGTCGTGCTCGAGACGGAACGTCATGCAGCCGATCTCGCCGCGTCTGCGACAACCGCCATCGCGATAAGTAACCGTGACCGCGTCATCTATCCGGAGTCCAACATCACCAAGGGACAGCTTGCCGACCATTACGCAGCGGTCGCAGCGATCATGCTTCCTTGGGTTGGCAGCCGGCCGATCAGTCTGGTTCGATGCCCACAGGGCCGCGCGAAGAAGTGCTTCTTCCAGAAACACGACGCCGGCAGCTTTGGCGACAAAGTCCACCACGTCGGCATCACAGAGAAAGACGGGCACGAGGAACCATATCTCTATGTCGACGATGCCGACGGACTGATGACTTGCGTCCAGATGGGAACGATCGAGCTGCATGGATGGGGGGCTCGGATCGAGGATGTCGAAAAGGCCGACCGCCTCGTGTTCGACCTCGACCCCGATGAAGGCCTCGATTTTGAGGCCGTCCGCGCCGCTGCCTTTCAGTTCCGCGCTATCCTTAAATCGCTGGGACTTACGACTTTCCCGATGCTGACGGGAGGCAAAGGAGTGCACGTCATCGCGCCGCTCACCCCTGGCGCCGAGTGGCCACAGGTGAAGGACTTCGCGTCTCGCCTGGCGCAGGCGGTCGCCCGGAGCGATCCGGCCCATTTCACGGCCGTGTTGTCAAAGGCGCGCCGCAAGGGTCGCATCTTTGTGGACTATCTACGCAATCAGCGCGGGGCGACCGCGATCATGCCTTACAGCGCGAGATCACGTCCGGGCGCTCCTGTCGCGGCACCGATCACGTGGGCGGAGATGAAGACAATAGACGCGCCCTCTCATTTCCACGTGGGCGATGCTCCTGAATTAAAGAAACGCGCAGTCTCCAAAACTCTGGCTGGATGGGGTCGCGCTGACCAATCCTTGCCCAATCTGTAGCGTCCGACGCGGGAAGAGGCAGTAAAGCCGGGATTCAAAGGGCAACGCGGCGCTCACGGCCTTGCCTCATTGGAACCTGCGGAGATCGGTCTCGTTTGGCTGAAGCCATGGCAAAAATCGATCCTAGGACCGTCGCCAGTCTTTTAAGGGAATACGCGCAACGGGCGTCTATGCGCGGCGACAATCCCTATCGCACAAAGGCATACTTGCGCGCGGCAGACAGTCTGATGGCGCTGTCGCAGCCGCTTGATCGGATCATCGCCGCCGGCGCCCTCACCAAGATCCCGGGGATCGGTGACGCGATCGCAGACATCGTGACCAAGCTTTACCAAACCGGCACGCACCCAAGCCTTGAGAAGCTGCGCGAGGATGTTCCAGCGGGCGTGATGGAGCTGTTTGCCATACCCGGGCTTCGTCCCGATAAGATACTGAAGCTTCATCAGGCGCTCGGCGTGAACTCGCTGGCGGAGCTCGAGGCCGCAGCGAGAGAAGACCGCATCCGCCCAGTCAAAGGCCTCGGCGCCGCGCTTCAGACAAAGCTGCTGCAGAACCTGGCCATCGTGCGAAGCGGCGAAACGCAAGTTCACCTGCACAAGGCCGCCGCTCTTCTCCACCATGCGGTCATATCGGTAAAGCAACAGCATCCAGAGTTTTCGCGCGTGGAAATTGCAGGTGACTTCCGACGCGGTTGCGAGCTCGTTTCCGACTTCGCCCTGGTAGCGCAGGCCAGAAAGTCGACTGGAATCGAGGATATGGCCCTCAGGCTTGTTGTCACGGACAGGAAGCACTTTGGCGCGAGCCTGCTCGAGGCAACCGGTTCGGCAGACCACCTTGAGCAACTGAAGACGTTCGCGGCCGACAAGGGATTCACCCTAAACGCCGACGGGCTTCATCGCGGGAGAAAGCTGATCGCGTCAGCGACAGAAGAAGAAATCTACCAAGCTCTAGACTTGCAGTTTATCGAGCCTGAATTGCGCGAAGGCAGGGACGAGATTGAGCGAGCGGCAAAGCAGAAGCTACCCGCCCTCATTCGGGATGAAGATCTGCATGGCATCCTGCATTCTCACACGACCGCATCCGATGGCACCGAAACGCTTGAGGCAATGGCTGAAGCCACGCGTAGGCGCGGTTTCGAATACTATGGTGTCGCCGATCATTCGCAGTCCGCTCACTACGCAGGCGGCCTTTCGTTGCAGGAGATTGCTGAACAGCACCGCGAAGCTGACCGGCTGAACAAGGCATACAATGGAAAATTTCGCATACTGAAGGGCATCGAGGCGGACATCCTGGCTGATGGCTCGCTCGATTACCCGAATCATATTTTGGAGCACTTTGATTTCGTCGTCGCGAGCGTGCACAGCCGCTTCAAGTTGCCCAAGAAGGAACAGACGGGGCGTATCATTGAGGCGATCGGAAATCCTCGGACGACAATCATCGGGCACATGACCGGTCGCCAGCTGTTGCGCCGGCCCGGTTATGATCTCGACGTCGACAAAGTCCTCAAAGCGTGTGCGAAACACGGCGTCGCTGTCGAAATCAACGCACATCCGTGGCGACTCGACCTCGACTGGCGCTGGCATCAAAAGGCACTCGATCAGGGCTGCATCTTCAGCATCAATCCGGACGCTCATTCGATCCGCGAGCTCGACCACATGCATTGGGGTGTCGAGATGGCGCGCAAGGGCGGTGTCCCTGCGAAGCGGGTCCTGAACGCGATGCGTTTGACGGCCCTCCTTGCGCATCTCGCACGGCGCAGGCAAACGTCCTAACCTGCTTGTGCGCCCGGCCTATCAGCGCAGGAGTCCGTCCTTCTCAAAATCTTCCCAGCCGCGCAAACTGGAGTGCGCGTTCTCATCGGGGCCGTAGCCAGCTGAAGCTGCAGTTCCGCGACCGCTTCTTTGAGCGCGTTTCATAGCGGCCTTCCCTGCGGCTCGCCGCCTATTCTCTGCAGCTGTCGCTGCGTCCTGTTCGCGCCAGACCGTAACCAGGTCGCGGTCAAGCACATCCTCCACGTGCTGCGGGTCGAACACGTGAAAGGTGATGTTCCTTGCCCGCCCGCGGAGTTTCACCGTTTTCGTCCCGGCGCTCTGCAAGCGACCATCTTTCAGCCAGCGGTGCCGTTCGGCCGTCGAGATCGTCAGAATGTCCTCGATTTCACGGGGGATTACGGGCAGGTCTTCGATATTCTGCAGTGCTTTGGATACGATCCCGAATACCACCTGCACATCATTCTCGGCGCCCTCAGACAGGCGCAGGGTAAGCACGCGGGACTCGATATTGAGCAATTTCCTGAACTCCGTTGGAAGGCGGGCGCGTATTTCGAGAAAAATACCCCTCGCTCTGACGGACGATCCAAACGTTGCAGCCGGGGTTAAAGGCCACTCTCCAATCAGCTTCGCTATTGCATTGATTTCTCGGCGCGTGGACATGCCCCTTTATATAGGTCACCGATTGTCGGCAGCGATGAGCCGATCGCAAAGCCAACTTGAGTTTTAATCCGCCAGCGGTCTGAACCACGATGCCCTAAAAGGCGCAACCACGATTGTTGGCGGGGCCGCTTGCAACTTCGGCTAACAGGAAGCGGCAGAGTTGATTTCAAAGTGCGATATCAGGCGCGTTGCCGCCTGCCGGCTTTGGGGGGCCGCTGGCAGACTGGCCGCTTCTGGAAAGCGAGGGCAGGAAGCAGACATACCGTACGCGTCCGGCCAGCCACGTGCGTTCGAATCTCGCCCGCGGGCCGAAACGAAACGGAGAACTACGTTTACGCTATTCCCTCCATAGCGCTCACTGATGTCCTCCGGGTAGATCGAGGCCGAAGGCAACCAATGCCAACGTCCATCAGGCGGACATTGGCTCCTGCCGAATGCGGCGCAGGGGTTCGAACCGATCAGCTCGCCTTACGGAATGCTCTGGGATCGCTGACCCAAGTGGCCCACCGCTGAGATGTTGAACTCTTGTTAATCCACATTTCATTGGTTGTGCTCCCCTCAGCCGGAGCTTCGTCCAAATATGGATAGATGCCGAGGTATTCTTGACCGTCATAGCTTGTCTGATGATTTTGCGTCACGGGGAGTACCGCCACGGCGCCGTTGAAGCCGTCAAAATAGCCCAGTTCCCAAGGCATCCATTTGGAGGATCCGGAATTTGCAGTATGCACGTAGACGAGTGACTTGCACTGGCGCATCCGCATCCGAATGACTTCCGCGTTTGCAGCGGTGACATTGGCTCTGTCCAATTGCGGATCTTCCAGCCAGTCGACGTAGACTGTTTTGCCATAGTCCTCCAGAACGCCTTTCACGCCCAGAATGATCTCGGCGTCAGAAGTCGAATGACTGAGAAAAATGTCGAAGCTAGTCTTGGTTTTTGCTGTTGCGACTTCCTCCTTGAGAACGGCTTTCGCCGTTCTCGAGATTCCAACCTTTCGCTGGGCGCGCTGTCGTATGCGGCTTTCCGTGAATGTGGACACTAATTCCCCCTACATTATCTGACGACGATATTCTCGGTCGCGCTGCTCGGCAGGACCATGCTGCTGACAGAACTTCAAACCTCCACTTAAATGAATGCTGGTGCATTGTTTGAGCGCATCGGCCGTGACAGGTCATATTCGCAGAGCGTTCGATCGTCGTAGGCAGTATCAATCATCGTCACGAGATTGTTCAAATTTCCGGCGATGCGATCCCACGTGGTCACGGAAACCTTTGCCTTTGGGGCCAGTAAGTTATCGATGATGCGGGCAGGAAGGTATGGGTAGCGCCGTTCATATTCCGCCCGGTCGCTGATGGTGCTCCACGAGGTGCAATCAGGATAGACCGTGGCCTTCTCAACTTCGTGCGCCGCCGTCCAATATGTGGGATTGGTGGACGGAAGCTGGACAACAAGGACGCCGGACTGCTTATTGACCGCTCCATCATACATGCTGGAGTATATTTCCCAATCAACATGCTTTCTTCCTCTGGTTTCCGTGCCAACCAAGACGATGGTAAGGCTTGAATCCCTGAGATAATAATCTCGGATGATCCGACGGATGCTTTCGGTGGGAAGATTGTCGTTAACGTCGTTCGTATCAACAGATACGTCGATGAACAGACCATATTGGTTGGCCCATTGTTGTAATTGGTGCTTGGCCCACTGGTCGTTGGCGTGATGATAGCTGATAAAGACTTTGTGCATCGGGTTACCTTATTTTTCGAGCAGCGGCCGCGAGTTTTAGGATTGGGTCGATCAGTTCATTGAGATTCTCACGCGGCTCGCGCAATTCCTTCAGCGCATCGAGCAGAGCTGCGTCTCCGTCAGCACCGTCACCAATCGAACGGTCGGCTAACTCAGCGGCGGCATAGCCGGTTGCACCTATGGGAATACAGGTCACGCCATGTTGTCGGGCGATTTCGAACTCGCGGATCATGCCGTCGGCGACGACGGTATCATCGCCAACCTTCTTGTTGCCAAACAGGAACAATGCGATGCCCGCTGACGATATTATGTCTTGGCGGTAGGCTTCCCAAACTTCCGTCCGTTTCGCCTCATCGGCGATGTATTGCGGAAAGGGCCGCATCAGCATTCGATCCTCGATATGCCCGTGGCGGTCTGCGTAAATCGCTTCAAGTGCGCCCGTGAACAGGGCATTGCCGACGCCAAGGCCCATGCCTGTCGCAACGCGAAGCTTGGCAGAGATCAAGGCCGAACCCAAAGTCCGCATAAAGCTTGTCACCACCGGTTCACCCCACGGCGCGAAGTCACTCGCGCTCGACGAGACGAAGATCGTCCGGCTACGGTATTGCCGTTCAATCTCGGCCAAGATGTCGGTAATCTCGCTATATTCGTCGACCAGCAAGGGACGAATGTTAAAACGCTTCAGGTCTTCGAGCACGAGCTCTTGGCGAATTTTTCCATATTCAAACTCAGCCTCGCTTTCATCCGTGCGGCGGGTCCGGTTCCGAAAGATGGCGTAGTGACGGCGCTGGTTAGTTTTGAACGTGATCCGCACCCGAGCCAGCACCTGTTCAAGGTTCGGGTCCGTAAAACTGAATCCGACGAACAAGAATGATGTCGACACAAGATCACCAGCCAGCGCGTTGATGAACGCTCCACGGTCACTCGCGTAACGCTCGTAATCATCGCGCGTGGCGACCGCTTCATCTGGCCGGTCAACATCGCCATGCATCTTGTAAACGATGGCGTCGCGGCGGGGCTGTGTGTTCGCCAACTGCGGTACGGCCCATTTGACATCCACAATCTTGCCTGCGTCTTTAAGCGCAGTCTCGATCAGCTTGTCGTAGTTGGTTGTCCAGTAGGTCGTGATGGGAAGCCGCGCTAGCAATCTGTGATTGGCGGTGGGCGGGTTATTTGCCGAGAAGGCGTTGACGATAGCCGTGTGAAGAGCGTGCCGATTCTGGTGGTTCGCGTTTACATGAAATTGCGCCACCGCGACGAGATCGGACTCTTTGTCAACGTCGAGATGGAGTTCTTCGGCTAGCGGTCGGACCAGGTTAGCCCAATCCACAAATCCGGCAGGAGCCGACAGTCCGGCCCCAGCAAAGATCGCTGCGTTACCTGCCTCGATTTCCGCAAGAAAACTGGCAACAAATCCCTTTACGTCATCCCGCATCGATCGACTCTTCGTTGGTCGTTGGTCTTACGGTCTGGCAATAGGAAATATCGCCCCGTCCCCTCGCGAAACATGGGTGTGCTGGGCCAGATATTCAACCTTCAATCCGATACATTAAGCATAAGTTAGAAGTTCTTCTCTGACTGCCGACAAAACTGAGCCAGTTGCTTGGGGCGCTGCCCCTGGCGCGGCACAAGGGATCGCTGACGCTCGACCGGCACGGTCTCCCCAGCCTTCCGCGCGGTAGAACCCGCGAAGACTATCTTTCCCGACTATCCGCGGAGGTCGGAGTTCAGTGACGACCGTTGGATGAACATCACCCGCAGGACATTCGTTAAGGTGGCCGTCGGCTCCCCGATGGCCTTCGCCTGGCCGGGAAAGACGCTCGCCGCCACGCCTGCCCCGCTGATGCGCACCATCCCTTCCACCGGCGAGGCGATTCCGGCGGTCGGGCTTGGCACCTGGATCACTTTCAACGTTGGCGACGACCCGGTGCTTCGCGATGAATGCGCCGACGTGATCGCCGCCTTCTTCGAGGCGGGCGGGCGAATGATCGATTCCTCGCCCATGTACGGCTCCTCGCAGCCGGTGACCGGTTACGGGCTGGAGAAACTCGGTCGGCCCGAAACGCTGATTTCGGCCGAGAAGGTCTGGACCTCGTCGGCCGGAAGCGGACCGGCACAGATTGAGGAGTTACGGCGCTTGTGGGAAGTGCCGCGCTTCGATCTCGTGCAGGTCCACAACCTCGTCGCCTGGGAAGCGCATCTCGAAACACTGTTCGCCATGAAGGCGGACGGGCAAATCCGCTATGTCGGCATCACGACCTCCGAAGGCCGCCGGCATGATCTGTTCGAAGATATCATGCGGCAGCATCCGCTCGACTTCGTGCAGCTCACCTACAACATCGTCGACCGCGAGGCGGAGGAGCGGTTGCTGCCACTGGCGGCCGAGCGCGGCATGGCGGTGATCGTCAACCGGCCGTTCCGGCAAGGCGCGCTGACGCGCAGGCTGGAAGGCGAGCCGTTGCCGGATTGGGCGGCCGATATTGGTGCTGGGACCTGGGCACAGTTCATCCTGAAGTTCATCCTCGCGCACTCGGCCGTCACCGTCGCCATCCCCGCCACCACACGTGTCGACCATGTGCGCGAGAACCTGGCGGCCGCGGCCGGTCCCCTCCCGGACACGGCGCTGTGCGAGCGGATGGCGGCCTACGTTTGGGATCTCTGAATGTCGGAATGGTGGACCTACCGGCTGGGAGATTTCCTGCTCTTTTCGCCGCGCGTCTACCGGCGCATGTTTGAGCTGCACAATGTCGCGTTCTGGCCGTTGCATCTAGCAACGCTCGCCGCCGGCCTCGCGATCGTCCTGCTCGTGCTCCGGCGGCTGCAGAACCACGCCCTCTGGATCGCCTTCATCCTGGCCGTGCTCTGGGCCTTCGTCGGCTGGTCGTTCCTGTGGAGCCGCTATGCGAGCATCAACTGGGCTGTCGCCTATGTCGCGCCGGCCTTCGGCCTGCAAGCGCTGCTGTTGGGGTTCCTGGGCACAGTGGGCGGACTTGCTTTCGATCGGAAAGACATCGCCGGGCAGCTGGGGCTGCTGCTCGCGGTGATCGGCCTTTTCGCCTAGGCGCCGCTCTTCGGGCGGCCATGGACTGGCGCGGAAGCCTTCGGCATCGCGCCGGATCCAACGGCGATCGCAACGCTTGGCATCCTGCTCGCGGCGAGTGGCAGGCTCATGGCGCTGTTGCTTCCTATCCCGCTCCTATGGCTTCTTTTCAGCGGCCTGACGCTGCACACCATGAGCGATCCGCAGGGATGGCTGCCGTTCTCGGTGGTGGGGACGGCTCTTGCCGGACTGGTCCTGCGCCGTTTGGGTCGGTAAATGGGCGATCCGGCTGGGCCGTGCTCAGCCGGGACTTGCCGCTCCCCGGGACGCTCGATGCCTCCTCGTATGGCTTTCCGCGCCCCTATGACCTGCAGCTGCCGCTGCCCACTGGCTGATCGGTGCTGGCGTGTCGGCACAGAGGGGGCAGTTTGTCTGAGAGCCTGGCCAGAACCAGCCCTACCACCCCGCCGTCTGGTGCCGTCGAGAGGGCAACCCACCCGCGGTTGGTTCGTTGGTTCTATGCAACAATTATCGGATTCCCGCTTGCATCCGGCTGCGGTCTTGCAAGGCAGCCGCGCTTCCTCTTCGGAATTCTCAACTGCAGCGCTTTTCCTTTTCGCCACAGACTGTAGCTGTGGTGCATGCTGCTTTCGATCGAAGACCTGCGGAAATCCTATCCCGGCCCGGAAGGCCCGGTCTCCGTCCTGCACGGTGTGACGCTCTTGCTCGACGCCGGCGAGACGCTGGCGCTGACCGGCGAATCCGGCTCGGGCAAGAGCACGCTGCTGCACCTCGTGGCGGGTCTGGATGCCGCCGCCGGCGGGCGCGTCGTTCTCGACGGGCAGGAAGTCACCGCGCTCGACGACAGTGATCGCGCGCGGCTCAGGCGAAGCGCGGTCGGCATCATCTTCCAGCAGTTCAACCTCATCCCCTCCCTGGACGTCGCCGCCAACATCGCCTTCCAGGCGCGTCTGAACGGCGCGCCGGACTCGACGGAGCTTTCGCGGCTGGCCAGTGCGCTGGGCCTGCAACCGCATCTGCGGAAATACCCCGAGCAGCTGTCCGGCGGCCAGCAGCAGCGCGTGGCGATCGCCCGCGCGCTCGCCGCGCGGCCGAAGCTGATCCTCGCGGACGAGCCGACAGGCAACCTCGACGAGGCGACGGCGGACGAGGTGATGGAGCAGTTCCTTGCGCTTGTGGCGGAGACCGGCGCGGCGCTCCTGATGGTCACGCACTCCCCGCGTCTTGCAGCACGTCTCGGGCGCCGGGCGCATCTCAGCCAGGGCCGCCTCGCATGACCGGCGCTGTCTTCTCGGCACTGGCTTCGCACTGGCGACGCAGCCGGCTCCAATTGCTGACGCTGGTGCTCGGCCTCGCGCTGGCGACGGCCCTCTGGTCGGGTGTGCAGGCGATCAACGCCGAGGCGCGCGCAAGCTACGACGCGGCTGCCGCCACGCTGGCCGAGGGCCGGTTCGACCAGCTGATGCCGCGCGAGGGGGATTCAATGGCGCAGGAGATTTTCGTCGCGCTGCGCCGCGCCGGCTGGCTCGTCAGCCCGGTGGTGGAGGGAAGGCTGCGCCTCGGCAACATCTCTGTGAGGCTCGTCGGGGCCGATCCGCTGACCGCGCCTCCGGGCTCGGCTGCGAGTGCGGTGTTGACGCGTACAGACCTCAATCGCTTTCTGCGCGCAAACACGCTGGTAGCCGACCCGGAGACGGCGGCGCTCCTTGCGGCGAACATACCCAACCCGGTTCTCGCCGATCAGGCGGTTGCGCCGGGCACCGTACTCGCCGACATCGGCGTCGCCCAGAAGCTGCTCGGCCGTGTCGGGCGCATCAGCCGCTTGATCGTCCTGCCGGAGCAGCCGCTGCGGCAACGGCCGTTGGCCGAGATATCGCCGGACCTCGTGCTCCAGCGCGCGGACGGCGCGACCAATGTCGGCCGGCTCACCGACAGCTTCCACCTCAACCTCACGGCCTTCGGCTTTCTCAGTTTCGCGGTCGGCATCTTCATCGTCCACGGCGCGATCGGCCTTGCTTTCGAGCAGCGGCGCGGCATGGTTCGCACCCTGCGCGCGCTCGGCGTGCCGCTCCGCCGCCTGATCGTCCTGATGGTACTGGAGCTTGTCGTGCTGGCGACGCTTGCAGGCGCGCTCGGCATCGCGCTCGGCTATTTCATTGCAGCACTTTTGCTGCCGGACGTGGCCGCGACGATACGGGGCCTCTATGGCGCCGACGTTGCCGGCACGCTGCAGATCCGCCCGGCATGGTGGCTCTCGGGAATGGCTATGGCGCTCGGCGGCGCACTGCTTGCCGCCGCGAGCGCCCTATGGCGACTGGCGCGGATGCCGGTGCTTGCGAGCGCCGGCGGGCGCGCCTGGGCGCTGGCCTCGAGGCGGACGCAGAACCTGCAGGCCGCAGCCGCGCTCGTGCTGCTCGCGGCAGCGGGCGTGCTGGCCGTCACCGGAGGTGGACTGGCCGCCGGCTTCGCGCTGCTCGCCTGCCTGCTGCTTGGCGCAGCCCTTGCGCTGCCGTCCTGTCTCGCCGCGATCCTGCGCCTTAGCGAAGGACAAGCCCACAGCGCCATGGCGCAATGGTTCTGGGCCGACACGCGCCAGCAACTGCCTGGCCTGGGGCTCGCGTTGATGGCGCTGCTGCTCGCCGTGGCCGCGAATGTCGGCGTTTCCACCATGGTCTCCAGCTTCCGCCTGACCTTCGTCGGCTTTCTGGACCAGCGCCTGTCGGCCGAGCTCTACGTCGATGCGGAAGCGGTCGCGGACCGGGCCGGCCTGGAGCGCTTCCTCGAGGCGCGCGCCGACGCCGTGCTGCCGATCATGTCGGCCGATGCGACGCTCGCCGGCCTGCCGGCGGAGATTTTCGGGGCGCGGATCGGCTATACCTACCGCGAGAACTGGCGGTTCCTCGACGCGGTGCCCGCCGTCTGGGACGAGGTCGAAGAGGGTAGGGCGGTTATCGTCAACGAGCAGCTTTCCCGTCGCGCTGGCTTGCGCGTCGGCGAGATGCTCGCGCTGGGTCCCGGCCTGTCGCTTCCGGTCGCGGGCGTCTTCGGCGATTACGGAAATCCCATCGGCCAGGCCATCGTCGGCGAGGCGCTGTTCCGCCAGACTTTCCCTGGCATCGAGCCGAGCCGCTACGGCGTGCGCACCGGCGATCCTCAGGGCCTGCGCCGGGCGCTCACGGAAGCGTTCGACGTCCCAGTCGCGCGCATCATCGACCAGGCGGCGCTCAAGGCGTTTTCGCTGTCGGTGTTCGAGCGCACCTTCTCCGTGACCGGGGCGCTGAACGTGCTGACGCTGGCGGTCGCTGCATTCGCCATCCTGATGAGCCTGCTCACCCTGGCGGCGATGCGGCTGCCGCAGATGGCGCCCGTCTGGGCGATAGGGACGACCCAACGCCGGCTCGCAGGGCTGGAGATCCTGCGTACCGTCCTGCTCGCCGCGATCACCGCATTGTTGGCCTTGCCACTGGGCCTGGCGCTGGCCTGGGTGCTGCTTGCCATCGTCAATGTCGAGGCGTTCGGCTGGCGTCTGCCGATATACCTGTTTCCTACCGAATACGCCCGCCTGATGCTCTTCGCGCTCGCCGCCGCGCTGCTCGCTGCGCTCTGGCCGGCCTGGCGGCTTTCGCGCATGGAGCCGGCCGCGCTGTTGAGGATATTCGCCAATGAACGCTAGGGCTCTCATTTTCCTGCTGCTGAGCGTCGGCAATGCCTTCGCTCAGGGCTTTGCCGGGCTCGGCACGGACACTGAAGGTTTCGCCGTCCCGGAACCGGGCAAGCGGTTCGAGTTTCCGCGGGATCACGGAGCCCATCCGGACTACCGGATCGAGTGGTGGTACCTGACCGCGAACCTCACCGGGCCCGACGGTGCGGACTACGGCCTGCAATGGACGCTGTTCCGCTCGGCGCTTGCGCCCGGCGAGGCCGAGGGATGGGAGAGCCCGCAGGTGTGGTTCGGCCATGCCGCCGTCACCAGCGCCACGACCCACCGCGCCACGGAGCGTTTCGCGCGCGGCGGCACGGGCCAGGCGGGTGTGACCGCCGAGCCTTTCGCGGCCTGGATCGACGACTGGCAGATGGCGGGCGACACCTTCGACAGCCTGCGTCTCACGGCGACCGGAAAGGACTTCGCCTACGACATCGCAATGCATGCCGAAGGCCCGCTCGTTCTCCACGGCGACCGAGGCTACTCGGTGAAGTCGGCGAAGGGGCAGGCGAGCTACTACTATTCCCAGCCCTTCTTCGCCGTCGAAGGTACGATCACGCTGCCGGAAGGCGAGGTTCCCGTGCGCGGCAGGGCGTGGCTCGATCGTGAATGGTCCTCGCAGCCGCTGGCGGAGGAACAGACTGGTTGGGACTGGTTCTCGCTCTCCTTCGACACAGGCGAGAAACTGATGGGTTTTCGCCTGCGCGATGCTGCTGGCGGCGGATTCACCTCGGCCTCCTGGATCGCGGCGGACGGTGAGCCAACGCCCTACGGCAACGGCAAGCTTGTCATGATTCCGCTGGAGACGAGCCGGGTGGAGGGGCGCAAGATTCCTACGCGCTGGCGTCTCGTCTTGCCCGACCGTGCGCTCGACGTCACCGTCGGCGCGCTCAACTCTCAGGCATGGATGGGTCTCAGCATCCCCTACTGGGAAGGTCCGGTCCGGGTGATAGGCACCCACACGGGCAAGGGCTATCTGGAGATGACGGGCTACGAGAGGCAATGAGCTGGATCGCCGGCTGGAAGGCGCAGCACTCTGCGCTTGCCGGTGCGTTGAATCGTCCTGGACAACTCCTGGAACACGTAGGCGCGCGCCACTGCCGTCCAGCGCGAAGGCTAATCCGGCGCCTGTTTCGGCACGGAGCCCAGGAGGAATCACCGGTGTGGTCACCGTGTCGGGCGGTTCCTTGCTCTCCTTGTCGCCGGTCGTCGGCGGGATCAGCACGCCGTTGCAGTCTTCCAAGGATAGTCGAGTGCCATTGTCTGCCTCATCATTCGGGCCTTCCGCACCATTGCGATCGGATGCCTTCGTTCCAGTCCTCAGGTTCGGCCTGGCAGGGATTGTCCTGGTTGGTGCTGCGACAGCGTGTTGTAGTTGGCATCGTGCCAACCATTGAATCCAACTAGGGCGGATAAGAGAGCAAAAATAAAATAGGCGAAGATCATGGAGGAGCCGGAGCAGTTTAGTAAGGCGACGTAACCTATCGCTAGTGTCGCTAAAGCTCCCGTCGCCTTGGCAAGGCAAGGGAGCCTCCACGCACCTAATCGGCATCCGACAATTGGATCTAGCTCTTCTCGGAGAGCCCGTAAGAAGTCACGTCCATCATTCGGATACATGAGGTGGTATCCAAAACCGAGCTATTTCACCCTCACACTCCGGTTCGAGCTCCGCGAAAAGCGGCATCACGTGTTGAGCGCGTCGAACATCGTCTGAATATCAGAGCCTGCCGGCTGGCCTAGCGTGATCCAGAGAATGCTCTAGACCGCCATTCCGGCGGAAAAGAGCCGGTTTAGCAGGGACAGATCATTGGGTTGTAGATTAGTACCAGTCGGAAATCCGTAGATTTTTGCCGCGAGGACGGGAGTTCGGAGGCGACCCGCTGCACGCAAATGGCATACTACGCTTAAGGGAGATTTCGACCCATGAAGCGCGGATCCCAACATTTCACCTCCAGTCACCGATATTGTGAGTTTCAGTTACTTGCCTTGCATAAATGGGTGCCATAGAAAGGAAATGAGGATGATATGCGGAATTATTTCTGGAAATTTCATTGAAACAGGCGCAGTAATTGAGCTCTAACAAGGTTCAGACGTTACAGCTGAACATGACCTCTTTTTCCTATCTATGCCAAACGGCGGATATGCAAGCCTCTATCCTTTCGGCAACGATAGAAATGCAATTTTAGTGTCTGCAGAGACAGCGCCAGCAGCATATCGCAACTTTAGGCTCGAGTTGGTCGAAGGAAATCGATGGCTATTAGAAATGTTGAACGAAGGTAGCTGAGGTAGGAATTTGAGCAGTTTGCTCTTTGAGACTGCCTGATTGACTCCCTATTTCACTTGGTCTTGTCGGGGACAGGGCCTCGAGGGGGTGAAGATTCGACCGCGTTGCTTTGTTAGTTACAGTCGTGATTGTTTGGTTCAAGGGTGTTGAATACCGGTCTATGGGATAACTCGCTCGATGAAGTGATCCTTCGTTCGGAAACAAAACCTCTTGGTCGGCTCCGTGCCATCTCCCGACATTTCTCAGAGGCGCTTATTCCCCATTGGCAATGACTGCTTGGAAGGATCCCACCAAAATCACAGCTAGTGTTGAGGGAGCAATGGGACCACGGCCAAGCGCATCATATTTGGCCCATCATTTGCCAATGAGTGTCACGAAGTGCTTTAATACGTTCTGCGCAGTCCGCTCCGCAGTACGTCCAGCCGCTGCCCACTGCGCAAAGTGTCCGTCAATGTACATGCGTGCGAGCCCGTAGACGAGCGCCCTCGCGGCTATCTGGGTCTCTGCTATGTCGTCTGACCGGAGCATGTTTCGTCGCTGTGCTTCTGCCATTGATCCTTCTACCAGCGAACGCACAGCATCGTTATCGCGACGCAGCGATTCCGAACTATCCCAATCAATAAGACTCCGTGTCGAGATGATCTGGAAATGGGTGGGGTTTCGAATTGCCCAGCGCAAATACGCGATTCCAACGGCGGCAAAGCGCTCAATCGGGTCGCCCGTAGCAACGTTCTCGACTGCATTCGTAATCTCCGAGCGGAACCGGCTCATTGCCTCCTCTGCAACAGCCGTCATCAATGCGGTCTTGTTGCTGAAATGACGGAAGGGTGCGCCGGCGGAAACGCCCGCACGCTTTGCGGCTTCGCGTACGCTCACATTGTCGGGGCCGCCCTCCTCGATAAGGTGGACCGCGGCATCGATCAACGCATCCCGCAGATTGCCATGATGGTAGCTGGTGCGGCCAGGCCTCTTGGCTTTTGGCATCTCTTTCCCTTCGTTCTGTCGAGCTGGATCACGCGTCTGTACCACGATTTCGGCAATTATGTAATCACTGTTTACACCTTCGACAAAAGGATGTAAGCAGTGATTACAGCGGGGATAGGAATAGGCCTGCGGTCTCCGCGGCTCCCAAATTCCCAGATGGAGAAACGAACATGCTCGCCAGAAACGCCGAACCCCGCCGTCCGCAATTCACGTCGTCGCAGAGCTCAGCCGAAGAACCTCGGCACAAGGAGAATTTCGCGACTGTTCAGTCGAGCGCCGCTGTGTCCAGCGTCACGCTTTATCGGCTTGCCTCCGTCGCTGGAGCGGGAAGCGCGCTTATTCTTCTGGTCAACGCGGCTAAACGCAGCTCGCTCATCCCGACCACCGATCTAACGCAAATTCTCGCACCACTCGCCGAGATATTGGCGCTTGGTCTTGTCGTAGGCTTGTTTTTTGCGTTTGGCCGGCGCGCGGGCTTGTTCGGCACTATCGCCTTTGTCATCAACTTCATTGCACTGGCAAGTCTGGAAGGTGTGGAAGTGGTGATCAATCTCGTATTTTCGAAGCTTCCGCTGGCAACCATCATCGACCTGCGCGGCGGGCCGCTCGGACTCGTTCTGGTCGTCAGTTCGTTTCTTTTTCTGTTTGGGACGCTCGCGTTTGTAATCTCTCTTGCCGTCGGAAGAGCCGTGCCGCGCATTCCACTCGCTCTCTATTTCATTGGCGCGGTGCCTATTGCGCTCCGTGTGTTCGTGCCGGAGTGGGCTCTCGACCTGGGCCTGGTAATTCTTGCGACAGCGATCGCCTGGCTGGCCGGATGGCTGTGGATACGCGCGAGCACTATCGACGACTTGAGGCCGGAAAACGTGACCACCTTTGCTCCTCAGAATTGATGCCCCTATCGCTGCAATAGGTTTGCTGTGGCGGCGGCTTCGGGTCACCAGCGGACTTCACCATCGGCCGCTCCGCGCGCCATTTGCTGACCTTCCTGCCGCTTCTCCAAACCAGCCGTTCGCGCTACGACCTGATGCGACCCGAAGCGGTCGCCGGTGACAGGCAAAGGAATGTCTCTATATGACCGATAGTGTTGAAAAAGTCCGGGTTGCAGCAGTCCTGAAGCACTGATTCAATCTTCGTCGTAAGAGGAGATTGAGTCGATGAT
>NZ_JAMYRZ010000072.1:0-19570 GCF_040321675.1 Mesorhizobium sp. M0296
TGTGTCGGGGGTGTGGGGCCGGGCCAATCGGGGCTTGACAGCGAATCCGGGCCGGGCGGGGGGGGGGGCCGCAGCTATGGCCTATGCTATGGGTTGGACGGCGCAGCCGTTGCGGCCGTGACCCGGGGGTGGCAGGGATCGCCTCTCGGGCAGGCCGCGGGCGCAGCCTCTCCGGCGGACCGCCGCCATGCCTGCAGGCTATCCGGCGACGCCGTGCCGGCCCGCCTGCCAGTCCCGACCCGTTCATCCGGGCGACAGGAAGAGACGGGCATCATCCGGGACGAGCTGATCGCTGAGCCATGCCGCGAGATGGGCCGGGCCGGAATGGCGCAGATCGTCGTTGAAATCGCCGAGCTGCGGCCGCAACACCAGGGCGAGGATCCCGGCCTCGCCTGCGCGTTGGCTGAGGCGTTCGATGCCGTGCCGGCCGGCAGCGTCGGCATCGGCTGCGATGTAGAGGCGGCGGCAGCCAAGCGGAAGCCTCAGGCCGGCGAGGTGATTGGCCGAGGTGGCGGCCGCCACAGGCAGCGCCGGTATCACCACCTTAAGCGAAGCCATCGTCTCGAAGCCCTCGCCGGCCGCCATGACCGGGACGGGCATGCCGGGCTCATGGCCTAGCCAGATGCCGTTGCCAAGGAGATCCCCCAGCGAGCGGCGTGGATCCGCGAGTTGCGCCTTGCCGTGACCCGAAGGATCAAGCCAAGTCCGTTGCAGGCCGGTGATACGCCCGTCGAGGTTGGTGACAGCAGCAATCAGCGCAGGCAGGGTCTGCGTCTCGCCCGTTACGAGATTCCTGTAGTAGCAGCCGGGATGGAAGCGCAGCGCGCGCTCGTGCGTCGAAAGCAGAATGCCGCGGCCGGCAAGATAGCGTTCGGCCAGCGTGCCGGCGATCGGCTGGGACATGGCGAACAGACGACGCGCGGCCTCAGGGGAGCCGCGTTTCGCGGCTGGCTGGCACTGCGCGCCAAGGGGCAGAGGCTGGGGCTGGGGCGGTGGCAGCGGCATGGAGAGGAAGCGACGTGCTTCATCCGCGATGTCACGGAAGTCGACGAGGCCGCAACTTTCACGGATGACATCGAGCAGATCGCCAAATTCAGACGTCGCCTCGTCGACCCACCTACCCGCCGGGCCCTTGGCGTTTGCCCTCAGCCGCACATGCATGGAACGGCCGCGCGTGTTGTGGACATCGCCGACCATCCAGTAATTGCCGGAGCGATGGCCGTTGGAGAGATATTCCCGGCACACCGCCTCGGCGTGTTCGCCAAGGCGGCGTGCCAGCTCGGAGGCCGAGCCGGTCATGATCGCCTCCCCTCAAGTCGCCGAGGTACGGTCGGTGACACCAACCAGCGTATGGCGGTCGAGGAGCGCGGCGAGGATGGCGGACCCTTGCGCGGTCGTCGGGATGAACAGCCGGAGCTTCCAGGCGATGATCTCGGAGATCAGTCCCAGCGCCTTCAGCCGAGGGACCATCGCGTCGGTGAAGCCAATCAATTCGACACGGTAGTCGTTCATGATCCGACTGCGGCGCAGGATCAGGCCATCGGCGAGTTGCAGTCCAATCCGTCCGTCGGCGAGCCCGGTCCAGGCATCTTCCGGCGCCAGCCTCGGCACATCGTCGAGACCCAGATTGCGGAACATGGTGGCGACCAGCGTCGGCGCGATGTGGCGGCCGATGATGCGCTCCCCGGCATCGGTCTGGATTCGATAGACTCGACAGTCGCCGTCCGGCAGCCGACGCCAGATCGGCAACAGCAGACCCGTCACGATGTGAAAGGTGCTGGTGGTGAACTCCGGGACGGCGGCGACTTCCGAGTCCCACAGCTCGCAGAAGAGTTTTCGGTCGGTCGGCTGCCAATGGGTTTCGGCAAGTGCGTCGAGGCCGAAGCGCAGCTCGTCGGTCGGCCGCAGCAGGCGCGCGCGATGCTCGACGGTTCCGTCGTCGAGCATCAGGCTCGCCGTCGGCAGCCGGATCGCCGCGCGGCTCGACCGTGTGTTCACCAACAGAACCGATTGGAGCTCCGCCCGGACGATGGCCAGCGCGTCGACGAGGCCGAGCGGCCGGATACGGTCCTTGCGCGCGACGGTGAGCACATGTGACTGCGCGCCGGAGACTGGATGGGTATAGACGGTCCTACGATCGGTGACGACGATGCTCTCCGCCGTGATCGTCTCCAGACCCTTGTCATAATTGCCGGCGGCTATGGCGCCTTCTATTCTTCCCGCCATCAACTGCTCGAACACCTCGAACAGCAGGTTCTGGGTCTCGATGCGCAACGCAAGCAGGCGATTGAGCCAGGTCGTGATCGGCGGCAGCTCGTCGCGCAAACCACCTTCATCCGTCGTCAGCGACAGGCCGGTTACCGTCTCGAAGGTCGTGAGCGAGCAGCCGTCGATCTTGCCCTGGTGCAACAGAAGATAGAACTGGCGAAGGGCCGCACGGGCATAGGGGCTTTCGAGATTGTCCTCGGACCGGAACAGCCCTGCCCCGCCGGTCTGGCGCTGGCCGCGCGTGATCGCGCCAAGCGTGTCGAGCCGTCGCGCGATCGTCGACAGGAATCGCTTGCCAGCCTTCACGTTGGCGGCCATCGGCCGGAACAGCGGCGGTTGCTTCTGATTTGTGCGGTGGGTCCTTCCGAGACCCTGGATGGCATTGTCGGCGCGCCAGCCGGCCTCGAGCAGATAGTGCTTGCGCAGCCTCTGGTTCCTGGCCCCGAGATCGGCGTGATAGGAGCGGCCTGTACCGCCGGCGTCGGAGAAGATCAGAACGCTCTTGTCGTCATCCATAAAACTCTGGGTCTCGGCCAGATTGGCCGAGCCAGGGCGGTTTTCCACGGCCAGCCGGTCGATGCCGTCGCGGCCGGTCTTCTTGACCATGCGGCGCGAGCGGCCGGTCACCTCGGCGACGGTGTCTGTGCCAAAATGATGGATGATCTGGTCAAGCGCGCTGCCGACCGGCGGCAGCGATGCGAGTTTTTCGATCATCTCGCCGCGCCGGCGAACCGCCTCGCGGCACTGGACCGGGTTGCCATCTTCGTCGTGGACAGGCCGCGAGTAGACGTTGCCCTCCGCGTCGGAATACTCCTCGAACAGTTGGGTCGGGAAGGAATGCATCAAGTACCCGCCGACATACTCGCGCGGCGTGATGTCGACATGCAGGTCCGACCATTCCTCGGTGGGGATCTCGGCAAGCCGTCGTTCCATCAGCGCCTCGCTGGTCGAGACGATCTGCACGACTGCCGCATGCCCGTCGGCGAGGTCCTGCTCGATCGCGCCGATCAGGGTCGGCGTCATCATCGAGGTGATCAAATGCGAGAAAAAGCGTTGCTTGGTACTTTCAAAGGCTGAGCGCGCCGCCGATTTTGCGTTGCGGTTCAGCGTGCCGGCCTCGCTGGTGATGTTGGTGGCCTCGAGTGCGGCGGTCAGGTTGTTGTGGATGACCTGGAAGGCGTCTGCATAGGCGTTGTAGATGCGGATCTGCTCCTCGGTCAGCGCATGCTCGAGGAGGTCGTACTCGACGCCGTCATAGGAGAGCGAACGCGCCGTATAGAGGCCGAGCGACTTGAGATCGCGGGCGAGCACTTCCATCGCCGCGACACCGCCGTCCTCGATCGCGGCGACGAATTCGGCACGGTTGGCGAATGGAAAATCCTCGCTGCCCCAGATGCCGAGACGTTGCGCATAGGCGAGGTTCTCGACGGCGGTCGCACCGGTCGCGGAGACGTAGACAATGCGGGCATCGGGCAGCGCGTGCTGCAGCCGCAGTCCCGCCTTGCCCTGCTGCGAGGGCGCGACGTCGCCACGCTCGCTTTTGCCGCCAGCGGCATTGGCCATGGCGTGGGCCTCGTCGAAGACGATGACGCCATCGAAAGATTTTTTTGCCCCCGACGGGTTCTCTCCAGCCCCTTCGGCCCCTCTCGCCTCTTGTCCGACCCAGTCGAGGATCTGGGCGATCCGGGATTTCTTGCCCTCCCGTTCCTGCGAGCGCAGGGTTGCGTAGGTCGTGAACAGGATGCCGTCGGCAAGGCGGATCGGCGTGCCCTGCCGATAGCGTGAGAGTGGCTGCACGAGGAGTTTTTCCTGGCCAAGTGCTGCCCAGTCTCGCTGAGCGTCTTCCAGCAATTTATCGGACTTGGAAATCCAGATCGCGCGGCGCCGCCCCTGCAGCCAATTGTCGAGGATGATGCCGGCGACTTGCCGTCCCTTGCCGCAGCCGGTTCCGTCACCCAAAAACCATCCACGCCGAAACCGGACAGCGTTCGTAGCTCCTTCTGGCGCGGCCGAGACGACATCGCAGGTCTCGTCAACCGTCCAGGCGCCGGTGAGATGACCGCAATGGGCTTCGCCGGCATAGATGACGCTTTCGAGCTGGGCGTCCGACAGCAGGCCCTCGTCGATGATCGCATCAGGAAGAAGCGGCCGATAGGAAGGTTTTGGTGGCGCGACGGCGGCCATTGCGGCCGACTGCACGAGCGGCGTCGGATGCGGTTTTGCGCGCGGGACGTGGATCGACTGGAGCGCATAGCGTTCGTAGATCGTATCGGTGATGCGACCGCCCTCCTCCGGCATCCAGTCGCGCAATTCGTAGGCAAGGGGAACAGCCGGCGTGCTGTTTGCCATGACCTGGCGAGCGGGCTTCGCTCGCGCAATCGGACGGACCGATTGCATTGCCTTTGGAGCAGCCGTTGAGACAGCGAGGGGTGCGGCTCTCCGGGATCGGGCAGCCATCTGCATGGCGGCATTGCGCAGGATGCCGCTGGACAATGCACCGATCGAATCCGGGAATCCACCCAAAGTCCGGGGCGGCAGATCGGAGATCCAGGAGAGCAGCGTTTCGACATCCTTGGCCTTGCCCGGCAAGGCGACGAAACGCGACGGATCGACGGCCGGCACCTTGTCGATGATCGTCAGGCGGGTCTCGGTGGTGGTTCCGTGGCGGGCATAGACGCGGCCGTCGATCGCTGCGGTGAAGATGACCGTGCCCTGCTGCTGCAGGCGTTCGAAGGCGAGCCGCCATTTCGGGTTTTCGGGAGACAGCCCGGCGCCGGCGATGGCGACAAGACGACCGCCCGAACGCAGGCGTGCGAACGCGGAAGAGAGGTGCCGCCATGCCGCATCGGCGACATGGCCGTCGACATAGGCGCCGACGCTGAAGGGCGGATTCATCAAGACGAGGGACGGCTCAATGGCCGCGTCGAGATGGTCGTCGATATGGGCGGCGTCGTGCCGCGAGACGGGGAACTGCGGAAATAGCAGGCCGAGCAGATCGGCCCGCGTTGCGGCAAGCTCGTTAAGCGCGATCGAGGCGCGCGCCATCTCGGCATGGACGGCGAGCAGACCGGTGCCGGCCGACGGTTCGAGAACGAGGTCGCAAGATGCGATCGCCGCGGCGTGCGCCGTTACGAAGGCCAGCGGCAAGGGCGTGGAGAGCTGCTGCATGGCCTGGCTCTCGTCGGAGCGTCGCGTATGGGTTGGAAGAAGGTCGGCGATGCGCTTTATCATCGCTAGCCTTGCCCGCGGCGTGGCGGACCGGGACAGGATCGCGGGGCCGAACCGGCGCAGAAACAGAACCTGGGCGGTTTCGAGGGCCTCATAGGCGTCCTTCCAGACCCAGCACCCTTGCGCATCGCTGCCGCCAAAACTTGTTGTCATGGTGGTGCGCAGTTCCGCAGTGGTGACAGACTTGCCGTGCTCGAGGAACGGCAGAAGCCGCATTGCCGCTCGGTAGATCGCCTGGGCGGTGTCGAGGGCGTCTTGTGCCGGCGCGCCGAGGGGAGCGGCCGTCCGGGCAACGGCAGGTGTGGTCGAAACGATGTTCATGGAGATGTCCTTCGCAAGAGGGGAGTGGCGCCCGCGCCGGCACTCTCTCCGCGCCAGCCGGGCCGCACTCCTCCCGGCTCCCCTCTCCCTCTGAGGCCGATGCACCAAACGGGTTGCGCTCTGCGCAAAGCCATGACTTGAATGCGCGCACAGGGATGCGGCGGCGACCTGGAGCTGCGGAGGTGATGCGACGGTTCAGAATTGGCAGTGCGGTCTACGAGGAGGGAGCGCCTGACCTGCAGGCGACGCTGGCGAACGCTTATGTCCGCACCGAGCGTCCGCTATGCCTGTGCCGCGAGCCGGGCTGCCCGATGTAGCCCGCATCGGCGACCTTCACCTGATCAAGCGCATGCCGCTGAGCGGCGGCGGGCATGATCCATCCTGTGATTCATATGAATCGCCTTACGAGCTGTCCGGGCTGGGCGCGTTGATGGGCAGCGCGATACAGCTCGATCCGCAAAGCGGCATGGCTGCTTTGAAACTCGATTTCAGCCTGTCGAAGACGGGGAGCCGGGCAGCATCCGCGCCTGCTGGCGAGAGCTCCGCCAGCGTAACTGGAGACCCCAGGAGGATGTCGCTGCGTGGCCTGCTCCATTATCTATGGCAGGA
This sequence comes from Mesorhizobium sp. M0296, assembly GCF_040321675.1. Lineage (NCBI taxonomy): Bacteria > Pseudomonadati > Pseudomonadota > Alphaproteobacteria > Hyphomicrobiales > Phyllobacteriaceae > Mesorhizobium > Mesorhizobium sp. M0296. The sequence continues at coordinate 6,427 of NZ_JAMYRZ010000072.1, forward strand.
GGCCGAATTGACGGTCTGGACATCCCGATGGGCCGGTAAGCGACATTGGTGGAATGTCCGCTGGCATCTGCTCGAGGCTGCCGGGCAAATGACGGTGAGGGGCGGGCCCCTCGCGGATATCCTGTTCGTGCCCGAGCCGTTTCGCGCCGAGAACAGGCAAGCGATCGAACATCGCCGCAATGCGGCTCTCGGCATGGCGCTCCCGCCGAAATCCGGCCCACGAAAGCTACTGGTTCTGGTCGGCGAGGTGAAGGAAATCATGCCCGCCCGATCCGGTCGGAAACTCGTCGTCAGACATCTGCCGGGCTTTCCCTTTGTCATCGACGATGCATTGCATCGGCGTTTGCAGGCACGTTTCGAGAGAGAATTGTCGCTGTGGGGAGCGGATTCCAGCTCACATCTGATAGTGATCGCGACCTTCGGACTGAACCCGGCCGGCCTCGCCGTTGTTGAGGAGGTCGCGTTAATGGTGGTATCCGAGAACTGGATCCCTTTCGAGACGGTCTCGGAAAAGCGGCTCGTTGACGCGCTCGCCCGCCTTCGCGAGAAGAGCGTGAAGGGATTGCGCTATGACCTGCAAACCGACCACCCGATCGCCAACGCTTTGCTCCAGGACAGGCAGCAGCCGACCGCACTCTTTGTCGTCCCGGCCGGCGCGGACGAAGCGTTCGAGGCTTCGCTCGACGAAATGATCGCCGCGCGTCCGGAGATCGGCTTCTGGGTGTGGCGGGTCGGCGAAGGCGATATGCCGCCGTTGCCGCTCTGAGCGTCGGCGGAATTTCCGACGAGGCTCAGTATGTCTTACCCCAGGCCCAGCTTCTTCTTGAGCTCGGCATTTTCCTTGCGCAGACGGTCAGCAAGCAGGTTCTTAAGGCGCTTGTTTTCTTCCTCGAGCGCGAGCAGGTCCTTCAGATCGCCGCTATCTGCGGCTGGCGCTGCAACCTTCTTCCACTGATAATAGGTCTGCTCCGAAATGCCGGCTTGGCCGACCGCACTCTTGCTGGTCGCACCCCCAGCGATCGACTTCTCGATCTGGGCAAGCTTCTGGACGCGTTCCTTCTCAGAGTAGGTCTTCCGGGCGGTCCGCACCGCCACCGCAGGTTCAGCCGCCTGGGGCCCTGGTCTCGCCCCGTTTTTGCGGGTCGGCTTGGCGAGCTCTGCCTTCGCTTTCTTTGCTCGCGGAACTTTCTTCTTCGCTTCAGGGGCTTCCACTTTGGCTGGTGCCACTGTTGTCTGAACAGTTTGAGCTTCCTGAGAATCAGCCATGATATGCTCCGCTTGTGGATTGTCACCGTCATCAGCATCGATGGGTCTTATACTGGAGTCAATGAGCTCAGAACCTGGCAACTGAGCACCATCAGACAGCTGCGTCATCTCGGTGACAATTTTGGACAGGTCGAGAGCACCCCAGATCGAATGGCTTGGCTTTTGCTTGCCGCGCTTCTGTTTGACTTCCACGATAAATGGCCGGATCTGGCGCTTCATAGTCTCTTCCTTGATGTGAGGACGATTTGCAAGCCAAGTCGCTGTTTCGCGTCAGCGAGTATTCTGCGCCTAGGCATCTTATCGCTCTTGCCGAGCTTTATCGGAGAAGGCCAGCGACGAGCAAGCGAGGTTTCCCTGATCTCGGGGACTGGCTCGATCACCGGGACGCTAACAGTCTATTGCGGGCCGAGGTCTCATTTGACGCGACCTTCAGAGCCTATCCATGCCCGCCATCCACAGGCGCCACTTCGCTCGATCCACCGGCAGCTGACAAATTTCGACATGCTGACGAGGCTCGCATGCTCCAGGTTCGGTAAAGAACCCCGCTGCATCGAGCGCCGCCTACGCCGTCATTCGTTGCCGCCGGGCAAACGTACAAGGGACTAACAGCCGTCCGCATCCGATGACTGTGCACAACCGACTGCATCGATTGCAATCCTGATTTTCTTGGGAGCAAATCTTCTCATGGCGGCGGATGAGCTGGACGCGATTGTTTTCGGGATGGCGGTCGAAAGCGTCCGTGCGCTTCCTCTTGGATTCACGGAAAAAGTCGCAAAAATTGCCATCAGAAGCCACGGCGTCCTGCTTTTTGATTTGCGCATCGATGGCGACTTGGAAATGCAGCGGATCGCCGCCGTCCGATATCCAAGCAACCGGACAGGCATTCTGGCGCTAGACAAGCAGGGCTCGGCGATCAGCCATTGCATGGTCAATGGCACTTTCTCCAGCTTTATCGCTCCCTTGGAAGACTGGAACACTCTGCCGCTACCGATGCAGGCCAGGACGAGTATCGCCGGCCCGGCCAGTCTCTTCATCGGCGCCTTACGCAATGCCGGGTACATCCTGCGCGGCAGGTCCTGATCCGAAGTTTTGTTCGGCGATTGGCCGATCATATCGTCGAACCAGTCGGCCACACGGCTTCGCTAAGGGCGATTACCCACGGTGATCAGGTGACAAGGATCATCCGACTTGAAGTCTGACCCTGATAGGTGGCTCGCTGGACTACGAGCACCTGGTCGGTGCTGGCCTTAAATACCGTGAAAATGCGCCGGCCGGCGGCGACGCACTGATCGAGCAATGTCGGTTGCCGTCAGGTATCTTGGAAAGCGATAGGGCTGCGTGCAAGCGATCGTAATGTGCGAGAGCGTCTCGCCCGTCGGCGTCCGATAGTACGCCTCCTCGATAGACATCGCGCCGCATAGCCTATCCGACGCGCCTCATTTCAGCGGAGTAGGCGGACCGTGCTAATAGGGACGTTTCGCTTCCGAGCGGCAACTCTCAGGGACAACCTTTATCGTCGCCTCCCTTCTTTGAGTTCCGGCTTGATCGGGCGGAGGACAGGAGTTCGTCAATCTCGAGATCCGACAGATCATCGAGCAGCTTGAAGACAGCATCATGCTTTCCGGCGTTAATGAGAATCGTGCGTTTGCCGCGATGTTCGGCCCACCCGGTTCCGGGATTTGCATTGCGGGCGATGTCCCTGAGTTCGACAGGGGTCATGTTCCAGATCGCCTCGAGCTTCTCCGCGCGGGTCATGCTGTCGCTCGCGCCGGTCTCGTGGGCGATGATGGCGGCGCGCATCTTGTCTGGCGACTGCCGATCCGTGAGGTCGCAAAAGCCATGGAACCAGCGTTCGCGGCCCCGGATCCGGATCGCGAAGAATACGCTGGTCACGTTGCCAGCCTTGAACTCCGAGATGCCGAACATGCCGGTGCGCATGAAGAGCGGCGGCAGCAAATCGAGCATGAAGTGAAATTGGGTCGCTTCGATCTCAAACCATTCGCCTGAATAGGGAGTGCCGGAAAGAAGATCGATGCCGGGAGTGTCTTTGTGTCGGCTGAACAGTTGGAACATCTGCTCGCGGGTGGCGACGCCGTCGAGCACCTTCCTGAAGGGTGGATGTGCGGTCATGGGGTTCTCCTGAACGCAGGTCGGCCACGCGCGGCATGAACCGCTCGTCGCAACTGCTTGGTGATGTTGTGGCTGTCGACTGGCCGAGCCTGCGGCCGGCGCGTGCGCCGGCGATGATGGGGTTTGCAGGCTTCAGGCGGCGCGTTGCTCGGAGGAAGGCGAAGCGCCTCGACCAACCCCAGTGACGGCACGGACGGCGGCGGCGAGCGCCGGGATGTCGTCGAGCATGTCGAGCGCAACGAAGTGGTTGGCCCCGCCGACATAGTCCTTGCGGCCCTTGCAGGTGCGGATCAGGATGCCGTGACCTGAGGACAAACCGAACTGGCCGACCTGGATGTAGGCGCGGTGATGGTGCAGGGTAATTTCACCGGAAACGGCTATGCCCGCCTTGTTCGAGCGCAGGTCAAAGCTTCCCTGCGGCAGGTTTAGTTGGGCAGCGAGTTTCTTGAGCCGTGAACGGGCTATCGTGTGAAAACGTCTCTTCTGCTGCTCGTCATAGGAGCAGCTTCTGTTCCAGTCGAACATGTCGATCTCCAATGAAATGGAACGGGCCCGCGATCGCTCGCGCGATCCCGGGGCCGTGATCGGGTGGGTTAAATGGTGAAACGGTCAGGCGGCCGTGCGGCCCTCAACGACGTCGGCGCCGACCTCATCGGCGGAGACCTCTTCGAGATAGGCTCGGCTGTACGAATTGCTGGCGAGCCAGCGTTCGGCCGCCTCGCGATCCTTGGCTAAATAGAGCAGTTCCGGGCTGTCGCCGAGTTCCTGCAGGACGCGAACCATGCCGGTCGTGGGGCGCTCGACGATCTCGAAACGCAGGTCACTCTCGACGGACCAAGTGCGCCTGACCGAGACGATGATGCCGCCCTGCCCGAAATCGCCCTCATGCAGGGTGAAGTAGGCGGGCGAGCTATAGGTCGCGCGCTCGCGCGGCGGTTCCTTTTTGACCAGGCGACCGACGCCGTTGCGACTCTCCCACGCAGCGAGTTTCTTGGTGAAGCGAGCCGGCGGTTCGCGGCGCCGTCGCTGTATCGGATAACGCTCCCCAGAGGAGCGGATTCGTACACGATATGTGCGGACATGCGGGTTTCTCCATGTCGGAAAATGAGAAAGGGCCCGGCGGGAGTACCGGGCCCGGTGCGAGCGTGAGGCCGATTATTCGGCGGCCTGGAGGTGGTCCGCATCGTCGCCGTCGATGGTCACCGGCTCATCGGAGGACGGATCCGCATCGTCGGCGAGAAAGGCCGGCAGCTCGGCGGCATCGCGGTCGCGAGCCGCCTCGTCCGACATATCGCCGGCGACCGCGTCACCAGCAGCGGTAGCCACTTCATCGAGGCGCAGCGGCTCGGGCAGCCAGTTCGATCCTTCGAGAAGACGCGCGGCTTCACGGGCCATGATGTCCTTCTTCATGTGCTCGATCAGCTGCGCGGAGTCCGCGCCACGAGCTTCACGGACAGCCTGTAGAATCCGCGCCTTGGTGAGCCGCCCGAGGAACTCGACCGTAGGCGTCCAGCCGGCGTCGACCATGTCGAACTGGAGCGAGCGGCCAAGGACGTCTGCATGCTCGAGCGCCTTCGGTCGCCTGTTCCAGGGTTCGACCACCGCATTGAGGGTCAGCGAGACGCAGTGCGCGAACAGCGCCTTGCGGCTTGCTTCGTCGAGGCCGAGAAGGAAGTTCCACAGGCCATCCGCCTCATCGGGCAAATCGCGGTCCCAGGCTTCGTGGCGCTCGGCGATCTCCTTTGCCCAGGACGTCTCGGCAAGACCGTCGACCTGGCTGAAGCTGCCGCTCTTCAGACTGATCTCAAGACACGTGTCCGGCGCGAAGCGATAGAAGACCTGCAGGACGAAGGCATGGAGTGCGGCGACGATGGCGATGTCGACGTCACCGGCGAGCGCGTTGCGCAGTGCCAGCGTCCGCTGCGCGGTCAGGTCGAAGACGAGCCGATCAGGCAGCGGCTTGATGCCATCGTCCTCGCCGTCGTCACTAGCGCTGTCATTCACCGGCCTGCCGTTGACGACAACTCCAACGCCATCGTCGTCGCCATTGGATCGGGTTCCGCCGTCGGCGTCCCCTTCCTCGCCCTCATCGACGTTGCCGGTTTCGGTCCGCGGCTCGTCCTGGGACCGCACGAAACCGGCGTCGAGCTGAAGCTTGCCGTCCGCGGCAAGGGTAACGAACACACCGGCAATGGCCTTCTGGGCGAGATGGTAGCTTTGAGGACGATCATCGATCGCATCGAGCTCGGCGCCCAGCTGGTCGAGCTTCGCCTCGGCTGCTTCGTCGGCATCCTCGGCCTGGGCATAGTCCGCATCCAGCTTGTCGTATTCGGCCTTGAGCGCGTCGTAGCGTTCGATCTCCTCGGCGCTGAGCTCCTGCGGCTCGGCATAGATGCGCCGCATGCCGGAGGTATGGCCATAGGGAAAGCTGATCGCCGCCTCGACCCATTTCCAGCCTTCGGCGCGGATCGCCTCGGCATCCACCTTCAGCCTGTCGAAGACGAGCTGCTCAAGAAGTGCGGCATCCTGGAACCAACCGCCGGCATCCTGCTCGAACAGGTCGCGAAGGATGACGCCGCCAGCCGCTTCATAGGTTTCGGCGCCGACATAGACGGCCCGGCGATCATCGGCTCGGACCGTGGTCTCCGTCAGCAGGCGCCTGATGTAATAGGGTTCCTGCATGTGCGAGCTGGCAATCCGTTCCCAGACCTGCTCCTGACGTGCATGATCGTCCGAGATCGAAAACGCCATGATCTGCTCAAGCCGGATTTCGTCCTTCTCGTAGAGACCGAGAAGCCTCGGCGACACCGATGCCAGCCGCAGGCGCTGCCTCACCGTCGCAGGCGATACGAAGAAGCGGGCGCCAATCTCCTCCGGATCGAGGCCCTGATCGCTGAGCGTCTTGAAGGCCCGGAACTGGTCGAGCGGGTGCAGGTCGGCGCGCCGCAGGTTTTCGGCAAGCGAATCCTCTTCGGCCGAGGTCTCCTGCTTACGGTTGACGATGCAAGGGATCGGCTCGTTCTTCGCCAGGCGCTTCTGCTTGATGAGGATGCCGAGCGCGAGATAGCGACGGCCGCCGGCGGGCACCTCAAACATGCCGGTCTCCTCGCCCTCGCCGTCGAGCACGGGACGGACGTTCAGGCTCTGGATGAGCTTTCGCCGTCCGATGTCTTCGGCCAGCTGCTCGATCGACACGCCGTCCTTGATGCGCCGAACATTCTTTTGCGACAGCATTAGCTTGTCATAGGGAATATTCTCCGCGGCGTTCATCGCGATCTTCTGAATGGCGTTCTTTGCCATGGTCAGGTTCTCCATGACGGGCGGCCCGGGGCCTCTCCCCGAACCTCCAAGCCCGTCAGGAATCTCCCCTCCCCCCTCTGCCTCCAGGCCTCGCGCCGGCGCCGGCCGCCTGCCGCAAAGCTTCGCTGGACTGCAGACGGCAGAGTGACTATATGTCTTCCATGAACGTGGAAGGATTATTGTCATGCCGGGGTTGAGTACCGAAGTGCTCACCGCCAATGAGGCGGCGGCGGTAACGCAGGTGCCGCTCAAGCAGGTGCATCGCATCATCGATGCCGGATTGCTACGCGGCCGTGTCGAGACACGCCGCGGCAGCCGCGTCATCATCGGAGCGGGTCTCGTCGGCCTACGCCTCGCCTGGCTGACGGCGGAGACGCTGACGCCTGCCGGGCGGCGGCGGATCGTTGAGCACGCCATTGCCGATGATGCTGCGCCCGTAGTCGCGGCCGATCCGCTTAAGGTCGACCTGAAGCCGATCACTGCCGGGGTAAGGACCGGCCTCAGCCGGTTGAGGAAAGCCAAGGCCATGGTGGCGCGCGATCCAGCGGTACTTAGCGGTCAGCCGGCCTTTGTGGGAACACGCGTGCTTGTTCATGACATTGCCGACATGCTCGCCAATGGCGATACGCCCGAGACGATCCGTGCCGCCTATCCGCAACTGACTCTCGACCAGATTGGGCTCGCGGCCGACTATGCGCTCGCCTATCCGCGGCGTGGCCGTCCGCCGGTCAAGCCAGCGTGGCGCAGCACGGCGGCGAAGTCGACACGCACAATCCGTCTCGACGATCTGCCGGCCGTTTCGTGACATTCCTGATCGACGAATGCCTGAGCCCAGAGCTTGCGAAGCTGGCGCGAACGGGGTTTTCCCGAGTGAGCCATGTGCGCTGGCTGGGCCTCCGCCAAGGACCATATGGTGACCCGGCGTCGATGACGGCTATGTGCTCGTCACGCACAACACGACCGACTTTCGTGGCCTCTATCGCCGCGAGGAGCTGCATGTCGGGCTGGTCGCCTTCAACACCGCCCTGGCCTGATGAGCCTCGATCTCCAGCACAGGCTCTTTCATCTCGCCCTTTCGGACCTCGGTGGGGAGGAGGCATGAAACGAAGTGCTGGAGATTACGGTGGATGTCGCGCGTACCATCACCATCGAACGGTTCAACCTACCCGACTGACGGACCTCCGAATTCGTTTCCTGCAATCGGGCTGCCAGAAGCCGCCGCTCGCATAACGAAAAAGCCCGCCGCGGGAGGAGGTGCGGCGGGCTTGATTTGGACGACAGCATTCGGGAGGAATAAATGCCGTCCCTGATCGCCAAGGTCGGGAGGAGGTGACCCGGACGAAACTCGATACCGACAGGCTACTCCCTTCCGCGCAGCCGAGAAGCATTAATTGTGCATAGCAGCATTGCGATTTTGTGCGGCGCACAACTAGACCTGAGAGATGTGTTTGCCAGACCGGCAGCGCAGGCCGTGTGCTGCGCGCCGCAGCGATGCACATGTTCGGACACTGGCAGCCTCAGTAGCCCAGTGACGTTCATACTCCTCGCGCAGCATTGCGGTATCATGCTGCTAGATCGAGCAGCTTCTTGCCTTGCCCTCCATCTCCAGGCGAACATCCTGATGCGGCTTGTCGCGCGCTACCCGCGTAATGCCCTGCACGAAGTCGAAAATCGAGGCGGGCGGGTGCCCTTCCTCCGAAAGCACGGCATCGATGATCCTCGTGGTCTCCGCCTTGGAGAATCCGCGCTTGCGCAGGAAGCTCTGGCGATCTTCATCGTCGCGAGCGACGATCCGCTCCCGCGAAGCCTTGATGCCATTGACGAACGGCATGGGCGAAGACTCCGCGAACTGGATCAGCGCTGGTTCGGCTTCCAGGGCAAAACGCGAGGCGGCATATTTGGAATGCCGGATGGTGATTTCCTCGAAATTTTCCACGCCCCACAGACAAGGATTCTGGCAAACTGCACGTAGATAGAAGCTGGCGATTCCGAGCGTTCGGGCGCCGACTTCGGAGCTCCAGCAATAAACCCCCCTGAAAAAGACGTCGGGCGAGCCATCGGGCAGCTTGCCGGCTTCGATCGGATTCAGGTCGTCGACGAGGAAGACAAAGACATCACGGTCGGACGCATAGAGCGTTGTCCTGTCGTTGGAGATGTCGACGTTCGGATTGTAGATTCCCGTCGACCAGTCGAGCACGCCAGGCACTTTCCAGCGCGTGTCGCCGCTACCGTTGCCGGCGATCTTCTGCACGGCATCGACCAGTTCTGAGTCAAATATTCTGCCGTAGTCGGGGCCTGTTACCGCCCGCAACTCGAGGCGTCCGTTCTCGATTTCCAAGGTCTTCATCTGCTCGGCGCGTTATCTGAACAATCAACCTGTCTCAGCGGTGCTCTTGGGGCGCTGGATCCCGAGAATTCACCGGATCTTTGCTCAGCAGATCAGCATGAGACAGATTAGATAAGTCACAAGTCGACAACTAGCGGCCGTGGCCGAGAGCAGTCAGACTGCCTTGAGCGACCGGAATGCAGAAGCGGACATTCACCTAATTAGTTTCGATAGACGTCGCAGTTTGGCCCCACCGGACCTTCGCAGGCCTTATTGCATGCCCTCCAGGATCAGGCTGGGACCAAGCCGCGCACCACACGGAACATCATGGGAAATGACCGGGGTCCATCGGGCAAGTCAACCAGATATCCGGCACGAACATGCTGCTCGATCGAACCGCGGGCGTCATCCGAAAGTGCCTTCAACATGGCTGTGACGCTGCCCGGGCCGTCGGTGAACGTAGCCCAATAATCCGCGAAGGACTGATACTCGCAATCCACGACAACGGGAACCTCCGTCACGTCGTCGAGGCCGAGCTTCCGCCACAATGCCGCCTGACCGTTTGGCCAGAATTGCTGTCGCCCCGCCCGCATGGATCTCAGCCTGGCGACGTCCGCATCAAGCAGAGCACCGGTGTTATAGACGAGGTCGAAGGCGGTCATGCCACCAAAGAACTGAGTAACAGCGGACGCGACCACGCCGCCCGGACGGGTCACGCGCTTCATCTCGGCAACTACCTGTTCAATTTCCGGGATAACGTCCAGGGCCAGCGTGGAAACGGCCGCATCGAATACGTTGTTGTCGAACCGCATGTGCCGAACATCGCCGTGTTCATATGCGATATTGGGGTGGGATCGACGAAGGCGGACTCCTTCCAAGTATCCCTCCGATGCATCAACACCAATCACATGCGCGCCCGCCTCGGCCAGTGCTTTCGTCAACACACCTGTCCCACAGGCTACATCGAGTACGCGACCGCCCGGAGCGACATTGACATGGGCGAGAAATAGGCTTGCCAGATGTTCGCTCCAGCGCCCCATGAAAGCCTCGTAGACGTCGGAATCAGCCCAATTATATCGTAGTTGTGCGGGTTCCATGGCTTGCCATCCTTCCTCAATCACGGATGGACCTTAACACGGTCATGCGAGCCGCGTATCGCCGTCACACCGCACACTGGCCTTCCCGTCGGGGTGCTCCGAGGTCCCGCTTTGGTCGGTTTGACCAGTTCGATCCGCGTAGGTCGAACGGCGGGTAGCCGGCCCGTCACATCCTGTTCTCGGTGCTGGTGCGGAACAGGGTTTAGGGGCCGGCAGCGTCTGCCACAGCCCGAGCCCCTGCCTCGACGGAGAGGGCGAGCGTGGGAGCGCCGACCATGATGGACGGCCCGGGCCAGATCGGTTACGAAGCTGCGCGGCTCTCAGCCAACGCTGTCGTGAGACGGGCGTCGTAGCGGCACAACGCTGGTCGCAGGTGATCGAGCCAGTTCCTCCCGCAGGCCGTCGATCACCGCATCGCGCTCGGCGACCTGCAACGTCAGAACCTGGATGTGCTGCGCAAGCGTGCGGGCCAGCGCCCGCAGCTCGGCCATCTCGGCGCCGCGCACGGCGCGGAGCTCGGCTTCGAGGGCGCGAATGCGCTCCTTGAGGACTCTGGGGGAGGATCTCCGGTGGCGCGCTTCGGCGGCACGGAACTCAGCAAGAAGAGCGCCGGCCCGGTTCGCCGTCGCCCGGCTGACGCCGGCCTCGCGCGCCAGGTTGGCGACGGTCAGCGCCCCGTCGGTGCGGGCGGGGCGACCGTCGAGCAGCCGCTCCACGGCCGCCCTCAGCGCGGCTTCGCTCTTCGGCCCAAGCGCGGTCATGCATCACCGTCCACGAGAGGAGCGATCAGACGGCGCTTGCGCTCATTGTCCTTCAGGATCGCCGTGCGCTGCAGCGGCGACAGGCGTCGGTTGGCCAGCAGCGCCTCGCCCTAGGCGATGGAGGCCTGCCATGGCTCGCGGTGCCGGGCGGTCAGGCAGGCGTTGGGGCACCGGTCGGGGCTGCAGCGCGACAGGGCCGGCGCCGTTCGCTCGTCATCCGGCGCATCTTTGAGGCAGAGCGCGGTCGCCGCGTCGAACAGGCAATCATTGAGGAAGCCGACATGCAAGGTCCGCCCGAGATGGGCGAGCATGGTGCCAGCCGCTTGCGGTCCATGATCCGGCCGGGAAGATCGCCGAGCTCCTGCTGCACCTGGGCGAACTCGCGGCGCAGCCGGAGAGCGCCCGGTCCGGCGGGGCCCTCACGGTCGAGATAGGCCTCGTAATGGGCGACGATATCATCGAGCTGGCCAAGCGCACGCTCGCGCTCGACGGCAAGGCGGAAGTCGGCCCGGGCCGATCCGGCGTAGCCCTCGAACATGGCTAGGCGGCTGGCGCGCCGACCAGGCTGGCGAGTTGGCCAAAGCTCCAATGCGTCGGGGCCACAGAGGCATGCGCATCAGGCAGCATCAGCTTCAGGCGCTCCGGGTCGTCGCGGCTGGCCTCGACGCGGATCAGCTCACTGTCAACGATGCGGGTCTTGCTGCGTTCGGACCGCCGCTTCACCGAATTATGGAGATCGGTGAGAGAAAGGTAGCGCTCGTCCGCCGGCCGGTTGAACCACTCGGAAGAAACGCGACCGACACGTTGGCCACGGCTGACATCCACCTTGTAACCGCCCCGTGGATTCACCGTAGGAGCGAGAACTTGCAACTGGGTCATGGAGCTTTCTCCGCGACGGGCGCCGGAAGCCTCTTCCAGCCCTCGACCCGTCACGCGGGCCATCCACCCTCTCCCTCTGCCGTCCGGCAAACGGGCAAACGCCGCGGCCGCACCTCCGCAAGGAATACACGTCAGAGAATCGATTTGACCGCGTGCTTCAAAGCCGGGACGCCGGAAGCGATGGTCCTGCTGTTGGCGGAACCGCACGCGGCAATCGCTACAAGGTCGTCGCCGGAGCGGATCGGCCACGTCGAGCAGTGTCACGCGACTGCCGAGACAACAGAAATGCAACAGGTTCGTTGCTATCGGAAGCGGTCGTCATTATGAAACGACTGTTCGACGCCAATCGTTTGATCCGCCAGGAGTATTTCGTGACAGAAGAAACCGAGAGCAATACGGACAAGCTCATCGAACTCACGGCTGATGTAGTCTCAGCCTATGTTTCAAACAACCCGGTGCCAGTCGGTGAACTACCCGCCCTCATCGGACAGGTCCATGCCGCCCTGAAGGGCACGACCGGCGGTGTGTCGGAAAGACCTGAAGTTCTCAAGCCTGCCGTGCCGATCAACAAGTCAGTGACGCCCGACTACATCATCAACCTGGAGGACGGGAAGAAGTTCAAGTCGCTGAAGCGGCACTTGTCGACCCATTATGGCCTGACTCCGGATGAGTATCGCGCCAGGTGGGGCCTGCCGGCGGATTATCCCATGGTTGCGCCGAACTATGCCGCAGCGCGCTCAGCCCTCGCTAAAACCATGGGCCTCGGCCGCAAACCGAAGGAGCCCGAAGAGCCGGCGCCCGCGAAACGTCCCCGCAAGAAGGCCACAGCCTGATTGTAGCCTGATGGGTCGGTTGGGCGCGTTACCGCCTGGCAGCTTTGGGGCCGATGGCGAAATGGCGGCTTTCGGCGTCCGAAGAACGATAGCGGATGTTCAGCGGGTGGGTCGAAGTGGCTATTCACAACCGCGCAAACGGTCTCGCTGATAGCGAGGTGCTGGCGGGACGTTTGGCGTAGTAAGTTTTGCGCTCGCAACCTACACAAATTGGGCGTATCGTGGCATATCGTCGGTTGCTAATACATGAACCGGCGATCGAGAGCGCAAGAGTCCCGCATCAGACTAGGCGCGCTAGGTTCCACAACTATTAGGTAGCGTTCACCGGTTCATCTGCCTCTGCCGAAACCCCTTTTGCTCGGTTCCGGCCAGAATTGCCTTTTGCCAATCGGAAGAGGAGCGCTTGATGCAGATTCTGCAAACCCGCCGCCGATTCCTGACCGGCGCTGCAATGGCAGGCGCTGCCGGTATCGTCGGTCTTCCGGAGTCACTCCACGCCGAGCCGCTGGAAACGACCACGGTTCGTCTGCCGCGGTGGGTTGGTGGTTCCTA
>NZ_JAMYRZ010000073.1:0-18517 GCF_040321675.1 Mesorhizobium sp. M0296
TGCGAAAGCTCATCATCCTCGCAAACGCACTACTCAGCGACAATCGGACCTGGACACCATCTCTCCCTTGACCAACACGGATACTTTAGGGCCAAAACTGTTTGCCGTTCGCGGCCGCATCGCTTACATAGCCCCCAACTTCCATTCAATCCGACATCAGTCGACTTTTCAGGGAAAGCGCGCGTGGCACGCCAGTTCATCTATCACATGGCCGGCCTCAACAAGGCCTACGGCACCAAGAAGGTGCTCGAGAACATTCATCTGTCCTTCTATCCGGACGCCAAGATCGGCATCCTCGGTCCCAATGGCGCCGGCAAGTCGACGATCCTTAAGATCATGGCCGGCATCGACAAGGAGTGGAGCGGCGAGGCCTGGCTGGCCGAGGGTGCTACCGTCGGTTACCTGGCGCAGGAGCCGGCGCTCGATCCGAACAAGAACGTGTTCGAAAACGTCATGGAAGGCGTCGCCGCCAAGACCGCCATCATCGAGCGCTACAACGAATTGATGATGAACTATTCCGACGAGACGGCGGACGAGTCGGCCAAGCTGCAGGACGAGATGGACCGGCTCAACCTCTGGGATCTCGAACAGCAGGTCGAGATGGCGATGGAGGCACTCGGCTGCCCGCCCAAGGAGGCCGATGTCACCAAGCTGTCGGGCGGCGAACGCCGTCGCGTCGCGCTTTGCCAGCTCTTGCTGCGCCAGCCCGACCTTCTGCTGCTCGACGAGCCGACCAACCATCTCGACGCCGAGACGACGGCGTGGCTGGAAAAGCATCTGCGGGCCTATCCGGGCGCGGTGATGATCATCACCCACGATCGCTACTTCCTCGACAATGTCACCGGCTGGATCCTCGAGCTCGATCGCGGCCGCGGTATCCCCTACGAAGGCAACTACACCAAATATCTCGAAGCCAAGGCCAAGCGGCTCAAGCAGGAAGGCCGCGAGGACGATGCGCGCCAGCGGGCGATCGGCCGCGAGCGCGAGTGGATCCAGTCCAGCCCGAAAGCCCGGCAGACCAAGTCGAAAGCCCGTATCCAGGCCTTCCAGGACCTGCTGGATGCAGCCGACAAGCGGCGTCCGAGCGACACCCAGATCGTCATTCCGCATGGCGAGCGGCTCGGCAATGTGGTGATCGAGGTCGAGGGCCTGTCGAAGGGCTTTGGCGACACGCTTTTGATCGACGATCTCGAATTCAAGCTGCCGCCCGGCGGCATCGTCGGCGTCATCGGCCCGAACGGCGCCGGCAAGACGACGCTGTTCCGCATGATCACCGGCCAGGAAAAGCCCGATGCCGGCACCATCCGCGTCGGCGAGACGGTCAAGCTCGGTTATGTCGACCAGAGCCGCGACGCGCTCGACCCGACCAAGACGGTCTGGGAAGAGATCTCGGGCGGCGCCGAAGTGGTCAAGCTCGGCAAGTTCGAAGCCAACACCCGCGCCTATTGCGCGTCGTTCAATTTCCGCGGCGGCGACCAGCAGCAGAAGGTCGGCAACCTGTCCGGCGGCCAGCGCAACCGCGTGCATCTGGCCAAGATGCTGAAGACCGGCGGCAATGTGCTGCTGCTCGACGAACCGACCAACGATCTCGATACCGAAACGCTGGCTGCACTTGAAGACGCGCTCGAGAGCTTCGCCGGCTGCGCCGTCATCATCTCGCACGATCGCATGTTCCTCGATCGCCTGGCGACGCACATCCTCGCCTTCGAGGGCGACAGCCACGTCGAATGGTTCGAAGGCAATTTCGAGGATTACGAGCAGGACAAGATCCGCCGCCTTGGCCCGGAAGCGGTCAACCCGCACAGGATGACGTATAAGCGGCTGACGCGGTAAGACATTTACAGGGCGGCGAATTCTCAAATGATCTGAGGAACCAAGATGGCCGACTGGTCCGCCGCCCTCTACCTGAAGTTCGAGGACGAGCGCACCCGGCCGGCGCGCGATCTCGTTGCGCAGGTGCCGGTGCCGGAACCGCGGCGGGTGGTCGACATTGGCTGCGGGCCGGGCAATTCGACCGAATTGCTGGTCGAGCGCTGGCCGCAGGCGCAAATCAGCGGCTTCGATACCTCGCCCGACATGATCGAGAAGGCCAGGGCGCGCCTGCCCGGTGTCAGCTTTGCCTTGGCGGATGCGGCGGCGTGGCAGCCGAACGAACCGGTCGACGTGATCTTTGCCAATGCGGTGTTTCAGTGGCTGCCGGAGCATCCGGCGGTCTTCCAGCGGTTGATGGGATTTTTGGCGCCCGGCGGCGCGCTTGCCGTGCAGATGCCGGACAACATGGCCGAGCCTTCGCACCGGCTGATGCGGGAGACCGCGGCCGAGATGCCGTTCGCCGAAAAGCTCGAGCGCGCGGCCCGCGCGCCGCTGCCGCCGGTCGCGTTCTATTACGACCTTTTGTCGCCATTCTCGGATCGGCTCGATATCTGGCACACGATCTACAACCATCCGCTGGCCGATGCCGAGGCGATCGTCGAATGGGTGAAGTCGACGGGGCTGAAGCCGTTCCTCGATCCGCTCGACGAAAACGAGCGGCAGCTTTTCCTGAAGCGCTACACGGCCGGGATCAGCGAAGCCTATCCGAAAACGGCAAGCGGCAAGGTGTTGCTGCGCTTTCCCCGTCTCTTCATCGTGGCGCGGCGTTCCGCTTAGAAACTCTTAGCTACACCCAAAAACAGCCAGCAGCGGATGCTTGACCGGCTTTCGCCGTCATGCGCATCTCGCTGGGGCACGGCCCTTTATGGGCCATGGGGGTGGATGATGACACTGAAAAAGATGGGTTTCGGCGGCAGCATTTGTGCGGCCGCTGTGCTTGCCTTGTCTCTATCGGCGGAGGCCAAGCGAGCGCGCTGCTTCACCAGCGACGACGGCTATTTCTCGTGCAGCTATCGGGCGCTGGACGATGCCGGGAGCTTTCGCATCTCGGCGCCGGGTTATCCGACCTACGTCCTGGAAATCGACGGACCGGGTTTTGCCTATGGCTATGTCAATCTCGGCCGCCGCAACGTGCCGCTGCCCGGGCAATTCGTGCGCAGCCGCGATGACGGTGCCTGCTGGAACAACCCGCAGACCAATACCAAGCTCTGCGCCTGGTAAAGACCCGTCCCAGGGACTTGATTTAAGCCGGCATAAACTGGCTAGGTGCAAAAGAGGTTGCGCCGAGCTTTTTGCGGCGTCGACATGAAGCCGCAACGCCTGCGCACGGGACGAACTGGAAATGCATCGCGTCATCATCAGCGGCATCGGCGTTGAAATCCCCGAAGCCTCGATCACCAATGAGGAACTCGTCGCCAGCTTCAACAGCTGGGTGGACATGGAGAACGTCCGCCGCGAGGTGTCGGGCGAGCCGCTGGTACAGAAATCGGACAGTGCCTTCATCGTCCATGCCTCTGGCGTCCAGACCCGCCATGTCATCGAACGGGAAGGCATCCTCGATCCGACCCGCATGGCGCCGCGCTTCCCGGCGCGGCCCGACGATGCGCTGTCGCTGGAGGCCGAGTTCGGCATCGCTTCGGCCCGCAAGGCGCTCGATCATGCCGGGCTGAAGCCTGGCGACATCGACCTGGTGATCTGCTCGGCCTCGCACCATCAGCGGCCCTATCCGGCGATCGCCATCGAAATGCAGCAGGCGCTGGGCACGAAAGGCGCCGGCTTCGATATGGGGCTTGGCTGCTCTTCGGCAGCGGCGGCGTTGCACATCGCGGTCAATCTGGTGCGGGCAGGGGCGCATAAACGCGTGCTGGTGAC
The DNA here is from genome assembly GCF_040321675.1 of Mesorhizobium sp. M0296. Taxonomy (NCBI): domain Bacteria; kingdom Pseudomonadati; phylum Pseudomonadota; class Alphaproteobacteria; order Hyphomicrobiales; family Phyllobacteriaceae; genus Mesorhizobium; species Mesorhizobium sp. M0296. The sequence goes on from NZ_JAMYRZ010000073.1 coordinate 3,745, forward strand.
GACGCCGGAGATCATCACCGGGCACCTCAATTTTCGCGACCGGCAGACGCATTTCATCTTCGGCGACGCTTCCGTGTCGATGGTCGTCGAAGGGCTTGCCCAGGGCGAGAAGCGGCCGGGCCGCTTCGAGGTGCTCGATACGCGCGCCTGGACACAGATGTCAAACAGCATCCGCACCAATCTCGGTTACTATACCCGCGCCACCCAGGACGATCCGTACATGATCGATCTGGAAGGCAATCTGATCAAGCAGATCGGCAACAAGGTGTTCAAGGAAGTCACCGTTGCCGGCCACAAATTCATCGTCGAATTCCTGGCCGAGCACGGGCTGACGCCGCAGGCGATCCGGCGTTTCTGGCTGCATCAGGCCAATGCGCGGATGAACGCCATGATCCTGAAACTGTCGTTCGGCCATGACGTCGACCACGACCGCGCGCCGATGGTGCTGGAGCGCCTCGGCAACACCGCCGCCGCCGGCGCCATCATCGCCCTGTCGGAGAATCATGCCGACATGAAGGCCGGCGACTACGGCCTGCTCTGCGCCTTCGGCGCCGGCTACTCGATCGGCGGCGCGCTGTTGCGCATGCTTTAGATTTTTGTTTTACGCATGTCGTTGTCCCAAAACCGCTGCACACCCTCGGTTCAAGCCCGAGGGCATGCTTTTGGGCGACATGCATCAGCTCGGCGCGAACGGCACCAGCATCGGAACGCGCCTGGCAAATCGCATCAGTCCGCTTGATCGGAGCATCAGCGCTTTCGACTGGACCTGATGAGCTGACCGCGGCTAATTGCGCGTATCACGCGAGGCACGAACCCATGCTGGACCTTTTTCCCGAAGCCGAAACTCCGGTCGAGATCGTCCCGTCGCGAAAACTCGCCGCCAGGGTGGCAGCGCTTTACCTCGCACCATTCGATCGTTTTGAGACACGAGCGGTGGATACGCTGCAACTCGGTTTCGACGGCATTGAAGGCGATTTCCATGCCGGCACGACGCGGCGCTCCGGTGGGCGGGAACCCTGGTATCCGCGCGGCACCGAGATGCGCAACGAGCGGCAATTGTCGATCGTGGCTGCGGACGAACTGGCAATCGTTGCCGAACGGATGGGCATCGCCGAGATCAAGCCGGAATGGATCGGCGCCAATCTCCTGATCGAAGGCCTGCGGCACCTCTCGATGCTGCCATCCGGCACGCTGCTGTTCTTCAAAGGCGGGGCGACCGTCAAGGTCGACGCGCAGAACGGGCCTTGCCGGATCGCGGGCAGGTCGGTCGCCGAAAATGCCGGGATGGCCGACCATGAGGCCGGCGCGCTGCTGTTCCCGAAGGCGGCGAAGCGGTTGCGCGGGCTCGTCGCCTGGGTCGAGAAGCCCGGCACCATCGCGGCCGGCGAGGAGATTTCGGTGCGCGTGCCCGAGCAGTGGATTTACCGGGCCTAGTCCAGAACGCGACCTCTAGTCACGGCGTATTTTGTTCTTGCTTTGTGCCGGCAGCTATGCTATTAATTTGGGTATGGTGCCAATTGGGCTCCAACGACCCGCCCGCGAGGCGGGTTTTTTATTTCAGGCTTTGAAAGTTCCGATGCTGCCGACGTGAGGTTGGCGGGACAGCGCCCCCTCTGTCCTGTCGGACATCTCCCCCACGAGGGGGGAGATTGGCCGTCACCTCTCGATTTCGCTAATCACAGCAGTGAAGAGCGCAGAACTCGACGCGTGTGCCTGCCATCGCTCTACGCCTCATCCTCATCATCGAGCAGCCGGGTGGCGCGCCAGCGGGTCAGCACGATGTTGGTCTGTTCGATGACGAAGAAGCGCGCGGAATCGCGGTCATAGCCTTCGGCCAGCAGCTTTTCGTAGTCGGTGTGCATATGGCGGATGTGGGCTATCGTCGCCAGCCACACGGCGATGCTCGGCGGCAAGCTCTTCATGTGCACGGCGCCGGCATCGGCACGGATCTTTTCCATGTCGGCATAGGGCGCCAGCGGCAGAAGCGCTGTCAGCGCCTTGGCGATAGCGCGGCGGCGGCCGGTCGGCGCGCTCATCACTCCACCGGCCCTGGCTCGTCCCGCCCGGCGATGGTCGCATCGGCAAAGGCATCGGTCGAGGCGAAATAAGGCTTGATGTCGATGACCGGCGTGCCGTCGAGCACGTCGATGGCATCGAGATCGACGCGGCCGGTGTCGATGTCGACGGCAACGAGCTTTGCGACATGCAGTCCGATCGGGTTCGGCCGGGCAGGGGAGCGCAGTGAAAAGACGCCTTTCGGCTCCGTGGCATGGCGGGGTTTCTGGACAATCAGTTGCCGCGGCGCATGGTGCAGCCAGGACAGGATGATCACGTGGCTGGCGCGTTCCAGCCCAAGCAGGCCGTCACGATAAAGCGGGTCGATGACCAAGTGCGCCGGCTGTCCCGTCTCCCGCGCCGCCTTCATGTTTTTGGGGCAGGTCTCCCGCGTGATCCAAGGCGAAGCGATGCGGCCGATGAAGACGACATGGCCATCCGGCGGCATCGTTGCCGGGTCGGTTTCCAGGAGCTTTTCGCCGCTGCGCGTCTCGAACATGGGTCTCGCCCCGATCATGCGTCCGTTTTTGCGCGATCCGCCACGCATGCGTCATTTTCTTGTCCGGAAGCGACATAGCGCTTGCAAGCCTATCCAAACCGACATAAACATATGTTTATATCTTTTCAAAGAGAATGCTCGCATGCATGTCGCTCTCGACACGATGGTAGATACATTGAAGGCGGCGGCCGAATCCAGCCGGCTGCGCATATTGGCGCTGCTGTCGCGCGGCGATCTGACCGTGTCCGATCTCACCGAAATCCTTGGCCAGTCGCAGCCGCGCGTCTCGCGCCATTTGAAATTGCTGCTGGAGGCCGGGCTGATCGGCCGCTACCAGGAGGGCTCGTGGGCGTTCTTCCGGCTATCGGATTCCGACGCGTCGCGCGATTTCGTGCTCAGGCTGGTCTCCGGCATCCGCGGCGCCGATCCGCAGGTCGAGCGTGATCTCGAACGGCTGGCCGCAGTCAAGCGCAAGCGGCAGGACCGGGCTGCCGAATATTTCTCGGTAAACGCCGCAAGCTGGGACCATATCCGCTCGCTGCATGTGCCGGATCGCGCGGTCGAAGCAGCTCTCATCAAGCTCGTCGGCAAGCGGCCGTTCCAGTCGATGCTCGATCTCGGCACCGGCACCGGACGGCTGCTCGAGATCTTTTCGCCGCTCTATCGGCGCGGTGTCGGCATCGACATGTCGCGCGAGATGCTGACGGTGGCGCGCGCCAATCTCGACAAGGCCGGCGTTTCGAATGCGCAAGTGCGCCAGGGCGACATTTTTGCGCCACCGGTCGAACGCGACGCCTTCGATCTCGTTACCATCCATCAGGTGCTGCACTATCTCGACGATCCCGCCCGCGCCATCCGCGAGGCGGCGCGTCTGTTGCGCCCGGCCGGCCGGCTGGTGATCGTCGATTTCGCGCCGCACGCGCTGGAGTTCTTGCGCGAGGAGCACGCGCATATGCGTCTCGGCTTTTCCGACCGGCAGATTGGCGACTGGTTTTCCGAGGCCGGCCTCGACCTCGAGGACAGCCAGGAATTCGAGCCGCGCGGCGGCAACGAGGCCAAGCTCACCGTCAAACTCTGGCTCGGCCGCGATCGGCGCATGCTGATTGCCGAGCCTTCCAACGACAGACAACCGGCCAATGCGTATCCGATAGGGGAAACCGCCTGATGAACCAGTTCCGCTTCTCCCGCCGCCCCGACATCGGCGACAAGGTCAGCGTTTCGTTCGAGTTCTTTCCGCCGAAAAACGATGAGATGGAAGCAAGGCTGTGGGACACGGTCACCCGGCTTGAGCCGCTCAAGCCGAAATTCGTCTCGGTCACCTATGGCGCCGGTGGTTCGACCCGCGAGCGGACGGCCCGCACCGTCAAGCGCATCCTCAATGAAACGACGCTGACGCCGGCAGCGCACATGACTTGCGTCGATGCGGCGCGTCACGAGGTCGATGCGGTGATCCGGGAGTTCGCCGATATGGGCGTCAAGCGTTTCGTCGCCCTGCGCGGCGATCCGGCCGAGGGCGTCGGCGCGGCCTACCGGCCGCATCCGGAAGGCTATGCCAATGGCGCCGAACTGGTTGATGCGCTGAAGGGCGCCGGCGATTTCGACATATCGGTCTCGGCCTATCCGGAAAAGCATCCGGAAAGCCCGGATTTCGCCACCGACTTCGACATGCTGAAGCGCAAGGCCGACAATGGCGCGACGCGGGCGATCACCCAGTTCTTCTTCGACAACGATCTCTATGAGCGCTATGTCGAGCGGGCACGGCGGGCCGGCATCTACATACCGATCGTGCCGGGCATATTGCCGGTGCACAATTTCACCCAGGTCGCCAACTTTTCGGCGCGGTGCGGCGCCTTGGTGCCGGCATGGCTGGCCGAGCGTTTCGATGGGCTGCAGAACGATCCGCAAACGCATGCGCTGGTGGCATCTGCCGTGGCGGCCGAGCAGGTGCTGGACCTTGTCGAGCGCGGCGTCGGCGATTTCCACTTCTACACGATGAACCGGGCCGATCTGGTCTTCGCCATCTGCCACATGATCGGCATCAGGTCGCACGAAGTCGAGGCAGCGGGATCAGCCGCGGCGTAAGGCGGCAAGCTCCTTTTTGAAATGTCAAAGATCGGGGGAATGCAAAAGGGCCGGGCAAAATGCCCGGCCTTTTCAATGGTTTTGGAATATTCGGTGCTGGTCTTCCCCCGCTCAGCGGCCTTATGGAAGGACGCCCATAATGAGGGCGCCGATGAATGCAAACGCAGCACAAATCATCAATGCGTTGATCGGCCTCGTCAGTCCCATGTCATAGCCTCCTCTTAAAGAGCTATGGCGAGAGTCTAGGGTCATTTGTGCCACAGGCAAGCAGAAACTTTGCTGCAATGCGACGAGATTGTGGAATTTGCGACCTGCCGTTTGCCGTTAGGCATTGAAACTCTTTGTCAAAAGCCGGCTCGGGACCTGTGAATAATTTGTGGCAAAGCCGTGGCAGTAGGAGAATGGCAGCGCTACCGCGGCGGAAATCGGAATCGATTTTCGGAACGACTGAAGGTTCGACGCGTCGAAGCATCCTTTGCGCATCCAACCGGATGCTGCACGCTACACGAATGCGGTGGGCAACCAGCAGCGTTGTGAGATAGCCAGGACTTGAATTTTCTGCCAATTGGCAGTATATTGCCTGCCAAGTGATGGAGGCCGGAATGAGTGTCGGTTATGCGGTTCGCGACCCTGCAAATCAGGCTTTGCCGGCAAATCTGGCGGATGCCTCGGCACGGGCGCGGCTCACGCCAGCGGCTGTTGCCGGCATCGTCAGGCTCGCAGACATCTGGCATCTGACCAGCACCGAGATCTGTACCTTGATCGGCGACGTGTCGGAGAGAACCTGGTTCCGCATGAAGAAAGGCGAGTGGGAGGGCGTTCTCTCCCAGGATTCGCTGACACGCATCAGCGCCCTGATCGGCATCTTCAAGGGACTGCGGCTTCTGTTCTCCGAAGCGCTTGCCGATGAATGGGTGCGGTTGCCGAACAAAGGGCCTCTTTATGGTGGCCGGCGCCCCCTGGACGTGATGATCGAGGGCGGCATTCCGAAGCTGCTGCAGGTTCGCCAACATATCGACGCTTTGCGCGGTGGACTTTGAATGCAGATCCCACCACGCGCTGACATTTCCCAGCGCGACACGATCCGGCTGATTTCGACAGGCAGGTTCAAGGAACCGGTCCTGATGCCGTTGGCCAGGAATCATGGAGATTTGGAGGACCTTGCGGAGCTCGAAGGAGCCACCAGCGGCCGCCTTCAGGCGCAGCAAGGGGGATTGCCCGACCTCGATCCGCGCGAACTGGTTTTCGGGAGACCGGGCTACACCTTCATCAATGCGGCGTTCGCTTACACCCGTCCGGGCGGCAATCGTTTCAACGATGATGCCAGGGGCGTCTGGTACTGTGGGTTCGATGCTGAAACCGCGCTCGGCGAGGTCTCGTTTCATCTGACGCGCGAGCTTGCCGCGATCGAACGGTTCGAAAACGTCACCGACTACGCGGAGCTCGTTGCCGACTTCATAGGCTCGTTTCACGATCTGCGCGGTGCTGAGTTCAGCAAGGACCCGGTGCTCGATCCGGATACTGTCTTAGCCTATCCTGCCGGTCAGGCGCTGGCGAAGCAACTCCGCAAGCAAGACGCCGCGACCGGTCTTGTGTATCCTTCCGTGAGACATGTTGGCGGGACCTGCCTTGCCGCCTTCCTTCCCGATCTCGTTCAGAATCTCCGGCAAGGCGGTATCTGGCGTCTGGAATGGCAGGGTCCATCTGTTCCCGCGATCACGCCCATATAGCGCACGATCGGGAGCGACAACTTCGCTGCGCCATCTCTAACGCCGCCCGAACAGGCGACCGTCGATGGTGACGAGGCCGAGGGCGATCAGCGCCATGCCGCCGAGTTCGAACAGTTCGAGCCGCTCGCCCAGGAACAGGAAGCCGAGCAGGATGGCACTGGCCGGCACGATCAGCGTGACCAGCGAGGCGTTGGTGGCGCCGGCCGAGGCGACGAGATTGAAATAGAGGATGTAGGCGAAGGCCGTCGACAGCAGCGCCAGTGCCAGCACCGCCGCCCACACCGGCGGCGAGGCCGAAAACAGATTGGCGGCATCATAGGTGAACAGAACGACCGGAACCATGATAACGGTCGAGCAGGTCAATTGTCCGGTGGCAATGACCGGTGACGGCACACCCTTGAAGCGGCGGGCAATCATCAGTGCAACCGCATAGGATAGCGACGCTCCGATGAGCGCGAATTTCGCCCAGACCGGACCGCCGAGCCCGGCGACGAGGCCGGGGCCGATCATCACCGCCGTTCCCGCGATACCGAGGGCGATGCCGGCAAGCTTGTTCCACGACAGCTTTTCGTCGCTGGTCAGGGCGTTGGCGAGGATCAGCGTCCAGAACGGCGTCGTCGAATTGAGCACCGAGGCGACACCGGCGCCAAGCTCGGTCTGGCCGGCAAAGATCAGCGAGAAAGGGATGACATTGTTGGCGAGCGCCAGCAGGAAGAACAGGCCGGCATGCGGCAAGGCGAGGCGAAACGACGGGCCACGGACCGCAAGATAGAGCTGCAACGCGATCGCAGCTATGGTGACGCGGAACAGCACCAGCACCAGCGGCGGAAGTTCCGCTACCGCAATACGGGCAAAGAAGAACGAGCCGCCCCAGATGGCGCCGAGCAGCAGAAGCTGCGCCCAGTCCTTGAGCACCATCGGCCCGCGCATCGCGGTGCTGGCAGCTATCGCCATTGGTCGTCCTCCCAGACGAGACGCCTTGCTCTTCAGGCGTCTGTTCACGCCATACCCGATCCTGCGGCGAGGGCCACCCGAAACCTGAGCGATGGCCTAGCTCGCTCATAACCGGCGTACAGTACGGCGTAGCGCCGCGAAGCCAGGGCGGCGAGACATAGAATTGTTTTCATTAGCCGCTAGCTTGGATTAATTGTGCGCAGCCTCAGTCAAGGGATTCGTCCATGCAGCGATTCGAAAATGCCCGCGAGGCAGCGCTGGCGCTTCGCCCGGACGATCCGATCTATTGCTTCCGCCCGCAGGTGCTGAAGGCGGACGCCAAACAGTTCATGGGCATGTTTCCCGGCAAGACCGCCTATGCGGTCAAGACCAATGGCGAGCAGATCGTGCTCAACGCCCTGGTCGAGGCCGGCGTCAGTGCCTTCGATGTGGCCTCGCCCGGCGAATTCGCTGCCGTGCGCGCCGTTTCGCCCGACGCCGAGATGCTCTACATGCACCCCGTGAAGGCGCAGTCGGACATCAGGCTGGCGCTGGAAAAATACGCCATCCGCGTCATTTCGCTCGACCATGAGGACGAGATCACCAAGCTGACCAGGGTGGTGCGGGCGCTCGACATCGATCCGGGCGCGATTACCGTGTTCGTGCGCATCCAGACGAAAGGCTCGGCAGCTTACGAACTGTCGAAGAAGTTCGGCGCCGGACCGGCCAATGCGGTCGAACTCGCCGAACGGCTGAACCGGACGGGCTACAAGGTCGGGCTGTGCTTTCACGTCGGCAGCCAGATAGAGGATCCCGACACCTATGAGCGGGCGCTGGCCTCCGCCGACTGGGTGCGCAACCGCGTCGGTTTCGACATTGCCGGGCTCGATGTCGGCGGCGGCTTTCCGGCCGAATACGGTCATGATCCGAACAGCCGCAAGCCGGAAATGCCGTCGCTCGGCCAGATCATGTCGCGGTTTTCGGGCGACCTCCAGGAGTATCAGTTCGACCAGATGCCGCTGGTGGCCGAGCCGGGCCGGGTGATCGTGGCGCGCTGCTTGTCGCTGATCGTGCGCGTGCTGCTGCGCAAGGGCAAAAGGCTCTACATCAATGACGGCATCTGGGCGTCGCTGTCGGATTCATGGACCGGCAAGATCACGCTGCCGGCACGCTTCATCCCCGATCCGGCGATCCGCTCGCGCAATGGCGAGGACAAGACCATCGTGCCGTTCAAGGTCTGCGGCGCGACCTGCGATTCCGTCGATATATTGTCGCGGCCGTTCTGGCTGCCCGAAACCGTCGATACCGGCGATTGGATCGAGATCGGCCATATCGGCGCCTATTCGCTGTCGCTCCGAACACGGTTCAACGGCTTCTATCCCGACACTTTCGTCGAGGTGGCGACGCCATTCGACGAAGGCGATGCGCCGCAGGGGTTCGCCAGCCTGGAGACGATGGCGGATTAGTGAATGGTGGAATAGTGAATAGTGAATAGTGAATAGTGAATAGAAGTAGTTCTTGCGTTCCGTCCCGCTCCCGTGAATCGTCACCATTCACCATTCACCATTCACCATTCACCATTCACCATTCACCATTCACTATTCGCTATTCACCATTCAGTCAGGCCACGCCACCGCCAGCCTGGATGTTCTCGCCGGTTAGCCAGCGAGCTTCATTGGAAGCCAGGAAAACCGCGACATCGGCGACGTCGCGCGGCGCTCCGATCCGGTCGAAGGGCGACATGCCGGCGGCCACGGCCCGGTCCCGTTCGGGGAGCAGGTCGGTGTCAGTGAAGCCTGGCGACAGCGCATTCACGGTAACGGAGCGCGGGCCGAGTTCGCGCGAGAGGACGCGGACGAACTGCTCGACGGCTCCCTTGCTGCCGAGATAGAGCGCCGTGTGCGTGAAGAACATCCTGGTTCCGCCGGTGGAGACGGCAATGATGCGGCCACCGTCGCGAACGCGGCGCGCCGCTTCCTGAAGCGTGAAGAAGGTGCCCTTGGCATTGGCGCCGAACACGTGATCGAAGTCCGCTTCGGTGGCCTCGACGAGCGGCTTTATGACAGCGACGCCGACATTGGCGACGACGATGTCAATCGGCCCCATCTGCCGTTCGGTTTCGTCGAACAGCCTGCGAATGTCGGGGATGCTGGAGACGTCCGCCTGGATGGCGACGGCTTTTCCGCCAATCCCTTCAATGGCGGCAACCACTTCCCTGGCTGCTTTCTCGTTGCCGACATAGTTGACGACCACGGCAGCACCCTTGGCCGCGAGCCCCTCGGCGATGGCGCGCCCGATGCCACGCGAGCTGCCGGTCACAAGTGCGGTTTTGCCTTCGAGTGGACGATGCATGGCTGTTCCTTCCGTCTGATTACGGCCGCCTCGATCGAGCGGGCGTTCCAGGGAAAGCTATGGGCATGCTATTGCTCAGAGAATAGCCTATTATCTTACTGACTTGTTAAGGCTGGGGTACATAATGCGCGGAACCGAGTTTTCCGAACTCACGGCATTTGCAGCAATCATCGAAGAGGGCAGCTTCGTCCGCGCCGCGGCCAAACTCAGGATTTCGCCTCCAGCACTCAGCCAGACGATACGTGGGCTGGAAGAGCGTCTCGGTGTCCGCCTGCTCAACCGCACCACGCGCAGCATGTCGCCGACGGCTGAGGGCGAGAAGCTGTTTGCCCGCATCGCACCGGCGTTCAGCGAACTGGAAGGGGCCGTCGCCGACGCGCATGCATCACGCGGCCGGCCGGCAGGCTCGCTGCGCATCAATGTTCCGCGCATTGCCGCCACGCGTTTCATCGCGCCGATCCTCGGCGATTTCCGCCGGGCCTATCCCGATATCGCCCTCACAATCATTGTCGACGACATGCTCACCGACATCGTCGAGGGCCGCTTCGATGCCGGAATCAGATTGGGTGAGCGGCTGCACAAGGACATGGTGGCGGTAAAACTCAGTGACGAACTGGAGATGGCCGCAGTGGCCGCGCCGAGCTACCTGGAGCATCGCCCGATACCCCGTCACCCGGCGGATCTGCATCAGCACCAGTGCATCAATTTCCAGTGGCCCAGCGGCGGCAATCTCTACCGCTGGGAGTTCGCCCGGGGCCAACGTGCCCTGGAAGTGGCTGTCAGCGGCGGCTTGACGGTCAATGACACGGAACTGATGATCGGGGCGGTTCTGGATGGGGTCGGCGTGGCGTACATGCTGGAATATCAGGTCCGGCCATGGATCGAAGCGGGAAAGCTAATCCGTTTTCTCGAAGCCTGGTCGCCGAGATTTCCGGGTTTTTACCTATACCACGCGAGCTCCCGCCAGGTTCCCGCGCCGTTGCGAGCGTTCATCGATTTCCTGCTTGCGAGGCGGTGAATAGTGAATAGTGAATAGTGAATAGTGAATAGTGAATAGTGAATAGTGAATAGTGAATAGTGAATAGTGAATAGTGAATAGTAGTAACCTCTGGTGCTCAGTGCGGCTCCGGTGCTATTCCTTTTCACCATTCACCATTCACCATTCACCATTCACAGTCTCGCCAGCAGCTCCGGAGTCGGCCAGCCGTCGACCGGCAGGCCCAGCCGCTTCTGCTCCTTGCGGATCGCTTCGCGGGTGTTGGTGCCCAGTATGCCGTCGACGGTGCCGACGTCATAGCCTTTCGCCTCGAGCTTGGTCTGCAGCGCCTTCATCTGGTCGCCGTTGAGGCCGGGTTCGGGGTTGCGCGGATCGAATCGCGGCGCGCCCCCCAGCCGGGCGGCAAGATTTGCCGCGGTCAGGGCATAGGTGAAGGACTGGTTCCACTCGAGATAGACATCGAAATTGTCGTAGGTCAGGAAGGCTGGCCCCTTGCGACCCATGGGCAGCGCCAGGCCGGCCTTCAGGCCGTTGTCGAGAAGCGGCGTACCGTCGGGCCTGGTAACGCCCCACTGGCTCCATTGCGTCAACGGCAGCTTGTTGGTGCGTCCCGTCTGCTCCCACGGCAAATCGTCGGGCACACGGACTTCTTCGATCCAGGGCTGGTCGCGCTTCCAGCCGCGCGACTGGATCTTGCTGGCCGTGCTCATGATCACGTCCGGCGCGCTGCCGCGCAGGTCGACCAAGCCATCGCCGTCGCCGTCGACGCCGTGGCCGAGATAGTCGGAAGGCAACATCTGCGTCTGGCCGATCTCGCCGGCCCAGGCACCGGTCACGTCGGCCGGCACCACGCCGCGATCGATCAACATCAGCAGCGGCACGATCTGCGGCCGGAACAACTGCGGACGGCGGCAGTCATGCGAGAGGCTCACCAGCGCGTTCAGCGTATGAAAATCGCCCTGCACGGCGCCAAAATCGGTCTCCAGGGCCCAGAAAGCGGCGATGACCGGCGCCTGCACGCCGTATTCGCGATCGGCGCGGACAAAGACCTCGGCATATTTTTGCAGATTGGCCGCACCTTGCTTCAGCCGATGCGACGAGATCATGCGGTTCGAGAATTCGATGAAAGTCTGGGTGAAGACCCCCTGGGCACGGTCGCGTGCCAGCGCCTTTTCATCGAGGGTGGCGTTTTCCAGCGCAGAAAGGCCGGCAGCGCCGACGCCGGCCGCCCTGGCCTCCGCCGCCACACCCTGCTTCCATGCCTCGAAATCGCCGCCGCATTGCTGTGCCGCGGCCGGCACGGCGCTCAGGAGCAGCGCCGCGAGAAGTCCAAAGCGCGATCGCATCGCCATCCTTCCGAGAAGATTACCAGCGGTTGCGGGCATCCGTCATTGGCTGTGTCGAAAAGCAGGCGGCAGGCCTGGTGTCAACGGGTGTTCTGCCGCAACCACTTCTTCCACGCGGCTTCGGAGCCGTTGAAGACGCTGATGTCGGCGTTTCCGGTCATGCCCGGCACGACGCCCGTTCCGGTATACTGCCAGAAGGTGAAGGGATGGCTGCCGTATTTCTGGCGCGGGTGCCCGGCGACGGAGCGCAGCCAGTAGGGGTAATTGCGGAAGCCCGATAAACCGTTATCTTCGAAGAAATCGACAGACGTGTAGATGATCGGCTTCTTGCCGTAGTATTTTTCGACGATTTCGAGGAACGTGCTCATCTCGCTGCGTACCGTGGCGGGATCGGGCCGCAGCTTGCAGGTCGGCGATTTCGGGTTCCATTCCATGTCGAGAACCGGCGGCATCGCCGAACCGTCTTTGGGCACGTTCTGGATGAACCAGCGCGCCTGGGTAGCGGCCGGCGTGCAAAAGTAGAAAAAATGATAGGCGGCACGGGGGATGCCCGAGGCCCTGGTGCGGCTCCAATGCTCGTTGAAAGCTTCATCGAAACGGTCTCCGCCTTCGGTTGCCTTGATAAAGGCGAAGGAGATACCGCTGGCCCTGGCCGCCGGCCAGTCGATCGATGTCTGGTATTTGGAGACGTCGGTGCCGTGGACGGCATAGCTCCACGGTGCGCCGCTGTCCCATTCATGCGGGTCGGAATCGGCAAAACGCGGCGCGCGTACCGCAACCATCGAGGCGCTGGACGACGACAGCGATGGCGTCAGATCCTCGACCGTCGAGCAGGCGCCAAGCAGCATCAGCGTGATGAGGACCGCGAAACGGCGCATCGCTACTTCCCGAGCCGGTTTCAGCCGGCCGCTGATGGGTCTTTCCGCGGGTGGCCCCTCGACCGGGCGCGGCGCGTTTGAAACTGACTTACGCGACGCGCCTGGATCTTCGTTTCATGCATTCCCAAACCGTTACGCAGTTTTGGGACGCATGCATTCAAGCCCCGCCGGACGGTCACCCCACAGGATCGCCCGGTCTGTCCTAAGCGCGTCGCTTCGACGCGCTTAGCTCTTTTGTCTATGCATGTCGTTGTCCCAAAACCGCTGCGCACTTCTGGGCGACATGCACCTGTGATCGCCGATCATGGTTGATATTCGGTTGACGGCGCTCGACAAGAGCCGCGATTTTGCCGAAACAATGGCGGCAAATCGATGACATAGATCGAGCGCGCCCGGGGGAACTCAAATGCAGATCCTTTTGAAGTTCGTCAAATGGCTGCTCGGCTTGGCTGTGCTGGCCGCCGCGATACTCGCCGGCTGGCTGTATTTCGCGCCGCCGGAACTGATCCGCGTCGGTTCCGGCTATGCCGCCAAGATCGTCTGCTCGAACGTCTTCATCGCCGGGCGAGACGCTAACGACGTGCTCGCCGTCGATGTGCAGGCGCCGGGTCATCCGCTGCTGAAGCTGATGAGAGTGTCGGTGGACAAGGAGAAGGGAACGGTTTCGGCGGGCCTGTTCGGCGCGCTCGGCAAAAGTGTCGCGGTCGCCCGCGAGGGGCTCGGCTGCGCCTCGGTTCCCGACGGCGATATTGCCGCCGCCAAGGCTGTCGCCGGAGCTGCACCGACGCCGGCGCCGCTGCCCGATCTGATCTGGCCGGAGGGCGACAAAGCCGATGCCTCGCAGGATCCCGAGGTCGCGAAAGTCCTCGACGATCCAGCAATGACCGGCGCCGGCATGCGGGCGGTCGTGGTGATCAAGAACGGCCGCATCGTCGCTGAGCGTTATGGCGACGGCTTTTCCGAAAAGACGCCGCTATTGGGCTGGTCAATGACCAAGACCGTAAATGCGGCGATCGTCGGCACGCTGGTGAAGGAGGGCAAGCTGGCGATGACCAACCAGGGTCTGTTCGGTCCCTGGAAGGGAGATGGCCGCGCCGTGATCAGCCTCGCCGACATGATGGCGATGTCGAGCGGGCTGGAATTCAACGAGGATTATGGCGACGTCGCCGACGTAACGCGCATGCTCTATCTCGAACCGGACATGGCGGGCTTTGCCGGATCCAAGCCGCTGACCGGCGAGATCGGCAAGGTGTTTTCCTATTCGAGCGGCACGGCGGTGATGCTGTCCAGGCTGTGGCAGGACGCAATCGGCGACAAGGACAAGGCACTGGCGTGGCCGAGGACCGCGCTGTTCGATCCGCTCGGCATGCAGAGCGCTGTGCTTGAGGCCGACGAGCACGGCACCTTCGTCGGCTCGTCCTATCTCTATGCCACGGCACGCGACTGGGCGCGCTTCGGCCAGTTCCTGCTGCAGGGCGGCGTCTGGAACGGCCAGGAGATGCTGCCCGCCGGCTTCGTCGACTGGATGCGGGAACCGGCAACTGCCTCGAAAGTCTACGGCAAGGGGCAATTATGGATAGAAGGACCGGGCGACGAAGAAAACCCCGGCGCCGGCACTGCCGCCGGCGTGCCCAAGGACACCTATTGGATGGAGGGGCATGATGGGCAAACGGTTGCCATCATCCCCTCAGAGCAGCTGGTTGTGGTGCGGCTCGGGCTGACGCCGGCCAGGCTCGGCTACCGGCCGCAGGCGATGGTGGCGGCGCTGATCAAGGCGCTGCACTGAGGAATGCGGCGGTCGCAGTCTTGTCTATGCGGCTGTCGCCAAAGGCTTGGCGCGATCAACACGCGCCCGCTCGTCGGGTGAATTCATAACCGTCCAAAGATCGTTACGGCGCTGG
>NZ_JAMYRZ010000074.1:0-16369 GCF_040321675.1 Mesorhizobium sp. M0296
GGTACAATCGAGGTGACTAGCCAGGTCGATCTGGACAGCTCCAGCGAGACGAAGATTGCGCCAAGATCCACGCGGACAGCGGCTTGTAGCTCGGCTTGATCGGCGGTCGAAAGATGCATGAAAGGGCCTCCAAAGAGCGAGTTAAGATGGCCCACTCTGCCAGAGTGCGGGCCACGATCCACTCCCCATGGGATCTGCCGTCATTGCGACCGTACCGGCATCAACACGCCGGTCGTGACCGCGCCGATGCCCGCGAAACCCTTGCCGGGCAGCATCGCCACGGCTTCGACGCTGGCCTTCGCGCTCGTTCACAAATACGTCGACGGCACACCGCTCTACCGCCTGGCGCAGGCCTTCGAGCGCGCGGGCGTTCCTGTCAGCCGTGGCGCTCTGGGTCACTGGGTGATCGGCTCGAGCGAAAAGCATCTCGCCCGCATCTATGAGGTGCTGAAGCTGCGGCTCAGATCGCAGCCCCTCATCCATGGCGACGAGACCACGGTCCAGGTGCTGAAGGAAATGGACAGAGAGGCCGCCAGCACCTCGTACATGTGGGCATACCGGAGCGGCCACGACGGTGACGAGCCGATCGTGCTGCTCGATTATCAGCCGGGTCGCGGCCAGATACACCCGCAGACCTTCTTGGGCGATTACCGCGGCATCGTGATGAGTGACGGTTATTCCGCCTGGCGCACGCTGGAAGGGGCAACGCATCTTGGCTGCATGGCCCATTCCAGGCGGCGCTTCGTCGATGCCCTAAAGGCGAGGAAGAAAGGCGGCGGCCCGCCGGAACAGGCGCTCCGGTTCTTTGAACAGCTCTATCGGGTTGAAAGGCAGGCGCGGAACGAAATCCCCGATGACGGCGAAACGCGAGATGACTGCATTCGCCGCTTCCGCCAGCAACATAGTGTCCCGATCCTCCATGCTCTCAACGCATGGCTCGACGACATCGCCCCAAAAGTCTTGCCGGACAGCAAGCTCGGCGACGCCGTCTCCTACACCCTGAACCAATGGGGATATCTGACTCGTTACACCGAGGACGGCAGCATGCCGATCGACAACAATCTTCGAGCGTGACATCAGAATCTTTGCCACTGGCCGGAAAAGTTGGCTGTTCAGCGATACCGTCGACGGAGCCAGGGCCAGCGCCGTCATCTACAGCCTGATGTTGCCCTGCCGCCTGTGGCGTCGAGCCGTTAGCGTGGCTGCGCCACGTCCTCACTGAACTACCTCAGCGCCCCGAGAACGCAGCCATCGAGGATCTGCTGCCCTTCAACTTCGCCAAAGCAACAGCAGCCTGATCAGACCAGATACCGTTCCCGATTCGAAGGCCATCCGTCGAAAGCGCCCGCGTCAACGTGCAGCGAAAATAGCGCTTACACTTGAACAGTATTCATCCGAATTGGATGCGCCTGCCGGCAGAAGGGTCCGACCTGCGATGTTCGGATGGCCCCTATGCTGCTGCTTTGAGCGGCGGCTCGTCTGCCGTTTGCAGGCGCATCGCCGCCGCCAGCAGGTCGGTCTGGGTGATCAGGCCGAGGATGCGCTGCTCGGCATTGACGCTGACGACGGCATGGCAGCGGCCGTCAGTGAGCACGGAAAGGAGGCTCATCGCCGTTGTGTCGGGCGAGGCGTTGCCCGCT
Source organism: Mesorhizobium sp. M0296 (assembly GCF_040321675.1). Lineage (NCBI taxonomy): Bacteria > Pseudomonadati > Pseudomonadota > Alphaproteobacteria > Hyphomicrobiales > Phyllobacteriaceae > Mesorhizobium > Mesorhizobium sp. M0296. The sequence continues at coordinate 1,641 of NZ_JAMYRZ010000074.1, forward strand.
TTCGACATCACGCCCTTGACCGTGTCGGTCGCTCGCGTCAGCTCGCGCAGACCGACGGCGCCGACCAGCTTTGCCTCGGCATCGACCACTGGCAAGGTGCGGGCGTTGTGGTCGAGAAGTTGCTTTCGGGCCTCGTCGGCGGTGGCATTTTCCGGCACCGAAATCACGTCGCGGGCCATGCTGTCCCGGCAAAGCAGCGGTCGGTGTGAGCGCACCATTGCCTGCAGCTCGACCTGCTGCAGCAACCTCTCGAGGTCCTCGCGTTCGATGTCGAATTTTGCGACAGAACCCTCGCGTTTCACCAAACATCACCCCTATCCTGACGCCTTATGGCGATCTCATCGACTCGCCTGAGCTGCCACACACGCCTTCGCCGGGAAGGTTGTTGATTGAGGAATAGCAGGTCCATTTGGACATTGCCTGAACCGTCTTCTGCTCACACGGCATACACCACGACGATGCCGCTCGTGACCTGCCATGAGAGCCCCCCTCCGGAGACGGCCTGCCGGTGGGGCTTCCTTACGGGCAGCCGATGTCCTATTGCAGCAAATCGCCCCGAAGCTGCCCGCAGCCGCTCGTCGCCATCCACCGCGCCCGCGCCAAGTGCGACGCCCAGGCCCGACGTGCCCGTTCCGGCTGGCGCTCTGGGTCAATGTTCAAGGTGGCTCGTGCCACCTTGCGCCAGTCAGCGCCCTCGGCTGCCGCGAACAGCAGGACTGCGTAGGTCGGGAGGTGCGCCATGTCGTAAGGCGTGACCTCGTCTAACTCGGGTGGCTCACTATCGATCCACGTTCCCTCGTCCGGTGGAGGCGCGTCGATATAGCGGCCAATCGAGGCCAGGTGCGCCACGATCTGGTAACGCAGGTGATCGCGGCTGCCGTAGCGCGCGTCGATGTCGGCGAGCTTCTTGTACAGCCCCCTCCGACTGCCGCGCGGAACATCGGAATCGCCGATGGTGTAGTAAGCCGGACCGACGGCACAGATATCGCAGCCGGTTGCGGCCACCTCCTGCACGAACGCCGGAATGTCCTTTTCTTGCATCCGCTTCATTCGAAAGCCTCTTCGTGTTACATGCCCTAGCACAACGTCCCGGATTTTGCAACCACACCGTGCATCCAGTGCATGACACACATTTGCGAGTGACTATCAGCTCGGCGCCGGAAAGAATGCTATAGCCATGTCGCCGCAGGAATGGCAGTGGCCGCCAATCGGTTGGACTTGCGCCAGATTTGGGATGTGCCGCATAAACGCACCCCTCTTTGCCGCAACGGTTGCGGTGGCGCGGATTGGAGGGCCTCCTTCGCTGCCGTCAATACAAGGGCGTACAAGGCGGAAGCACCGAAATGCCCGCCAGCGAGACCAAGTCAGTTCGATGCCGGAGAAATTTCGTGGCCGTGAGACCGGTTCAACAGGGCGACCGTAGGAGCATCAGCATAGTCGCCGCCGTCACGCGGGATTGCGGGGCTATGCGCGCCAGCTTGCCCGCGTGCTTTCGCAACAGAGGCGCAAGCCTTCTGCTCTGCTTCGACGATGCTCCCGCAGTAATGATTTATCGCGCCCTCTGACGCGGAACCATTTCAGTTTTGCGATAATCCTGTCCGGCTGTTTGCAAGCTTCCATCATGCCGCCGTACCACACACCTAACGGCGTGCTGGGATCATTGCTGGTCTCGAACTCCCCGAGATCAACTTAGCTCGTCTTTCACCTGGACAACTGTGTCCCAGCCAACGCATCGTGCCGAGATCGGTATCGAAAGTGTGTACCACGCCGGTCGCTAGAGAGCCGTCATCGAAGCCCCCCAAGGTCATCGAATCTCGTTTGGCATAGCCGATAATTGCCACCGGTCTCCGGCGCGAGTCTCGGAAGCGCTCGAACGCAATATTCAGGTGCGGATCGCCGAAGCCATAGCCCGCAAGCATGAAAGCATCACAGGCTCCTACAAGGCGGTCCAATTCGGCGTAATAAGTTCTGAATGGTCTTCTCAGAATTTGTGTTGTTTTGCCGTAGCCGGCGACGATCGCAGAAGTCGGTAATTTGGTGCCTTCAGGGTTGGTGCGTCCACTTCGGCCAGAGGAGTTTTGCGAGAAGACAGCGTTGATGTCGGGCTGCCAAAATATCTCGTGCATATCGGGAGTACTCGGTATTGGCATGTCGAAATGAATCGAACCATGAAGATGGAGCATGCAAGACCAATTCGGGCGAAGGAAAAGCCTTTCTTGCTCACATCGCCGGGTGCGAGGATCAAACCCCGTCTCAGCGTTCGACATAGCGCGATGCATTACGTTGTCGTAGTTGAGCGTTACCATCGCAACCTCAAACTCGTTATTGAATTCCGCGATGAAGGACTGAAGCAAGTCGAACTGGGCCATTCGGTCACGCTCGGCAGCCCTGCACCGCTCACGGACATCATCGAGAATGCTGTCGATCGCATAACTCCCGAGATTGTACATTTGAAAGCTATCCGCCGAGTGGAGATCCCGGCCAAAGAACTTGAAGTCCGGCAGGTTTTCCGGTCTCACGATAGCCGACAGCGCTGGAGAGGATGGTCCATGTTCCAGCAGCCCGGACGCAGCGAATACGGTATAAAGAACGTCTTCAAAATTGGGGTCACGAAATCGGCCGCGCGAAGCGCCTGCGTTCCAGCGTTTCCGGATCGCTTGTTCGATAAACCCATAGAGGTTCTCACCAGGACGATTGGCGAGTGGAAAACACGCCTGCATTTTGCTTTTAATTGTGTCGCCAACTTCCGCGACAGAAGGCATGCCAAACTCAAGGGTCGACCCCGCTCCGGTCACTATTAGAAGCTTCTTCTTCGCCATAAGTCTCCTCCCATTGATCTTTACGCAAGTACTCCCGTGTAGGGGCTCCGCGGCGTTATGCGAAGGACAAAACCGGTTAGTTTAGCCGGAATTACCAAAAATCTTGGCGAAGTTTCCCGACAAGGACTCTGGCCGATCTGAGAACCATGAGGAGCTTGCGTTGCCCTGTATTCATCGTGACTCAAGAGAAGGCTTGAATGTGCTTTAATCAAAACTCGTCACAAGCGGTACCTCAATTATGAGTTTGCGGCCTAGTGGAGCAGGCATCGCCGGGAACAAGGTGGTCGCCCGGCCCAACGGGCAGAATTCTGGGTGTCGCGCGCCCTTTCGGTGACGGGCACCCGCACTTCATCGGCAAGAGAACGGGCGACGGTTCTCCACAGCGCCAACCATCTGGTGGCGCACCGCGACGATCCGGAGCTCTTATGGTACGGCGAACTGGAGAGCACATGCGCCCCCTGCCATGATGCGCGCATCCAGAAGGAAGAGGTGAGAGGTTACGCGAACGGGTGTGGTGAGAGTGGGAGGCGCATCGCGTCCAACCATCCGTGGAATCGGCAGCCTTGATTAACGTCTGCAATGTCTGACCAAGGCTATCCATGGCGGAGTGCTCTCGCTGAGGTTAAAGGCAGCCTTTTCGGCCTCGTACCAGGTCAGCCCGGTGAGCGGCCAACCGTATCTCTCGGCGGGAAGCCCTGTCAGGCTATCGATCACAGACCACAGCCCTGATTCTGACGGCAGAATCTTGTAGTGCCGCTGGCGTCGCTCTATTTCCATAACTACGTGCCCAGACGCATCCAGGTCTACGCTTCAATGACTTTGCCATTGTTGTCATAGGCACCTGCAGGAGGCCGGCCATGAATACATTCCCCTATCAAATCGCGCGGCAGCGATCGCGGCTACCGCGGAGGCATCACGCAGCATCAGTAGCGGCGACCGCGGAGGATTTTTGGCGAGCCAAGCCTCGAAAGGAGCGGCCCAGAATATGGCCGAAGCATGATGGGTGCCGAAGCCGACCGCCGTATGCGCGAGGTCGGCCTTCCTAACCGCACCAGCCTTGTCGCCGTGGAGCCAGTGGCTGGTGGAGTTGGTCGGCTGCAGCGCCGACTTTCCTTCGGCTTTGGCCAGAAGGACGAGGAACGCCGCCGTCACAACACTTGCGACCGTGCCGGTCACGCCTGTCGAAAGTCCAGTCTTCAGCAAGCCGTTCACCTTAACCTCCGTAAATAGGGTCCGGTTCACTGACTCAGCCGAGAGCATGATAGCCCGAACTCGTAAGTGGAAAGCTTCATCGCAGATGCACATGAGAATCCACCGCCCAAGATTCTCACGTTTAAATGCCAACCCTTAGCAAAACCGGCGCATTCTTACGTTTAACTGCCAAGCGACATCTGGCGACTTCTAGCCGATATCCTATTGGTTCGCTAATTCCTACAGGCTGCTAGTCTAGAATAGACTGCGCGCCATCCAGCAAGCGGGCGTTCTAACACACACCTTCAGGCAGTCCGGTGCTTATCAATGAGTTCTTTCACTCTCCTTTTGCGGTGCATCTCGGCGATCGCACCGCGTTCCCTTATGTCCGCACATTTCAGCTGCGCGTCCCGAAAAAGCATTTTTGCTGCAGAAAGCTGGTCGTCGGTTGATCGTTTTCCGGGTCCTCCTCCGAACTGCAGAGCATCCCTGCACTCTTCAAGACTCGCCGGGAACACGCCAGCGAGTTGGCTGGCAAGCTCGCTTCGGCGTTGTGTGGCGCAGCTAACCTGAGACAGTCGCTGCGCGATCTCCCCAATTTGAGTGTGGGCCTCCCTGAAAGGGATGCCTTGCGACGCCATCCGCTCCGCGGCGACGGCCGTCATTGATGACCCGTCTTCCAGATGTTCGCGCATCGACCTGATGTTGAACGACATGTACTTCACGATAAGCGATGTAAGGATGATGGCCCTCGTCAGGGCCTCCTCTGAAAGCCTGAGAGGAGAGCAGCCGTAGTTGCTTGCTTCAATCGAGTTGCTGAAGGGTGCTTTGGAGGTAGCCGTTGCCGCAGAAACGTATGCGCCAATTACGGTGCTAGCCGACCCCTTGATGTGTTCAAGTAGGAACGGGTTCTTCTTTTGCGGCAGCATGGACGAGCCCCCGGCAAGATTTCGAGGAATGTCGATAAGAGCGAGTTCACGAGTCGTCCAGACCTGCAGATCCTGGGCCACACGACTGAGCAAGGTTGAGGTGCTAGCAAAGATAGAAAGCCCGTGCAGGTGATGGTCTCGGCTCGCGACCGCATCAAGTGAGTTGAACGACGGCTCTTCAAATCCTAGAAGACTGGCGGTTTTCAAAGGATCAATCTGCATACTGGTGCCTCCGCCGGCACCAGCTCCCATAGGGCAGTTCCTGATGTCTTCCAGCAGACTATGGAGGCGCTGGCGCTCGCGTCCCAGAGCGAAGAAGACGCCAAGTAAGTAGTGCCCTGGCGACCCAGGGAGTGCGATCTGGTACTGACTGTACAACGGAGCCACAAGGCTCGATGCCTCTTCCGCTCGCTGAAGCAGGGCGTCTTGTGCAATTCCAATCTGTTGGGAGATGGAACACGCGGCCTCCCGGAGAGCCAGGAGAGAAATGGTCGCGTTCAAGTCGTTGCGGGATCTCGCCAGGTGCAGCCATCCGGCCTTTTCCGGGCCAGCTCTGGCGGCAAGTTCGGCCTCATAGGCAAGGTAGAGGCCACGGGGCGCATTGCGGCCCTCCAAAGACTGAAAGCCCTCGTCCTGGAGGTGCAAGATGTGGGTAAGGAGATCGGCAGCAGCAGCCTGGCTGATCAAGCCCTGGTCGGCGAGCATCACCAGATGTGCCTCGTCTATGGTCGCTTGGTATTGCAGAAGGCGACCGTCACGTGAGATTTCGATAGGCGGAGCGAGCAACTTCATCGCTTCAGGATGTAGGTGCCACCTGCCCTCGCTTGACTCAGGGTCTTGCTTGTCCGATTCGGCAGCAGCCGTCTCGATATCGATCACAATGGAATCGATCATCCGTTCAGCGCCCGTGGCGGCGGCATTGAGTTGATCAGCGACGCCTATGGCGTAGGCTACCCGGTCTCTAAAGTCGCCATTTATTAGAACTTCCTCTCCCTCCGATTTCAGAAGACCGGCTTCAGGCACTGTCGGCCCTGGATTTCGAGAAAAGCCCAGGCGTTTGAGCTTCCCGGACCTGTGAGCAAGTCGGAAACGGATGGCTCCCGCCCTTGTGCTCGCCCGTGGAGGCGTGAACCCTTCCCCAGCATAAAGTCTGATGACCATGTCAAGGATTGAGGTGCCCAAGGCGTGCGAAAGCATGACTGGAATCATTCCTCCAGCCAGCCTAGGATTGACCTCAATTATCACGGGGCCCGACTCCGTTATCACGAACTCTACATGAGCCGGTCCGAACTCCAAGCCCAGAGCCGATACTGCGCTTGCGGCAAAAGAGACCAATTCCTTGCAGGACGGCTCCGGAAGCTGGGCCGGGAAGTCGTGCCCCACCTCCACGAAGGAGGGAAGCGGGCTTTTGTGCTTGGCAAGAATTCCAAGGCAATGCAGCGTCCCATCGTACGCAATTATCTCTGCTGAGTATTCCTTACCCTCCACATATTGCTGGATGAGGACGTCGGGGCTGCGCAGGCCTACTTGATTGAGGAGTGCGCCCCTTGCACTCTTAAACGCCTTGATCGTGGCTGCGGCACTATCGCACAATCTCACTCCACTACTACCGCTTCCGAATACTGGCTTCACGACTACCGGTAGAGCAACTTGTGTAAGAATGTTGTCGATGTCTTTGACGGAAGTAGCCAGCCGAGTTTCAGGGATAGTGATTGATTGTCGCTGTAACGCGGCCGCTTGGCTCCATTTGTTTCGGCAGGTACCTATAGCCTCAGGATTAGCTGTCGGAAGCCCAATCCTCGTCGCAGCACTTGACGCTGCTTCCACAAAATAATCCGACGACGAGTATATCCCTGCCAGGCTTTTTAGTTTGGCGGCGACGCCGATGAGTTCGTCCGGGCTGCGCGTTTCAGCTTCGATCACTTGGGCGACGGAGTCCTTAAGAAACGGATAGCGCGCAGGATTGCGGGTAACGAGGTAGGGTTCAAAGCCTAGGAGTCGGGCCCGCTTCATTAATAGTTCGCCAGTGCCGGTCGTGTTGCTTTCCACGAAAATGAAGCTACCTCGGTTCATCATGAAGCCTGCTCCAGCGCGTTTAGGACAGTTTCTCGGCTTTTCCGCTTCCACAGATATCGGTTCCATGGCGGGAGGGCGGTCGAGGGGTGATTTTCGGTTGCCGGCCCGTCCACGAGTACACCATCATTTAGACATTCGTTCTGCTCGAGCCACTTATGGTCGTAAACAGCTTCAACGTAGCGGTGACCTTCATCAGGACATATGACGACTACGGCCTCTTCTGGATACTGCCGAGCGCGCCAGCGGCCCACGATGTAGCTCGCTCCGGAGGTCGGACCGGCGAAAACCGCGTGCCGTTCGTGGAGGGCTCGCGTTGCAGCACACGCCAGCGGAGCCGAGATGAGATGCACCTCGTCATATAGTTCATGCTTCACATTCTTTGGAACAAGACTATTCCCCAGTCCGCGCAGTTTCCGTTCGCCGTCCTGTTGGCCAAAAATGACGCTATTGAAGGTATCCACTCCAATCAGTCGCGCGCCAGGGGCTTTTTGGCGGAGGCGCTCTATCGTTCCGCAAGTAGAGCCGCCTGACCCCACAGAACCGACCAACGTTACGTCGGCGCCCAACATTCCCGTGATCTGATCGGCGAAGAGCTTGTAAGCTGCGGGGTTGTCCGGTGTTTCGTATTGCCGGGGCCAGAAGCAGGAGTGTCCCAACTGTCTCATCCTGGCCTGCAATGCGTCGAGGCGACTTCTTTGATAGCCACCCTGCTTCGCCTTTTCGGTTACTATGAAGACTTCGGCCCCCAAGGATTTCAACCTGTTTTCCAGGCCTTGGTCCATCACAGGGTCCGTGAAGATTTCGAGCTGGAATCCACGTTCTCGGCAAACTACGGCCAAACCCAACGCGAAGGTTCCGCTCGAGGTCTCGAGAACTTTCATGCCGTGCGTCAAAGTTCCTTGGGACAGCGCTTTCTCAATGATGTACTTTGCGGGGAGAAGCTTCATGAACGCGAACTGCGACAGATAAAGATTTGTCTCACATCTAATAATTTTGGGGAGAGCATAAGCATCGGAGTATCCGGAGAATGGCAGGAATTTGTGATCAGCGTTCATGTTACTTACCTCAACCGCGGCCAGCCATCGTCAGATATATTTTGGGCGAGTTGTCGAATGGCGAAACATGGGCGAGCACGGACCGAAGCTTCCGTGGAAAATCAGCCGCCATTCGATCAAGCAGGATTCCAACCATTGTGCCGCTGTGCGCCACTATGATCCCGAGAGCGCCAGTGGCCTCGGATGCTTTCAGCATCGAGTTCAGATGCTCCTTTGGAACCCGCTCCTGATGCAGGAGCGCGCTTGCCGTGGCTATTCTGCCTATTGTCGCCGCGTCACCCTGCGGAATTGCGATCCGTGCGCGCTCGAGTAATTCGTGGTATTCTGCTCTGTCCCCGGCGGAGATTTCACCTCGCCGTTGGTCATAGTCGAGGGTTTCGACCGTCCCTCCTTCATCGATACCAACGATTGCAAGTGGGGGCATTTGGCCAAGGAAAGAGAGAAGGCTACATGATCGCTGTTGGTATGCGACCACACCGGGGTACATCACCCCGTCAGATGGCTCAATGTCCGCCATTAGCTTCTCGATCAACGATGTCCGAATTCTACGCTTGAAGCAGCGTGCGATTGACCGTGCAGTCGCGACAAGATCGGCAGACGAACTCGCGAGTCCTTTGCCTTCGGGGAGCTCAGATTCCAAAAGGAGGATTCCTCCTGAGGCGCCGAGCGCTATCACTAGGTCCTCAGCCAGTCGTTTAGCTTTGACTTTATGTGACGGATAAACGGTTACCAATCGTGTGCCTGGAGTTGGCATGAAGTGAGCTCGCGCAAAGAGCGCGATGGGCATCGTGACCAAAAAGTGAGGGTCGCAGGGAACGGAGGCGACCGGCAACTGGCCTTGCAGCAACTCGCCGAATGTGCCGCAACAAAGAGCGTCGCTAGAATGAATTCTTGGCTGCCGCCCGTCCTCGGCGAAAATCTGGGCCCCATCTGCGCCATCGAACCACTGGTGATATATGTATGGCTTCCAAACTTCATCGGCGGCTGCTGCTACAAGCTCTCTAGTCGAGATGCTCGCATCGCTTCCTACGGGGCCGATGGGATGGGTGGGATTCTGAATTGACATATCGCCTCCCTTCAGGCTCGTTAACATGTGATTTGCCGCCAGCAGGCGAGATTCGTCGGAACAGGGCTCGCGTTTCGGCGTCGACCACTGCGCTACGCTTGCGGCACTTGACTTTTCTGGCTGGCACAATATGGGTGACCTGCGTCTCGGCTGGCTTGCTGCCGCCGAACCGTGACAAGTAGCAATGCCGCTGGTTGGCGGATGACACCGGGCACCGTGAGATAGGCCGCAAAGCTCCATTTGGCTGGACCACACCCAACAGTGCAGCGCCTGTCGTATTGATCTGGACCGTTCGAGCAAGTTTCTATAGACCTCCTCGGCCAGAGATGGATCATTCACCCAGTTTTACGCAATCGGCGTGCCACCTAAGCGGCCGTGCGTACAAGAGGCGCAACGCCATAGTTCGCGCCGAAACGGCGGAATACTTGCGCCTCAATAGGTCGGATTCCGAACATGGGCGTCTTGAAACGGACAGGGCTGTCACAGAAGGTGACATCCCGGACATGTGGTGGATCAGTAGCACAGTGGGTAGCGTCTGTGCTTATCGAAGGCGATTGAACGCTGAGAAACGCCGGATCGACGCCATGATAAGCTGCGGATCAGAAGAAGCGCGTGGATTCTGAATCTTCTACGCGAGATGATCGCCTACGCCGCCGGCACCCGATGGACTCGGAACGCCCAGTAGTGCGCGTCCTTCTCCCCGATGTATCTTCCGTTGCTCAGATATTGTACTGGTGTAAGGACGCCCGCCTGCTGGAGACATAGCACTTCATTTTCAAACGATGTAGCCTCCGAATAGCTCCTTTCAGCGCTTACCACCACAAATCCGCTCGAGCGCGTCACGCGGGCCAACTCGCGCAGCCCATGCGGTCGGACATGCCCAAGTGTGAAGACGCCGCAGCACACGGTCATATCATAGCTGGCGCTGGAATAGTCCGAGAGTGGTCTATTGAGGTCAACGTCCCCTTGAACATTGCGGTAGGTGCCTGTTTGCCTTGCCATTTCGGCCATCGTCTCGCAGAGATCAAAGCCGTCGATTAAACGGAAGCCAAGATGATCCAGCTCAATGCCAACTAGGCCTGTACCGCAGCCAGCGTCCAGTATTGTCATGGCTGCTCGTTCTCTGCCGATGTAGGCCGATTGCACGGCGCCCGCCAGTTCAGCCACAATCAAGGGGCTGCGGTAGTGTTCGCGCTCGAGGTCCAACTCGTAGGACCCAGCCCATTCACGATAATATCGGACCAAACGTTTGGCGTCACCGTCGAGCGCATGTGATGCCTCGATCCGCTTTTGCCCGGCTTGTCGAAGTGCGTTTTGTCCGGCCAACGTGTTCATAAATTCCTCGTGTAGAGTAGATGCAAGCTGGCTACCTTCAGAATCTGAGGACTAAGAACTGCCGGTTCAAAAAACATGCTGCGTTGCCAAATTTGAAATCTTCCTTTGCCAAGCGTCTTTCCTTCGCCATCGCCCCATCCCTCCCCTACAAGCGAAGCCGGCTCAAAGAGCGGACTTTTTTGCGGATTGCCACTGTGAGCCAGGCATGTCGTCCAGCTGCGGGACATTTAATTCTGGTCATTTTGCTTCTTATGCTGAGTTCGTCTCGGAGTGAACGGCGCACACTTCAACGACAAACGCCTCACCAACGGCCTCGACCGCAGTCAGATATAGGAGGTCGCAATGAGAGTCGTCCATATCTGATCAGTAGCTGCGGAGCACCCATGGCCGTCTCTCGTATCCCCAAGGAGTCGCCGTCGCTAGCCCACCGGTCTCAGCTTCGACAAGCTGTCATTCAGCCGCTGATCCCCGAGAACCCGCAGACGTTTGACTGGCAAATCTCACAGCAGCAAGTGGCATGCCAGGTTGGGCGTGATGTGCACTTCGCCCGTCGCCGGTCTTATCAACTTAACTCGCGTCCGGGATTTGCGGCATACACCCGATGGCATGAACACAGCGACCATCAGCTACACGGCGTTGGTGCACGGATCTGGAGCATGACGGATCTCGATCTTTGATGACGCGCGCTCTAAAGCTTCCTTTGCCTTGCAGCGGGCGATTTCGGGCGTGCGCAGGCAAGCATTCGGTTTGGCATCCGATTGCGACGTCGGCCTGCTGAACGGGAAGCGACCGTGCCCCCCATCCGTCATGCTCCAGATCCGTGCACTAACGCCGGTGAGCGAGCGCTGATGACACTCGAAGGGACGCTCGCCGCGCAGACGTTCGTTGCAAATTATAACCGAATCTCGACCAGCCTTGCCGAAACGCCGGAAACCTGGCGCCCGCGCTTTGCGCGGCGCAATGCGGTTCCTTCGATCCCTTCCACTGGTCGACTGCCTTCCTGCTCGCCACCGATTTTGCTCCAAGGCTCTGGCGCCCGTTCTACGTTGGCGTCGCCGCCGTTGCAAAGGCGGCCGTCGCCATCCGCTAGCACTCATGCCCAGGCGCGTCAAAGCGGCCCGCATCTGAATCCTGCCTCTGTCAAGCAAGGATACCCGTGCGGTGCTCGTGACGCTTACAGCCAAAGGGGGGCACCGAGGTTGATCGTTACGGTGTGAGTTGCATCCAATCAAATACATGTCTGATTAAACCGCGGGTGTCGTAGGCGTTTGTTGAACGATCGCCTGGACCTCATGCTGCCATGTTTCAAGGTTCCGCTGGCAGCGGAGCACCTCCTTGATTCACGCCGTAAGCGCACTGCATAACGCTTTGTCTGCAGTCTAACAAATGTCGGATATCGGACGCTGCGGTTAGGAGATACCATGCTGATAAGTAATACTTTTCAGCTTTGGCATGAAACATGCTCAATGGGGCAGGAGGCATGTAACTGGAAGTCGGGTTCGCTCTGAACGGCAGGATATCACTCAGCATGTTTTCAACAATTGTCTGGGGTTTGAGTCAATGATGTGGGCGAAAGTGCTGGCGCGAACTGTTTGAACGCGACCGCCTTGGGGCTCCGGAGCCCGGTCTTGACACTCCGGTTTCGGCTGCGGAATTGCGGATTTCAGATTGCCCCGTACGAAAGATTTGATTGGCCTTGCATTTGCAGTATCTCTCTCAATAGGGTGTACAATACACCGGTCGTTCCGTGATTGGCGCTATGCAGACGTTTCTATAGTTTTACGGATGGTCTAGAATGAACAAATTATCCCTTATTCAGGTTCTTCTTGCTGGCGTGAATTCTGCTATCGGCAGTATACTTCTAAAGTGGAGCCGAACCTCATTACCAGTTGACGCGGGGCGCGCCGACGAGTTCCTCTCGATGGGCTTCATAGGTGGAGTTATATTTTACGGCATAAACGTTGTGTTATATGCAAAGACCCTCGACTCTATGGAGGTGTCAATCGCTTATCCGATTGTGGCGGGGTCTGGATTTGCGATGGTGACGGTTGCGTCATGTTATCTTTTTGGAGAACCGTTCCATCTGTCCAAGTGGATTGGCCTCGCACTTGTCTTGGCCGGTATTACTTTTCTGGCCCAAGGAGGAGGCTGAAATGGCTATTCACTCTGCCGGTGCTTGACGGCAAGGCTCTGCTCGCCCGATTTCGCTACCCCGCACGTCGGCTCGAAGAGCTTCACTTTCCCGCCGCCATCGCCGCTTTTATAGCGCGACGATCAGGAGTTCTTCCGCGTATTTGGTGCAGGTTGCGCGATTCACGGAAGCCGGTATCGGCGCAAGACGCTGTTCAACTTGCCACAGTTATGATGCAGATGACCCCATTGCGGCCCGGTTCGAGCCATCCACATCATGCCTTCGAAATAGCGCCGATTATCCTGCACTGGCCGGCACTCCGCTTTGCCGGCAGCAGCGGCCCGATCAGTGCCCAGTCTGGCGTCAAGCTTTGTCCACGAAGCGTAAGTTAATAACGCCCCCTCATTGGCCATCCCGGAGAGGGATCGCGGCTCCGGAGAGTTAGCGTACCCGAGCCTGCTCTGAAATCCGCCATTCTCGTCGCCTGATCCGCCCCGCTGATCTTGCGAAGCCAAAACCGGCAAGAGCCGCAGATTGGCCTATTCCCCAGGGTTCGGAAATGGGGTGTAAGCGGTGTTTCGGGACCACCTTTCGGGAGTGGTCGCGATCTGTGAGGTTGCCGGTTCTGCATTGGGATCGGAGATCGGCTTGTGTCTGGACTTGACCTTACGCTTGACCCGGAGCGGCAGCCTCGACGTTTCGAGGTAATCAACGGTGCTGGCGGCCGGCGTCAGTGGTCTGTGGATGACAAAGCGCGGATCATCGCGGAGACGCTGGAGCCGAACGCAATCATTTCCGAGGTCGCCCGCCGCTATGGCCTGAGGCCGCAGCAGGTCTTCGCCTGGCGCCGGGAAGCGCGTAAACAGGCTGCGTCGGTGCAGCAAGATTCTCCTGCCTTTGTGCCGGCGGTTGTGGCGGCGCCGACAATCGAACCCACAGCGAAGCGCCCAGGACGACCACGAAAGCAGAAGGCGGTCCGCGACGCCGGCGTGATCGAGCTTGAGATCGACGGCATCGCCATGCGCGTTGGCCGGGGCGCCGACGCCAAGACGGTCGAGGCAGTGATCCGCGCGCTGAAGGCGACGACGTGATCGGGCCGACGGGAGCAGTCAAGGTCATGGTGGCGACGAAGCCAGTGGACTTCCGGAAAGGAGCGGAGGGGCTGGCTGCGCTGGTGCGCGAGACGATGGGGGCCGATCCGTTCAGCGGGACCGTCTACGTCTTCCGGGCGAAGCGGACGGACCGGATCAAGCTGATCTTCTGGGACGGCACTGGCGTCTGCCTTTATGCCAAGCGTCTGGAGGACGGCGAGTTCCGCTGGCCGAAAGTGCATGACGGCATGATGCGACTGACGGCCGCGCAACTGTCGGCGCTGCTCGAAGGTCTCGACTGGCGGCGGGTCCACGAGGCGCGCCGGACCCGCGTTCCGGTTCAGGCGGGCTGACCCGCGACGAAGTGAATCAGGCCGGATTCTGCTGTCGCGGGCTGTCGGCGAATATGGTCTGATCCGCTCATGGCGATGACGGCTGACCAGCTTCCCGACGATCCGGATGCGCTGAAGGCGATGGTCCTGGCGCGCGACGTCGAGAACGCCCGTCTGATCCAGATCATCAAGGAATTGCAGCGTCACCGCTTCGGCCGTCGCGCCGAGACGCTACCCGAGGATCAGCTCCTTCTTGGGCTCGAGGAAGCTGAACAGATCGAGGCCGCCGGCGAGGAAGAGGCCGAGCAGGCCTCTTCGGCCCAGCGACAGGCAAAGACTGCCAAGCGCCGGGCGAACCGCGGCGCGATGCCACCCCATCTGCCTCGCGTGGAGATGGTCGTCGACATCGATGACCACGCCTGCCCGTGCTGCCGCAACGGCCTGCATCGGATCGGTGAGGACGTGAGCGAGCGGCTCGACATCGTTCCAGCGCAGCTGCGTGTGATCGTCGTGCGCCGGCCCAAATATGCCTCACATGGGGATTACATGGTCAAGTGTGATTTTCCTCCTTTGCACGGTCCAAGGTCTGAGCCCGATCACGTGACGCGGCCCGGTCGCCGGGCCTCATCCACCTCACATGCGGTCGCCGCTCCTGGCGGCAGCACCAATATCCCGCTTGCGGCGGGCGCAGGCTCAGGAAGACG
>NZ_JAMYRZ010000075.1:0-15876 GCF_040321675.1 Mesorhizobium sp. M0296
CTCCACTCCAGCCAGCATCTTGAATCACAAAACCGACTGATCCGGAATCCCCTTCGATTCCGTCAAATCAGGAACCGCTCTAGTGGTTTTGCCCTTTGGCTGAGCGACCGCCCCGATACGCCCGCAAAGCTCGGCTGGAACGACGTTTCTTCCGGCAATCCTTTCCTCAAGCAATATGAATTGCCGGCCCCGCTTCGCGTATTCGGGCGCGAAACGGCGTCCGTCGTCCTTACCGCGACCGGGCCGATGGCGGTGTTTGACGAAGTTTCCACGCCCGGGGCTTGGCCGGACTTTCGGTCGAATAGCGCAATTCCAGGAAAAGCGTGAAACGGTTTTCCGTCCGGGATTGCGTTAAAACAAAGCTCTAGACTAGGACGTAGACTCGTTACCGCGTAGCCAGATACGGACGGAGACGAGTTTGAGGGCAGCGAGGTAGTTTTCTGCCAGCTTGTCATATCGAGTTGCGATGCGACGGAACTGCTTGGCCTGGTTGAAGAAGCGTTCGACGAGGTTGCGGGCCTTGTAGAGGAAGGGGCTGAAGCACATCGGGTCCTTGCGGTTGGCCTTGGGCGGGATGTTGGCCCATGCCTTTTGCTCGGTGACGGCATTGCGCAACGCGTTGGCATCATAGCCCTTGTCGGCGAGCAGCATGGCACCCTCGGGCAAATCCTTGATAAGTCCGCTGCGTAGGCGATGTCACTCATTTGACCTGCCGTGAGCGTCAGCTTGATCGGCCTGCCTTCGGCGTCGACAAGAGCATGGATTTTGGTCGTCAGCCCGCCTCGGGAACGACCGAGACAATGATCTCGATTCCCCTTTTTGCCGTCGCACCCTGCTGATGGACGCGAACAATAGAGGTGTCGATCATCTGCACCGTGCCGTCATGGGCCTCGGTAATGGCGTCCATCAGCCGATCCCAGACACCTGCTATCCGCCATCGAACGAAGCGGTTGTAGCCAGTGGTGCGAGGCCCGTAGCGCTCGGGCAGATCGCGCCATGGCGCACCCGATCGCAGCACCCAGAAGATGCCGTTCAGCACCCGGCGGTCGTCTACGCGCGGCACGCCTCGCGGCTTGTTGGGCAACAGCGGCTCGATCGCCCGCCATTCGAAGTCGGTCAGATCGTATCGGCTCATGCCCTTATGAATCAGACCCCGCTCAAGTTTGGAACCAGCCAGTCGGCAAACGACCCAATGCGGACAGGACGGCTGCTCACACCTCACTTCCATGTTGGTGAGCTTCGTCCTCAACGAAAAGGTCGAGGCCCCAGCCAACACCGCGATCCGCGAGCACCCTCATCGCGGACGGCTCAAGCCAGATGCCGCACTGCTCGTCGTAGGACGTATAGAACCCGCCATAGATCGTAATCTGCTTCGGCCGCACTTCCTGCCGCAGCCGGGCGAAGGCTTCCTCCCGACCTCGCATCTGCTCGATCAGGTAGTTGACCGCATTCTCGTGCTCGGCCCCACTCCGGAGCCTTTGCCGCGGACCATCGAGGCTCCATCCATTCTTCTTGCGCGGGGAACCGTTACGCATCGGGTCGCCCTTGCGGACTATGCGTGTCGGTTCGAGGCTTAGGATCGCAGTCACCCTCTCGGGGTCCGCATCGAAGTCAGAGATCGAGAGCGAGATCATCGCCTGTCCTAGGTTCGAAAGGGCAAGGCAAGCCCTGCGCAGTTGCGAGACTCTTCATGCTCGCCTCGCGCTTCCAAACCGAGCCCAGTCGTTTTTGCGTTTCCTGTCAGTCGGCATCGATCGCCGTGGCCATGCGGGCGATGGCCTGTTGATAGACGCTCGCCGAATTCCAGCCGGCAATTGCGCCGATATTCGCCTGCGCGCTGGCGCCCGGTCGCCAACCATGACCCTTGAGGAAGTTGGCGGTAGAAGCCAACGCAGTGGCCTTGTCACGCAGGTTTTTGTTGCCTACGCCATATGTCAAAACATTTCCGGGCAGGAACTGCGTGTGACCAATCTCGCCATGCGCGGCACCGACCGACGAGGCGCTCAACGCTCCGCGATCAACCAGCTTCAGGGCCGCAATGGCATGCGGGTAGAAGAACTCCGGACGGCGGCAGTCATAGGCCAGCGTTAAAATGGCGGAGACCGTATTCTGGTTGCCCATGGCGGAACCGAAGCCGGTCTCCATGCCCCAGATGGCGAGCAACACGCCCGGCGACACGCCGTAATTCCCTTCGATCTTGTCGAACAGCGCAGCATTGGCCTTCTTCAGCGCACGGCCCCTGGCAATGATCGCGGACGCGCCACGGCGCTTCATGAAAGCTTCCACTGAGCCGCTGAAAGCCTTATGGATGGCGCGATCGACGGAGATCGTCTTTGTCGCGTAGGTTGCGCGAGCCAGAGCGGCCAGACCCTTCGAGCCGACACCGTCGGCCTTCGCCTCCGCGGCGAACTCCGGTTTCCATGCCTCGAAGCCGGCGCCGCTCTTGCCACAGCTGGCCGCCGCCTGCGCGCCCGTCGCCAGCGCAAGCACCGCCACCACCGTGGCCACTACAAACATCTTCCCCTTGGCAAGAAATGCCATGCTGCTCTCCTGGTTGCCTGAATCACGTTCCCAATTGCGAACTTGCCTGCGAAACACCTGCTTGTCACTGTCCCGGCGCTGCGCCGATGCACTCAATACAGCAGGAACCTCAAATCCACCACACTGGCGGACGCCCGGGAATTTGCCTACGATCAAGTAATTATTGTGGCGGGGACAGAATAAGCATGGAAGACGTTGATGTCGTGATCATCGGCGCCGGTTCAGCCGGGCTTTCGGCTTCCAAGACCCTGCGCGCTGCCGGTTTTTCCTTCAAATTGTTGGAAGCGATGAACCGCATTGGCGGCCGCGCCTGGACCAGCGACCAGCATTTCGGCGTGCCGTTCGACATCGGCTGCGCCTGGCTGCATGCCGCGGACCGCAATCCCTACTTTCCCGAGGCGAAGGCCGCTGCCTGGACGCTTCATCACCACGACATGAATGTCGATCATCTCTATTACCGTGAGCGAAAGGCAAGCGAAGCCGAGGAGGCGGCGATGAAGGTGGCCGACGCAAGGCTGTTCGAACTGGTGGCGGCACATCAGGTGAGGGAAGGCGACGACGACCGCCTTTCGGCATTGCTCGCCAAGGGACACGCGCCGCGCGCCGCCGCAACCTTCGCCGGGCCGATGGATTTCGGCGCCGACGAGGACGAGATATCGATCCGCGACTTTCAGGTCGCCGCCGATCTCGATCCGAATTATTTCACCAGGGAAGGCTTCGGTACGCTGGTTGCCCGCTTCGGCGCCGACGTGCCGGTGGAGCTGTCGACGCCGGTGCGCAAGATCGTCTGGGATGGGCCGGGCGTAGCCTGCGTCATCGATCGCGGTACCATCCGCGCCAAGGCGGTCATCGTCACTGCCTCCCCGGCAGTGCTCGCCTTCGAGGAGATTGCGTTCTCGCCTGCACTCCCCGATGCGCATTTCGCCGCCTTCTTCGACCTGCCGATGGGCATGCTGACCAAGCTGCCGGTCGAAATATCCGGTACAAGACTCGGCCTGGAGCCGTTCGACGATTTGCTGATCGAGCGGTTGGCCCGGCACGACATTTACTTCCTCTGCTTTCCCTTCGACCTCGATTTGATGGTCGGTTTCGTCGGCGGCGATTTCGCTTGGGAGATGTCAGCGGCGGGCGAGGCGGCTGGCATCGACTTCGTCGTCGACCGGCTCTGCGGCATCTTTGGCGGCGACATACGAAAGCATGTCGGACGCGCAATGATGACCAATTGGGGCGCTGAGCGGTTCGTGCGCGGCGCCTATGCGGCGGCGCGGCCCGGCCGCTCGCAAGCGCGCGCCACGCTGATGCAGCCCGTGGCGGAAAAGATCTTCTTCGCCGGCGAGCATTTGGCCGGTCCGCTGATGCAGACCTGCGGCGGCGCCAGATTGTCGGGCGAGGCAGTGGCCAGGGAGGTCGTCGCCCAGCTTGCGGCAAAATAGCATCGGCCGGCAGGAACGTGGGCAGCTGACAGGCGTTTGGCGTTCTCCTGCTCGTATCGTCCTCCGCATTTCGAATGATTTGAGACGCCAATGAAGCTTTTCGACTGCCCGCATTGCGGCCACCGTCTCTATTTCGAGAACGCGCAATGCCTGAACTGCGCCAGCCTCGTGCTCTACGATCCCGAGCATGCGCGCTTCGCGCTGTCCGGCGCCGACGTCTTCCATTGCACCAATGCCGACGAATGCGCCTGCAACTGGATGGCGGAGCCCGGCCACGCCTTCTGCCGCGCCTGTGCGCTGAACCAGCTGATCCCGGATCTGTCGGTCGACGGCAACCGCCGCCGCTGGATCCGTGTCGAGGCGGCAAAGAAGCGTGCCGTCTATTCGCTGCTCGCCTTCGGCCTGCCGGTCGCACCCAAGCAGGACGTTGGCGACGAGATCGGTCTCGCTTTCGATTTTCTTGCCGATCCGATCGGCGGCGGTCCGGGCGGCGAACGTATCCTGACGGGTCATGACAACGGCCGGATCACGCTCAACGTCGCCGAGGCGGATTCGGCAGAGCGCGAACGGCGTCGCGTCGAGATGGGCGAGAACTACCGCACGCTGCTCGGCCATTTCCGCCATGAGTTCGGCCATTATTACTGGGACCGCCTGATCCGCGACGATTCGCAAAAGCTTGCCGGTTTTCGCGCTTTGTTCGGCGACGAGCGCGCCGGCTACGAACAGGCGCTGAAGACCTATTATGCCGATGGTGCGCCGCCCGACTGGCAGCAGCGCCATATCTCGGCCTATGCGACGTCGCACCCATGGGAGGACTGGGCCGAGACATGGGCGCATCACATGCACATCACCGACACGCTGGAGATGGTGCATGCCCTGAATTTCCCGCTCGGCCGGCTGGAAACCGTTGAAGCCAACGAGCTGCCGCGCGCCGATACCGGCGGCAAGCTGCAGCCGGCACCATCGGAACCCGCCTCCAGGCCAGAGCCTTTCGAAAGGATTCTCGACCGCTGGCTGGTGCTGTCGGAGGCGTCCAACTCGATCAACCGCTGCATGGGCCTGCCCGATCTCTATCCCTTCGTCATCTCGGACGTGGCGGCGCAAAAACTTGCTTTTGTTCACGAGCTTTTGACCGACCTGCCGAAAACGACTGGAACAAATCGTGAGCCGGCCGAAGCCTTTTAGCCGGAACGCATGCGGCTTTGCTTCGTTTTCCGTGCCAAGGGACTGTGAAACGGAGAGAAGACCATGAAACGCATATTGTTTCCGGCGGTGGCCGGAGCGCTCATAGCGATGTCGGGCTCTGCATTGGCCGACACCGCCGTCTCGGCCATCACTGATCTCAATGTACGCGCCGGCCCCGGCCCGCAATATCCGGTGATCGGCGTGCTCGCGGCCGGCCAGTCGGCGACGCTCGACGGCTGCATCGCTAACAGCAAATGGTGCACTATCGCCGAGGCTAACGGCCAGGGCTGGGTCTATTCCGACTATGTGACGGCCGATTTCGGCGGCAGCCGTGTGGTCCTGACACAGCGTCCGGCCGGCGCCGACATTGCCGTCGTGACGCCGCCCGCCGATAGCGTCGAGTATTCCGACAGCTATACCGGAGCAATCGTCGCCGGCGAGGCGATCGAGCCTATCCGGAGACCGCCGGCCGAGATCCGTACCTATGTGCGTACGCATCGGCTCGATCCGGTCTATCTGGAGGGCGAGGTGGTGACGGGCGCGACGTTGCCTGACACCGTCGAGCTGCGCGAGATTCCGGACTATGATTACCGCTACGTCTATGTGAACGGCCAGCCGGCACTGGTCGATCCGGGCAGCCGGCGTATCGTGTACGTCGTGCGCTGACGATACAAACAGGGCGGTCGCCCTGTAATGGCGGCCGCTCGCACTCCCGACATTGCCACAAGCCGGCATTGCCGCTGCAATACCGGTTTCCACATTGGGGCCGATGTTCTAGACCTTGCGAGCCGAAGCACCAGCCAGCGAGCCCGCGTGACGATCGACCCAACCGCCTTCCAACAGTACCGGCACACCGCCAACAACAAGACCACTTTGCCGCGGCTTCTGCTTGGAGCGGTGGTCGTCATCCTGTTCTGGCTCGGAACCACTGCCGCCGTGCTGTTCGGCGGCACCTATGCCTTTGCCGTTTGGCAGGCATCGTCTGGCACCGCCCCGCCAGGTGGAGGAGCAGTGCAGGATTTCATGGCCTCTCCTGCGGGCATCCTCGCGGCGCTGGCTTCATTTGCCGGAATCTGGCTCGGCCTTTGGGCTGCCATGCGCTGGATCCATCGCGAGAAGCTGACAGCCCTGATTGGCGTCAGCCAGCGCATTTCTTGGTCGGGGTTCCTGAAAGGACTGACCGCGGTGCTGATCACCTCGCTGCTTTCCGAGATCCTGCTTTATGGTTTGCAGCCCGACATCGCGCGCGGCGCGATCGGCCTGTCCGCGTGGCTTTCGTTCCTGATCCCGATCACCGCCCTGACCTTTCTGCAGACCTCGTCGGAGGAGATGCTGTTTCGCGGTTATCTGCTCAGGGGCCTGGCGAGCCGGTTCCGGAACCCTTTCATCTGGGCGCTGCTGCCGGGATTGCTGTTCACCTCCCTGCACTGGAGCCCAGGTTCGAGCGCTGCCATCAATGCCTGCGTGCTGGCCTCGATCGCCGCCTTTGCGCTGCTGCTAACGCTTCTGGTCTATGCAACCGGTAATCTCGGTGCCGGCTTTGGTGCCCATCTCGGTAACAATCTGACCGGCTTCCTGCTGATTTCGCACCAGCAAAGCTATAATTCCTTCGCCCTGTTCAACGCCAAGCCGCTCGAAGCCGCCGGCTGGACGACTTCAGACGCCGTCCTCATCGCTTCGATCGGCATCGTCAGCAGCCTGTTGACCGTTCTGCTGCTTTTACATCCGCGCTCACCGCTGAAAGTGGAACCGGATATGCCGCGCGCCGGCGGCGTGCGCTGATGCGCGTTGCCTGGTCGCCCTGAGCATATTCGGCTCAAAGCTTGACCAAAGCTTGACTCTGCGGCCGATTTCCTGTCTACACGCCGCGAAATTCCGCGACGAGTATTCCTCCGAGCAAACCGACCGGGACGCCGAAACCTCTTTGAGGTGAAGTGCTGTAAATCGATCCCGGAGGCCAACACCCGGCAGCGCTGTGCGCCCCCGGGTGCTTTTTGGCTTTGGGCTTTTGCCCGGACCGGCTTTTGCTTGGACAGTCGGCGCGAACGCATTACCTCTCGGGCATCATCCGGGTGCCAGGGAAAAGGAAAAAGAATGTTTGAATCGCTACAGGAACGCACAAGAGGCGTGGAGGGCCGCAGGCCCGACGGGGATCAGCATGAATCCAAGGCGCTCTCGCACGGCGGTTTGACCAATGTTTGAGTCCCTGCAAGAGCGCCTTGGTTCGATCCTGAACGGCCTCACCGGCCGCGGCGCCTTGTCGGAGGCTGATGTCTCGGCGGCGCTGCGCGAGGTGCGCCGTGCGTTGCTCGAGGCCGACGTGGCGCTGGAAGTGGTGCGTTCCTTCACCGACAAGGTGCGCGAGAAGGCCGTCGGCGCCGCCGTGGTCAAGTCGATCAAGCCCGGCCAGATGGTCGTCAAGATCGTCCATGACGAGCTGGTCGACATGCTCGGCGCCGAGGGCGTCGCCATCGACCTCAATGCACCGGCTCCGGTCGTCATCATGATGGTCGGCTTGCAGGGTTCCGGCAAGACGACGACCTCGGCCAAGATCGCCAGGCGCCTCACCGACCGTCAAAACAAGAAAGTCTTGATGGCCTCGCTCGACACGCGGCGTCCCGCCGCGCAAGAGCAGCTCCGGCAGCTCGGCGAGCAGGTCAAGGTCGCCACATTGCCGATCGTCGCCGGCCAGACGCCGGTCGATATCGCCCGCCGCGCCGTGCAGGCGGCCAAGCTCGGCGGCCATGACGTCGTCATCCTCGACACCGCCGGCCGCACCCATATCGACGAGCCGTTGATGGTCGAGATGGCCGACATCAAGAAGATGTCGTCGCCGCACGAGATCCTGCTGGTCGCCGATTCGCTGACCGGCCAGGACGCCGTCAATCTGGCAAAAAGCTTCGACGAGCGCGTCGGCATCACCGGCCTCGTGCTGACCCGCATGGACGGCGACGGCCGCGGTGGTGCGGCGCTCTCGATGCGCGCCGTCACCGGTAAGCCGATCAAGCTGATCGGCACCGGCGAAAAAATGGACGCGCTGGAGGAATTCCACCCCAAGCGCATCGCCGACCGCATCCTCGGCATGGGCGACATCGTCAGCCTCGTCGAAAAGGCGGCCGAGAACATCGACGCCGAACAGGCCGCGGCGATGGCCAGGAAGATGCAGTCGGGCAAGTTCGACCTGAACGACCTCGCCGGCCAGCTTCAGCAAATGTCGAAAATGGGTGGCATGGGCGGCATCATGGGCATGATGCCCGGCATGGGCAAGATGAAGGACCAGATGGCCGCCGCCGGGCTCGACGACAAGATGTTCGGTCGCCAGCTCGCCATCATCTCGTCGATGACCAAGGCCGAGCGTGCCAACCCCGATATTCTGAAGCACTCGCGCAAGAAGCGCATCGCCGCCGGCTCGGGTACCAACGCGGCCGAAATCAACAAACTGTTGAAGATGCATCGCGGCATGGCCGACATGATGAAGGCGATGGGCGGCAAGGGCAAAGGCGGCGGCCTGATGCGCGGCATGATGGGCGGCCTCGCTTCCAAGATGGGGCTCGGCGGCATGATGCCTGGCGGCGCAGGCGGCATGATGGGCGGCGGCATGCCGGACCTCTCCAAGATGGACCCCAAGCAGCTCGACGCCTTGCAGAAGCAGGCCCAGGCGGCCGGGCTCGGCGGCATGAAGGGCCTGCCCGGTGGTCTTCCCGGTGGCGGTGGCCTGCCTGGGCTGCCCGGCGGCATGAAACTTCCCGGCCTGCCGGGCGGTGGCGGGCTGCCAATGCTTGGCAAGAATGGCCTCGGCAAGAAGAAGTGAGGGCGCCATGAACGAAGAGAAGGACATGGCGGACGCGCGTGCGGCGCTGGCCAATTATCGCGCCTCGATCGACAATATCGACGCGGCGCTGATCCATATGCTGGCCGAGCGCTTCCGCTGCACCAAGGCAGTCGGCGTGCTGAAGGCGGAACATGGCCTGCCGCCTGCCGACCCGGCGCGCGAGCAGGAGCAGATCGCCCGTCTTCGCCAACTGGCGAAGGACGCCCATCTCGACCCGGATTTCGCGGAGAAATTCCTGAACTTCGTCGTCCGCGAAGTGATCCGCCATCACGAGCAGATCGCCGCATCCAACGGCGTAGCGAAAACCGGCTGAGGACCAGCCACCAACCGATCAACCAAATCAGAGCTTTTAGGAGAAAAGAAATGCCACTGAAAATCCGATTGGCCCGTGCGGGCTCGAAGAAGCGTCCCTATTACCATGTCGTCGTCGCCGACGCGCGTTCGCCGCGCGACGGCCGTTTCATCGAGTCGCTCGGCTCATGGAATCCGCTGCTGCCCAAGGACGGCGAACGCGTCAAGGTCGACGCCGAGCGCGTCAAGCATTGGCTGTCGCATGGCGCCCAGCCGACCGACCGCGTGCTGCGCTTCCTCGATGAAGCCGGCATCGCCAAGCGCGAAGCGCGCGCCAACCCGAAAAAGGCCGAGCCCGGCAAGAAGGCGCAGGAGCGCGCAGCCTTGCTGAAGAAGGCGCAGGAAGATGCCGCCGCGGCCGTTGCCGCCGCCGCAGCCGCGCCGGCCGAGGCGGAAGCCGCCAGCGCCGAATAAAATCATCTCCACAACCACGAAACGGCGGGCCCTGCCCGCCGTTTTGCTATTGCATCCATATGATGCGGCCCGATCAATAGCCTTCCGGGCAACTCGCAACGTAGACACGACCGTTACGATCGCGATAACGGCATTGGCCGCTTTCGCTGGCACGGCCGATCAGTGCACCGGCCAAAGCGCCGGCCGCACCGCCGATCACCGCGCCCTTGGTCGGGTTGCCGGCCACAGCAGCGCCGACCGCCGCACCGCCCAGGCCACCAACTGCCGCGCCTTGCTCAGTACGGGAGCAGGCACCGAGCGGGACCATCAAGGCCATCAAGATCATCACCTTTTTCATTGTCGTTCCTCTCCAACAGGGTGCCGTCCTCGCCGCTGCACCCCCTAACTCGCAACCAGGCGATTTGATCCAAAGAAGAAGATCGGCTGCCGCCCGGCGGCGCTCAATTTGATCCAAAGAGTAGAAAGGCGGCGGCAGACCGCGCCCGCTCTGGCGGCGTGGCCACCATCGAACGGCTTTCGATGTCGCCGCTATTGGCTGAACGGGAACAACGCGCGCACCCTTGGATCGCGCAGATACAGGCCACCCCAGAGGACGGCGCCGAGATAGACGCCGAACAGTATGTGCGAGAACAAAGGGCTGCCGATACGCACATGCGTGGCGACGGCGCCGCCGAGATAGGCGGTGAGCAGGATGGCGCCGAGCACCGAGGTGCGTGGCAGCGCGTAAAGCGCTGTCGAGACCAGTCCAATGATGCCGAGCATGCGCGAGACATTGGCATCGGCCGGCCAGCCGAGCTGCACCATGGTCTGGGTGACGATTTCGAGCGGCGGTAGCTTGATGACGCCGTCGAAGATCATGAACAGCACGATGACGGCGCTGAGCACGCGGCCGGCCCACAAGGCACGCGATGAGACGGGTGCTGCCTGAGACATGGTCATTGACGTTCCCTCCGGTCGTTGTGAGCACTGGCTCCTTCGCCAGCTCGAACCAAGGACGCGGCCCAGGATGGCGATCCGACATGCCTCCAGTTCTTTTTCACTCCCGGGGACGGCGACCTGGGATGTACAAGTTCAGCCAGCAACGAACCTGGTCAAGTCCACCTTGCGAGGTGAGATGGAGGGCGTTATTGAAAATCCGTAGGGGTGTCTTCCGACGCTCGACGGCAGCCGCCGCCTGATCGCACAACGAAAGCAACCGATGGCCGGAGAGACCGACCTGAAAAAGTTACTGGCGGCAATGACGCCGGAATTGCTTGCCGGCGTTCATGTCTTCACCACGTTGCCACCCGATGCGCCCGTTCCCGACAGGCTCCACCCGGTGATGCTATTTCGCGAGCGCGAGGGCACGACGCTGATCGTGCTTGAAGACCATGCCAAGGCCGCTGGACTGAAAACCGTGTTCCGCTGCCGGATGCTGACGCTGAACATCCATTCGTCGCTGGAAGCGGTCGGCTTCCTCGCCGCCATCACCGCGCGGCTGGCCACCGCCGGCATCGGCGTCAATCCGGTCTCGGCCTTCTACCACGATCATCTGTTCGTGCCCGCCGACCAGGCGGAGGAGGCGGTGGAGTTGCTGTTGGACCTAGCGGAGGAGAACCGGCTGTGACGCCGTCGCCTTGCTGCCTATTTGAGACGCCTGTGCCCCTCATCTGCCTGCCGGCACCTTCTCGGGGAGAAGGGCGCTAACGGCCGAAGGCCGAGCCTGCGACTGCGGGCCGTCGGCCTTCCGGCGCCCCCGCGGAGGCCAGCCGCGCTAGCGGCGATACGGCCGTGAGCGAAACAACCGCCGAAGGCCGAGCCTGCGACCGCAGGCCGCCGGTCGTCCGGCGCCCCCGCGGAGGCCAGCCGCGCTAGCGGCGATACGGCCGTGAGCGAACTATGCCGCCTTCTTCTTCGGCTGGATCAGCCCGCGCTCGACCAGCAGTTCCGCGATCTGCACCGCATTGAGTGCCGCGCCCTTGCGCAGATTGTCGGAGACGATCCACATCGACAGGCCGTTGTCGATGGTCGAGTCCTCGCGGATGCGCGAGATGAAGGTGGCGTCCTCGCCTGCCGATTCCAGCGGCGTGATGTAGCCGCCGTCCTCGCGCTTGTCGATGACCTGGCAGCCCGGCGCCTCGCGCAGGATCTCGCGCGCCTCATCGGCGGTGATCGGCTTCTCGAACTCGATGTTGACCGCTTCCGAATGGCCGATGAACACCGGCACCCGCACGCAGGTCGCCGTCAGCTTGATCTTCGGGTCGAGCATCTTCTTGGTCTCGGCCACCATCTTCCACTCTTCCTTGGTGAAGCCGTCGTCGAGGAAGACGTCGATATGCGGGATGACGTTGAAGGCGATACGCTTGGTGAACTTCTTGACGTCGACCTGGTCGGCGACAAACACCGCGCGCGTCTGCGTGAACAATTCGTCCATGCCTTCCTTGCCGGCGCCGGAGACCGACTGGTAGGTGGCGACGACGACGCGCTTGATGGTGGCCGCGTCATGCAGCGGCTTCAGCGCCACGACCAGCTGCGCCGTCGAGCAGTTTGGGTTGGCAATGATGTTCTTGCGCGTGAACAGCGAGATCGCATCCGGGTTCACTTCCGGAACGATCAGCGGCACGTCCTGGTCGTAGCGGAAGGCCGACGAATTATCGATGACGACGCAGCCCTGCTTGCCGATCTTCGGCGACCATTCCTTGGAGACGTTGCCGCCGGCCGACATGATGCAGATGTCGGTATCTGAAAAATCATATTGGTCGAGCGCTCTGACCTTCAGCGTGCGGTCGCCGAACGACACTTCCGTCCCCTGGCTGCGCCGCGAGGCCAGCGCCACCACCTCGCTCACCGGAAAGCCGCGCTCTTCGAGTATGTTGAGCATTTCCCGGCCCACATTGCCCGTGGCGCCGACGATCGCAACCTTGAAACTCATCGAAATCTCCTGTCCCTCTCCGCTCGTTTTCTGGAGAAAACCCGCCGGCCGGTGCGGGTTTCAACCCCCGGGCCGGACCGGGAGAGGGTGGTTAGGCCAAGGGAATCAGACCGTTTTGGTGGTCGTTTTGCCGGTTTTTTTGAGCAAGAACGTGATTTTGCTGGAACGAGGAGACGCAGCGACGCGCCCGGCCCAATGGTTCGCATTGGGGCCGGGGATGTCGAAGGCAGAAAGCGCCATCAAAAGGCCGCGCATCGAAAACTATCCCGTTCGGTGCCGGCTTTTACGCGGTTTACGTCTAGAGTCAATCGCAAGCAGGCCGACCCGCCCGCCCTGTACAATGACGGCGGCACCAAGTACGAACGAGCATCGTCTGGCTCGTGGCGCCCGTCTGTGGCGCTTGCCGACATTTGACCCGTCGCCGGGTATTCAGAATCCGAATTTCGAAAGAGCAAGATGTCCAACTTCGAAGCTATTGTTCCCGCGCTGGCAAAGGCGCTGGAAAAACGCGGCTATGTCGAGCTGACGCCGGTGCAGAACGCCGTTCTCGAGCTTGGCCAGGCCGATGCGCTGGTTTCGGCCCAGACCGGCTCCGGCAAGACCGTCGCCTTCGGTCTGGCTTTGGCGCCGACCCTTCTCGATGGCGCGGAGCGCTTTTCCCACGCGGCGGCACCCCTGGCGCTGGCTGTGGCGCCGACGCGGGAGTTGGCCCTGCAGGTAACGCGCGAGCTGGAATGGCTCTACGAACTGACCGGCGCCACGGTGGCGTCCTGCGTCGGCGGCATGGACATGCGCACCGAACGGCGCGTGCTGGAGCGCGGCGCCCATATCGTCGTGGGCACGCCCGGCCGCCTGCGCGATCACATCACCCGCAATTCGCTCGACATGTCGGCGCTCAAGGCAGTGGTGCTCGACGAGGCCGACGAGATGCTCGATCTCGGCTTTCGCGAGGATCTGGAATTCATCCTCGATGCCGCACCCGCC
The DNA here is from genome assembly GCF_040321675.1 of Mesorhizobium sp. M0296. Classification (NCBI taxonomy): domain Bacteria; kingdom Pseudomonadati; phylum Pseudomonadota; class Alphaproteobacteria; order Hyphomicrobiales; family Phyllobacteriaceae; genus Mesorhizobium; species Mesorhizobium sp. M0296. The sequence goes on from NZ_JAMYRZ010000075.1 coordinate 13,652, forward strand.
GATCGCCGCACGCTGATGTTTTCCGCGACCGTGCCGCGCTCCATCGCCACGCTGGCCAAGGGCTACCAGCGCGATGCTGTGCGCATCTCGGCCTCCGGCGAGGAAAAGCAGCATCTCGACATCGAATACCGGGCGCTGAGCGTCGCCCAGGCGGACCGCGAAAACGCCATCATCAACGTGCTTCGCTACTACGAGGCCAAGAATGCATTGGTGTTCTGCAACACCCGCGCCGCCGTCAACCATCTGACGGCGCGCTTCAACAATCGCAACTTTTCCGTCGTGGCGCTGTCCGGCGAGCTTAGCCAGAACGAGCGCAGCCACGCGCTGCAGGCGATGCGCGACGGCCGCGCCAAGGTCTGCATCGCCACCGACGTCGCGGCACGCGGCATCGACCTGCCCAATCTGGAGCTGGTGATCCATGCCGACCTGCCGACCAACCCGGAAACGCTCCTGCACCGAAGCGGACGCACGGGTCGTGCGGGACGCAAGGGCGTCAGCGCGCTGATCGTGCCCAACAATGCCCGCCGGCGCACCGAGCGGCTGCTGCAAAGTGCCGGCCTTGCGGCGACATGGGCAAGCCCGCCGTCGGCCGACGACGTGATACGGCGCGACGATGAGCGCATTCTCGCTGATCCGGTCTTCAGCGAGCCTATGAAGGATGAGGAGCGCGGCTTCGTCGAGGCGCTTCTCGATCAGCACGGGCCCGAACAGGTTGCCGCCGCCTTCGTGCGGATGTGCCGCTCCAGCCACTCGGCGCCGGAGGATCTTCTCGACGTGGCACCGTTCACGCCGTCGGGCGAAAAATTTGCGCGCCGGGACGAGGCACCGAGCCGCCGCGACGATTTCGGCAACAGCGTCTGGTTCTCGCTGTCGGTCGGACGCCGGCAGAATGCCGAGCCACGCTGGCTGATCCCGATGCTGTGCCGGACAGGCGGTATTTCCAAGCGCGAGATCGGCGCCATCAAGATGCAGCCGGAGGAAACCTTCGTGCAGATCGCGGCGGACTGGGCCGAGCGTTTCCTCGCTGCGATCGGCCCCGACCGGAAGCTGCAGGGCAACATTGCGGTCAAGCGGCTGGACGGCACGCCGGATTTGTCGCGGGCCGGCTATCAAGAACCACGACCCGACAAGAAGCCGCACCGCGGCAAGCGCACCTTCGATCAGAACACGCCCAAATTCGAGAAGCGCGCACCGGCCGACCAGCGCCCGGCATTCGAGGCGAAGCCCTGGGCCGGGAAACCGGCCAAGGCGAAGTTCGAAGGCGGACCTGCGAAACACAAGAAATCGAAGAAACGGCCGGGGTAAATAGCCAGCACTCTCCATTTCCGCACGCCCCTTGCGGTCTGCCGGAACTTTGCACAGTCTGGGGCGGGGAGATGGGGGTGGGCAGGACATGCGCGGCGAAGTTCTTCATTACGACGAAGACCAGGGTTTCGGCTTCATCACCGGAGCCGACGGCAACCGCTACACTTTGGGGCGCGAAGATTTGCGCCGCGAAGCATCGGTTGCCGGAGGTACGACCGTCGAATTCCAGCCGGCTGGCGGACGGGCACGCGATGTTTTTTCGATCCGCGCCCAACCTGCCAGTGCGCCCGCCGACGCCTCCACTGCAACCGCCGCCCTAACTCAGGCCGGCAATGCGCCCGCGGCACGTCAGCCGCAACATTTCGGCCGTTCCGCTGAACAAAGTCCGGCCGAATCGGCTGGCCTGTGGAGCTACTTCTGGCGGGGTCTGACCGAGAATTACTTCAACTTCGCCGGCCGTGCCCGCCGCAAAGAGTATTGGGGCTATTGTCTGTTCTGGACGATCGCGCTGATTGTGGTCATAGGACTCGGCGTCTTTATCGACGACGCCATGGGCAATCTCGACAACAGTGAATTGCCGGCAGTGACGGTCGGCCTTTCCGGTCTCTTCCTGCTGGCGACAGCCCTGCCGTGGTTCGGGCTGAACGTGCGTCGCCTGCACGATACCGGCCTGACCGGCTGGCTCTTCCTGCTTTTCCTGATCCCGACCTTCGGCACCGTCATCATCCTGATCTTTGCGCTGATCCCGACCCAGCCGCGCGAAAACCAGTGGGGTCCGGTGCCAGTAGGGATAGTGTGCTGAAGGTTCTGCAAAAAGTGTTGGAGAGAGAACGGCGCTTGCTCTGAGGGGCGAGCGGCCATGGCACGGTGGTGACGTTGCGATCACCGATTCCCGTGGAAGGGGAAGTGCCATGACCAAT
>NZ_JAMYRZ010000076.1:0-15662 GCF_040321675.1 Mesorhizobium sp. M0296
CCATCATCGACTCAATCTCCTCTTACGACGAAGATTGAATCAGTGCTTCAGGACTGCTGCAACCCGGACTTTTTCAACACTATCGACCCTTTCGAGACATTTGCGTGCGGCGTTTGCGTCTCGAAAGCGGTTCTTTAGTGCTACCAGCACCAACGACCGTCTGCGGTCGTTCAGAACACGGGTTACCGTCTCTAAACCGGATATTGGACCGGGCAGCCGCCGGAAATTGATCGAATGGAGGTGATCGCCTGTCAGGAGGCGTTCAAAAACGACCTACGACCGCGATCTTCATCCGGCCGTTTTCATGGTGTCATTCCCGGCTATGCTGACAAGTTCTTTATGATCGGCAGCTTGCGGATCGTCTTGCCCGTCGCCGCCCGTAGCGCGTTGGCGACGGCCGGGCCGATCGGCGGCACACCCGGCTCGCCAACGCCCGTGGGCGGCTCGTCGGACGGCACAATGTGCACCTCGACGCGCGGCATCTGCTCGATCCTGAGCGGCATATAGGTGTCGTAGTTCTCTTGGTCTACGACACCGCCCGTCAGGGTCAGCTCCTCCTGGAGGATCGCGCCTAGCCCGAAGCCGATACCGCCCTCCATCTGAGCGCGGATCTGGTCAGGATTTATCGCGGTGCCGCAATCTACCGCGCAGACGACGCGGTCGACTTTGAAATCATTTCCATCGTTGAAGGTGATCTCCACCACCTCGGCGACATAGGTCGAGAGGCTTTCATGCAGGGCCACGCCGCGGAAATGGCCTTCCGGCAGAGGCTTGTCCCAGCCTGCCTTCTCAGCAGCCAATTTCAGCACGCCGGCATGCCGTGAATGGTGACCGAGCATCGACAAGCGGAAGTCGACCGGATCACGGTTCGCAGCGGCGGCGAGCTCATCAATCAGGGTTTCCATTGCGTAAGCGGTGTGGGTGGAGCCTACCGAACGCCACCACAGCACTGGGATGTTCACGTCCGTGGTGGTCAGCTCGACCTTCAGGTTCGGGATCGCATAGGGCAGGTTGGTGGCGCCCTCCACGGAGGTCGGATCGATGCCGTTCTCGATCATCGCCGCAAAGGGCGAACCGCCCGCGATCGATTGGCCCACGATGTGGTCATGGAGAGCGACGACATTGCCTTCCTTGTCGAGCCCCGCCTTGACTGCGTGCACATAGGCCGGCCGGTACCGCCCACCCCGCATGTCGTTCTCGCGGGTCCACTGCACCTTCACTGGCTTGCCGGGTCCCAGTGCACGCGCTGTGGAAACAGCTTCGATAATGAGATCTGCGTCCGAGACCGCTCGGCGGCCGAAGCTGCCGCCGGTCTTCATCACGTGCAGCCTCACCTTGTCCGGCGTGGTGCCGCCTACTTGAGCGGCAGCCGCCTGATAAAGGTCGGGCATCTGGTGTCCGCCCCAGACGTCGATGGTGCCGTCTTCGTTGATTCGGGCGGCCGCGTTGAGTGGCTCGATCGAAGCATGGACAAGATAGGGGAATTCGTAGTGCCCTTGGATGACTTTCTCAGCACTGGCCAACGCTGCGGGAGTGTTACCGTCGTCGCGCGCGGTGGCCGCGCCCGGATCGTCTGCTGCCTTAGTGTATTCGGCCATGATCTCGGCCGTGCCGCGCCTTTCGGCCTTCTCTTCGTTCCAGGTCACCTCCACGAGATCGCGGCCCTTGAGCGCCGTCCACATGTCCCTGCCGACCACGGCAATGCCGCGCGGCGTCTGGACGACATCGACAATGCCGTCGAGTGCCTTGGCCTTGGAGGCGTCGAAGCTCTCGATCTCAGCGCCGAACTTCGGCGGATGGATCATAACGGCCGTATTGAGTCCATCCATCTTGAGGTCGATCGTGTAGGTCTGCGCGCCATTGGTCTTGCCGGCGGAATCGTAGCGCTTGAGGCTGTCCGATCCGATCTGGGCCCACTTGTCGCGCGGCTTTAGCGGCACGTCGTCGGGAACCGGCATTCCCGCTGCGGCTTCAGCCAGGTCACCGAAGCGCGCCTGCATCCCTGAGGCGTGCGACACGACCCCGGAAGCCACTGTGATCTCGCCGGCTGGCACGTCCCACTGCTGCGCCGCGGCCGCCACCAGCATGGCCCGTGCGGCAGCACCCGCCTTGCGGTAGCGCTCCCACGACGAGCTCATCGACGTGGAGCCACCGGTTCCCTGCGCGGCCCCGCCCCAGGCGAGATTGCCGTAGAGCGCCGTATTGCCATATCCGCCGACCACGTGGACCTGCGCCCAGGCGCCGTCGAGCTCTTCCATAACCAGGGTGGCGATGCCGAAATAGGAGCCTTGTCCCATCTCGAACTGCGACGAGTGGATGACGATTCGGTTCTCCGGTGTGATCTCGACATAGGTTTGGAAGGGGTTCGCCTGGACCGCTGCAGGCGTCGTTTGTGCGTTGGCGGGCGCGGCCATCATTAGCCGGTAGCCCACGGCGAGGCCCGCGGTGGTGACGGCCGTGCCGAGGAGGAACTGGCGGCGCGTGGGCCCCACGGCATTATGCTTCGGGAGAAACTGCAACATGCCTCAAGTCTCCAGCCGGTTGGCGGTCTCGTGGATGGCCGCGCGGATGCGATGATAGGTGGCGCAGCGGCAGAGATTGCCGCTCATCGCCGAATCAATATCATCGTCCGTCGGCTTCGGCGTCTCTGTCAGGAGGGCCACGGCCGACATGATCTGGCCAGACTGGCAATAGCCGCATTGAGGTACGTCGAACTCGGCCCACACGGCCTGGACCGTTTCGCCGATCTTGCCCGACACGCCCTCAATGGTGGTGATCGAGGCTCCTTCGATGGCGCCGACTGCGGTCTGGCACGAGCGCGTCGGCATGCCGTTAACGTGAACCGTGCAAGCGCCGCACTGGGCAAGGCCGCAACCGAATTTCGTTCCTGTGAGTCCGATGCCGTCACGGATCGCCCAGAGCAGCGGCATCTCTGGATCGACGTCGAGTGTTCGCGCCTCGCCATTGAGGGTAAAAGCGACCATGGCTTGCTCTCCTTGTCCTGAGCTGGCTATCTCGTTGCGCCTCCGCCCGGCTAGGAACCGGACTCTTCTTGCTGAGGCATAGCGACCACAGACTAGGATCGCGCAGCTCGAGCAACAAGCCGCTAGCTGGCAATCGCGAGATCGTGAAGTGGCTCGTGTCGAAAGGCTGGAGGCAACTGAATGTCATTTTGGGCCGACCGGCCGGTCAGTTTCCGGCTCGATGACCTGGTTGGCAGTCATTCCGCTTCTAAGCCTAAACCCCAGATATGAACTGTAGCAGCATCATAAAAGACGACATCAAGCGGCCGTTTTTCGTTGCGCTGCACCGCTAGCTCGTTCGCGTGGTTCATGATCCGCTGGTTATCCGCGGATGCTGGTTCACCATAGATGCCAGAAACTTGCCACGCGCTATGCGGTTAAGGATGTGGTCGTCATTCGTAGCGAGCGAATGGCCGAAAATGAAGAAGCAATGGCTGGCGGTCTTCACATTCGCGGTGAACTGCTTGAAGCCTTGGTACAGGTAGGCATTGTGACGGATCTTCGCCTTCTTCTGGGCGCTGGTGGGCTGATGAAGGGCGGCTTAGGGTCATGATTTCCCGCTGCAATGACCGATGAGTCACAGACGCTGCATTTCGCGCTAGACCGCAACTGCGGTATTCTCGATCATACGCTCAGCCATCCTATTCGCACCTCGTTGCCGCCGTTCGCCGCACCTATCGATCGGAGGCCTTCCAGCCTCGCGATAGCCGCGCTATGTGGCTGCACACAACCTGACGACGAACAGGAGCAAGATTGGACATAGAAGCCAGCACAAGATCGCCCTCCCCCGGTCCTTGCTCGTTTTCATGAGAAAACAATCGAACTGAGTGCTGCGGGGATAGCGAGGTCGATTTGGCCCACTTCAGAGCGAAGTCGGCCATAAGCCATTGATATAATTTTGGTGGGCCCTGAGGGTGCTTGGAAAGTCAGAAATATCAAAGGCTATTCGACAGTGGGACTGTGTTGCGTTACTATGCTCTCCGGTCTTTTCCGGTTGATTTGTCCCACCCTGATGCCGATTGCGGTCATTCGCCGCTGCCTTGGTCAATTCCCGATTCCACAAGCATCCGGTCCTGAGTGGGCAGACGGCCTTCCTAGTGGTAATTAGTCAGCGACACGTTGACCGTTCTCGTCATGCGGGTGAAATCTACGTTCGACCATATACGTCGTCGAAGCGAACGATATCATCCTCGCCGAGATAATCGCCGCTCTGCACTTCAATGATCACCAGGTCAATTCTGCCTGGGTTCTCCAGCCGATGCTTATGGCCGCAGGGGATGTAGGCTGATTGGTTTGTCGCCAGGAACAACTCCTGCTCGCCATTGACGATTTTCGCGGAGCCGCTGACCACGACCCAGTGCTCCGAACGATGATAGTGCATCTGCAGGCTCAGCCGCCGACCGGGCTTCACCTCGATGCGTTTGATCTTGAAGCGCTCGCCTTCCTCAAGAACCGTGTAGGTACCCCACGGCCGGTGTACCGTGCTATGGACCAGGTGAGCTTCATGTCCTGAAGCCTTGAGGCCCTCGAACAGCTTCTTGACGTCCTGAACGCGGTCGCGGGATGCGACAAGCAAAGCGTCCGGGGAATCGACGATCACCAGATCGCTGACACCGACCGTGCCGATGACGCGCTTGTCGGAGCTCACATAGCTGCCGGTCGTGTCGACCATATGCACATCGCCGCGTATCCTGTTCCCGCTTTCGTCGGGGGCGATCAAATCGGCCATTGCGTTCCAGGATCCGATGTCGTTCCAATCCATGTCGCAGGCAACCACGGCAAGTTTGTTCGTCTTCTCCATGACAGCGTGGTCGAGCGAGATTCGCGGGGCGGAGCCGAAATGCTCAGGCGCGAGTTCGATTTTGGCAAAGCCTTCGCCTTGACTGAAGCGCCCGTTCTCGTAGCTGTCGGAGGCGGCCTGGATCACCGCGGGGCAATGCGATGCCATCTCGTCGAGCATGGTTTGTGCGCTAAAGCAGAAAATGCCGGCGTTCCAGAAGAAGCGCTTGGACGCGACATAGGCTTTGGCTGTGTCCAGATCCGGTTTTTCAACGAAACGGACGACTTTCTCACCATCCGCTTCGATATAGCCGAATGCCGTGTCCGGTCTGGTTGGGGTGATGCCCAATGTGGCGATCCGCCCGAGCTTCGCATGTTCGATGGCCCGGCACATGACGTCTAAAAATGCAGGCAGGTTGCCAACCATGTGATCGGCTGGGAAGACGCATAGAATCGCGTCAGGGCCTTGCGTTGCCTTGGCATGGATGGCGGCTGCCGCAACGGCTGCGGCCGTATCCCGGCCTTCAGGCTCGAGCAAAAAGGTGCGTGGCAGGACCACGGAATCTAGTTCGTCGAACTCGTCCTTGGTAAGGAAGAGGTGTTCCCCAGATGTCACGGCGACGAGTTCCACTACGCCCTTTATCGAACCGACGCGCAGCACAGTGTGCTGAATGAGAGAATGTCCATCTGCTACTTTAAGGAAAGGTTTGGGGTGCGATTGCCTCGAAGCGGGCCATAGCCGCGATCCGGCTCCACCGCTGATGATGACGGGAACCACTTTCATTAAACAACCTCGATTTCGTCTCTGGACGTCATTGCCCGCGCCCTTAGCGTCAGCGTCACGACCGCCGTCGCTCTAGGATGGTCTTGCGGCGCTCCGAGTAACAGCGAAGTTCTGGCGCGTTGCCGGACGGCCGCAGATGAATGATCTCGTCATTCTGTATTCGTGCCCTAAGGCCGTTGGTTTTATCGACGTCGGCAACAGTCCCGAATGGAGCCAAGAACTGCTGCAGTGTGTCCGGATCCTCAAGCCTGCGGATCAAGCTGAGCAGCTGCGGGACATTTAGCGTATGCCATGGCCCGCCTCTCGTGGATTGCGGTCGATGTCTCTATGCCTGTTCGTTCCATTTGCCGAATTGCCCAGGTAGCGGTCTTAATCAAGATGAGAGACTCTTTGGCTGCCTTCTATCAAAATCAAACGACTTGGGTCCTTCAGATCGAACTCAATTACCCGCGGTGCGAAAAGGCGTGCATATCGTGTAAAGGCGCTCGTCGGAGGAAACCGAACTACAGTATCGCAGCGCCCGAGAAGATACATCTCAACGAGGGCGGAAATTGCGCCGTCCATCCCAAGTGCTGCAGTGTGTAAGGGGCCGTCTTGATCGGATCGGAAATGCTTGGGGACGGTGAGAAGATCGGGAAACTTGGCCGACAGATGATCCAGGATTTGCGCGCTGTCCGTGCACAAGAACAGCCGCACAGGCTTGGGGTGCGGCAACGCTTTAGCCTTATCAACCGCAGTGCACACTTGTCGAACGGCGAACTCCGGATCGGCCCAGTAGGGCGCATGGTCCATGATGTCTTCACCGTTACCATGTCGAACATGAACCCCGATGATGCTGTGCCCCTCAAAACATTCTTGGTAAATGGCATCTATGCGTGTTTGAATTTCAGACCGAGGCTTGACACTCTGGAAGACCTGCCGCTCGGCATCCTCATCGCAGCGCCACATCAAGCAAGCGTCACACACTACTGTGTTCGCTTCGACATCGTGTTCGGCCTGAAAGAGCTCGCCCAACTCGTCGCGCTCTTGGAAAATCTGCTCATCTGGGCGGTAAAGGCAGTCGATCGCTGGCCTATTCCACCACTCCGGGAAGAATGGACCCGGGAAGGAAAAGTCGTTGATCCGGTCGTCGCAAATAGCCGGTACGCCAGCGATGTCATTGATCGGTTGGAAGAACACCGGAAAGGCATTTGTGAAGGGTTGGTCGAGATAGCAGGACCCGCGCCAGTCGACGGCTAGCGTTCGTCCCGACCGCTGAGCGTAGCGCCAAGCGGCCGCCAGCGACCACAGACAATCACCGAACCCCGTACGCCTCTGAGAGACGACGAACCTGCGCTTTACCAATCCACTGACCTGCATTTTCGGAAATCTCGTTTCAGAGACGAGGTTGCATCTGACTTGGGATCTCTTAATCGATACTAGTCGACCGTTACGCCGGGCGATTTGGTAGAGGCTGCGCGTGGGGCAGAAGAGCTCCTCAGCACTGCCTATCCTTATCTCTGTGACGCTCGCAAATCTTGACGCCGGGTACACTCGCTTCCGGTTTAAATTCAGCGTTCTCTAATGCGCCCGGCGACATGTGTAAAATTGATTGCGTGAATGTGGCCCATCCATGTGATGGATACTAAGGCGTTCCTTGACCATGAGCCTCTGCTGACGTGGGGCCGCGCTTTGCTAAGCGAAACAGCCGGTCGAGGCAGTCCACAAAGTCCCTTTTTCAAGTCCAATTCTTAACTGCCTCAACGTAACATGTCATTTGCGGGCGTTTCCTGAAGGACGGATGTGCAGGACCCGCCAGCCGTCGAATGTCAGGCGCAGGCCATCCACGTCATTTATGGCCATCATGGCGTCCGGTCCCATCGAAAGATGCGACACGGCGCCCTCTGACGCTTTCAAGTGCGCCAACATGGCGCAACTCCTGCCGGATAGCTTTCGAGCCGGCTGGACTGAGCGACTGGCACGCGATGCTGTGCGACGATGGCCGGGAGAGGAATTTTGGCGTCTGCAGCCATGTGGAGGATCGTTCCGACGGTTCTGCGGGTTCTCGGTGTCAGAGCGGACACCTGTGCGAACCCGCTCTCGTCCGTTTTCGACAGGCCCTTGAGGTTCATGACCCTGTTGTTCGCCGAGATCACCCGCCAGTTCAGCGATCCAGGTGAAGATCGGCACGCCTGTCGATGCGGCGATCATCGCCTCGGCCAGCGAAGATGGTGAAGAGGGCCATTGGGTCAAGTACAAGCGCCGACCAGCGTTTCATTGCTTCAAAGCCCATTTCGGTGCCTACGCCGATACGGCCCTTGTCGAGGAGATCGCCGTCACGGCGCCCACACCGAGGACGGCAACGCCGTTTCTGATGCTCTGCCCGACAATCCCGGCAAAGTGTTTGCCGACAGCGCCTACCGAGGCAATCATCTCGGCGACGCGGTGCGCGCCAAGGGTGGAAGGCCGCGCATCGTCGCAACCGCTATGTGGGGGCGCGACGAGGCCGAAAGCTCGACGCCTGGAACCAACCGATCCACAGAAATTTGTACTCGGATCGAGAAGATCTTCGGCACCTGTAGCCGGATGCGATGGCGAGGGCTGGCAAAGGCGGCCGTTCAAATTCGCCGCACTGCGATCGCCTACAGTATGAATCACAGTTTGATGGTCGCCTCGTCCCGCCCATCGTTGAAGCCCAGCCACCGTTTTCGGGCTAGCGCGCCCGAAATTCCTTGGGGGTCAATACGTAATGCCCTACCCGGCTTTTCGCCGCCGTCTCAGATGTGCGGTTCGCCCAAGCCCCCGACTGCCACGAACTTTGTCTTCGCGCGGAGCGAAACCTCGCGCCCACGACTTTGTGCCGCCGATGGTGCCGCGCTGCCCTGTCAAACAATCCATTTTATGGATGCACCTCATCCAAACAATCGATTTCACTGATCAAAACAATTTCCATTAGAAGACGCTGAAGCAGGCAAAGATTACTTGGTCAGCGCAAAAGAGGGATGGTGGAGTTCTAGTGTGGGTTGGACCCACATGCTCGCCATTTTATCTGGGAACTGCTACGTGCCCTGTTGGCGCAGGGCAATACGATTCCACTGGCCACCCACTTCGTGGAAGAAGCGGAGCGGCTGGGCAACCGACTGTGCGTGCTTGAGAACGGATGTAGAATCCCAGAAGGGCGTCCTAACTCGCTGATTGATGAGCAAATCGGGTGCGACGTGATTGAAATCTATGTCGCTCACCCCGTGAGCTGAGTTCGGCACTCAGGCCGCATGTGCGACTTAGGCAGGTTAGCGGCGAGACTCTGTTTTGCTATGCCTCGAAGCAGGAGCAGGTGTGCTCGCTGGCTGACACTGTCAATGACGAGCTCCGCGCCGCATCTGTCGAAATCCTACCATAGGGTATGAGGCGGGCCGCCGGTGTGGCGAGCCAGATTCGAAACTTCAACTACCATAGAGCAGGAAGAAAATGGGCGAGAACAGGAAAGTTGCTCTGGTTACGGGCATAACGGGACAGGATGGTGCCTATCTCACGCGTCTTCTGCTGGAAAAAGGCTACGTCGTTCATGGGATTAAGCGACGTTCCTCTTCCTTCAACACGGGTCGCATCGAAGACATCTACCAAGACCCGCACGATCCCGATCCGCGCCTAATTTTGCATTACGGTGACCTCACTGATGCGACTAATCTCATCCGAGTAGTTCAGGAATCCCAGCCAGACGAGATTTACAACTTGGCCGCTCAGAGCCATGTCCAGGTGTCGTTCGAAACGCCGGAATACACAGCAAACGCCGACGGTATCGGAACATTGCGACTTCTTGAGGCGATCCGCCTTCTCGGTCTGAAGGACAAGACCCGCTTCTATCAGGCCTCGACTTCAGAGCTCTACGGCCTCGTGCAATCCGTACCGCAGAACGAAACAACGCCCTTTTATCCGCGCAGCCCTTACGCCGCCGCCAAGCTCTACGCCTACTGGATCGTGGTCAACTATCGCGAGGCCTATGGTATTCATGCTTCCAACGGCATTCTCTTCAATCATGAAAGCCCACTGCGCGGCGAAACTTTTGTGACGCGCAAGATCACCCGCGCCGCCGCTGCTATCTACCTCGGCAAGCAGGACAAGCTTTATCTCGGCAATCTCGATGCTCAACGCGATTGGGGCCATGCGCGTGAGTACGTGCGTGGTATGTGGATGATGATGCAGCAGGATCAACCGGATGATTACGTGCTGGCGACGGGCAAGACGACCCCTGTCCGCCAATTCGTCGAATGGGTTTTCAAAGATGTCGGCGTCGAGCTCGAATGGCGTGGTGAGGGAGTCGACGAAAAGGGCTATGATGTCGAGACCGGCAGATGCCTAGTCCAGGTAGACCCACGCTACTTCCGCCCCACGGAAGTCGATCTTCTCCTGGGCGATGCCACCAAGGCGAAGGAGAAGCTCGGCTGGGTGCATGAGACATCCGTGCGCGAGCTCGCCGCGGAAATGGTGCGGGAAGACCTCAAGGTCATGCAGACATCGGTAATCATGAAGGAAGCATAATGTACGATCTGAAGGGAAAAGCCGTGTGGGTCGCGGGCCACAAGCATGGTGGGCAGCGCTGTTGTAGGCCGCCTCGCGTCTGAAGACTGCAAAGTTATGGCCGCCCTGACGTTTCCCCCAAATTTTATCCAGTCTTGAGTTCGTTTCCGCGGGTGGATTTGCCCTGATGGCCAGTGGACGCGACGGGTGCTGGCGCGGAGCGTTTCACGTTGCGCAGCGCGAGCGACCGTCGCGGGTTGAAGGTCGATGCACATTCGTTGGGTGTCTGCCATCCGATGTGCGAGTGCGGACGCGCGCCGTTGTAATCGGCGCGCCATACATTGAGCCTCGCGCGGGCCTGGGCCAGGGACGTGAACCGCGTCTCGTTGAGGAGTTCATCGCGAAGGGGGCCGTTGAAGCTCTCGCGTTAGGGTCCTAGCCAACCTCCGACTGTGAACTCGCGGAAGCGATTTACGGCAAGCGCACACAGCAGCTCGTCCACGGCGTTCGTACATGAAGTTTGGAAACTTATAATACTGGTACACACCTCCATGGCGGAACATTATCTCCAATATCTCAGCGATTACCGGATAGCTATCTGCCTTCACCTACCTCGGCCTAGTGCAGAATCTTGGCCGAATGAACTCGGCGCTCTTGCTGCACACCAATGGTCCGTCCCGCGCGAAGTGCGATCATACCGCCGCAGCTTACCTTCAAATCCGGCACTGGCGAGGATCTAGATCCAAGCCGACGGCGCCGGGGATCAAATAAAAAGCCGCCGACCGAAGCCAGCGGGCTTGATTGGGATGGCCCGCGCGGACGGTCAAGGCTGCGCCGGCCGACCATGGCGGAGGACCACCTTGGTCAACGGCACGGCCCGATGACGGCGTGCCGATGTACCACAACATGCGGCGAGATAGAGCCTTCCGGCGTCGCGGAAAAAAAGCCCGCCGGTTTTGAGCCAGCGGGCAAGTTCTGGAGTGGCTGAGATCAACCCAGCATCAGTCAACGACCGGCGGAAGAGTTGGTTGCAGTGGATGCCAGCTAGCCGCAGCATGCTGTGAATCGTAGCAATGTGAAAAACAAAACTCTGGACTTCTAGGTCGGACTCGCCCCAATATTTGTTTGGGGAATTCACATGAAAATTGGAGCACTCATCGCAAGTGCAGCCCTGTGCGTCAGCGGCTGCTCTACGAGCACTGTCGTGTCGGACAGCGATCTCACGGCAATGAATACCGTTGCGCTATGTCACGTTCTCGCCAGCAGCACGGACGAACAGTATCGTAGTCGGGTAGCGGCCCTTCTAGTGCGCAGGCGCGCAACAGCAGAGAAGTGCACCAGGCTTGTGAAAACCGACAATGCTGTCGCGACAGGAATAGCGGTCGCGGCTGTCGGCGGCGCAGCTGTGGGTGTCGCTGCCAACAACGGCTATGGAGGCGGAACATATTACCGGCCACCGCCACCACAAATCTATGGCGTCGCGTGGGACCAATTCTATGGCCAGAACTACAGCGTTATCTGGCGCTGCCGCGACCGGTCCACCGGGCGGTTCGTTGACGATTACTATTGCGCCGGCCTGCCCATGGTCGACAGCGCATGGCCGGGCTGGTCGGCGTAGCGGATGAGCAGGCCATACCGCAAATATCGATCCAATCGGTGGCAGAGACCCACCGGTGCCAAGCTGTGGCGGCGCCAACTTGCGAGCGTGCCGGCAATGCTCGGTCTTACGGCAGCGGCGGCAGTGGCCGCCTTCCTGGCGCCGTCGAGCGCGCAACGCAGCGACGATGCATCAAAGGCCAGCCCACGAAGGGCGGCGCCCGCCTTGCTTACCGGTGTCGCATCCGTCATTGACGGCGATACGATCGAAATCCACGGCCAGCGCGTCCGCTTCAACGGCATCGACGCGCCAGAGAGCCGACAGCTGTGCCGCGATGCGAATGGCGCCGAGTATCCTTGCGGCCGGCGATCGGCCGAAGCGCTGGACACTTTCCTGGCCGCGTCGAGGCCGCTCGAATGCACATTCGTGACGTGGGATCGCTACCACCGCTTTGTCGGCGATTGTCGGCGCGCCGACGGCGCGGGCGTGGCCGCCTGGATGGTCCAGCACGGCCAGGCGCTGGATTGGCCTCACTACAGCCAGGGCGCCTATGCGGGGCAGCAGGCGCAAGCCCAAGCCTCAAAGATCGGCCTGTGGGCCGGGACGTTTCAGGCACCCTGGGAATGGCGCGCTGCGCACGCCGACGGCGCGGCGCCGTCGAGCCGCCCACTGGGCATCATCAGCCGTAAGCTGGTCGCGCAGAGCGGCTATTCTTGCGAGCCGCGGAGAACGTGCAAGCAGATCGGTTCCTGCGACGAAGCCAACTGGTACCTGCAAAACTGCTCATGGGGCGGAAAACTCGATCGCGACAAGGATGGGATCCCATGCGAAACACTCTGCTAGCTGAAATGCGCGCTACGGCCTGTTCGGCTTTCCGCTTACACCGATCTAACGAAGACCATGCATGGGCGGCGCGGTCTGCTAACCCCATTTTTTGACGAGGTATTCTATATCTGAAGGGCAGAAAAAGTTATTGCGACAATAGAGAGAAGACGCCTTAACTAAGACTTTCAAAACCGTTAAGTGTATGCTGCCAGGCGATCAAGGCGTGATGTCGCCCTGTCAGGGGGGCGAGTAAAATGCAGACTGTGATGAGTCAAAAGCTGGCAAGCTATGGCCAGTGGACCTACCGTGGTGCCTGGGCCCTAGAGATTGCGGCCGCAGCGATTGGTCTTACGACAGGTGTAGCATTAGGCGTACAAGCGTTTTCTGCAAGCGAGTCTGTCACTGCAATGGATTTGACGCTCGCCAGTGCACCCTTTCTCATGGTGGCAATCGCGGAGCTCACCAAGATACCGATAGCTACACTGCTTTTCAGCGCGTCTTGGCTCTGGAAGCCCATAATCTTGGTCTTCCTCCTGGTTCTTGCAGGCATCACTTTCGAAACTGTCTTTATGGGGATGGAGAGGGCAGGCGCATTGCGTCAGCTGCGTTATGAGGAGCTCGTAAACAAGATTGATGCCCTTGAGCAGGAAGCGACAAAGCTCGCCTCTGCTGACGAACTTGGTCGAAGAGCCGATCAGGTCGATCAAGCCCGTTCCGAAATTGAGCAGCTGACTTCTCTTGCGGAAAAATCGCGTGCGACCTTTCAGTCGCAAATTACCGAGGCCAATGCGGAATTGGAGGGAACGACAGCCCTTACTCCAGAGGCCTCGCGTGTTCGCGATCAAGTGGATGAGAAAAACGCGGTTCGATCGGCGCTGATTCAACAGCGTGATCGCGAAGTTAAAGACGCTGTCGATCAGTTTGAGCGCCAACGCGACAGCTTTGTTGAACGTATCAAGATGGCGCGCGATTCAGGCGACAGCGACTCGGCACGCAGGCTAGAATCGGAAGTGGCTAAACTTGCCAACCCCCGCACGAAAATCATCACCAAGTTCGACACTCGGATTGAGCCGCTCGATCAAGAGATTGCTGCGCTGCGCGAAAATTTCGATCGTTTGCGAGCAAATAGCCCTCCTATGACTGCTGACCAGAGGCAGAAGCTTGTCGATAGGCGTTCGTCTCTGGAGCAAACGCGCGATAGTGATGCCGCGGCTTGGCAGCGTCGACTGGATGAAGCGGGCAAACGGCTCGCAGATGCCCAGGCGGCAGAAGCCAACAAGGCAAACACCTCGGCGCAAAACCAGGTCAGACAGGACCATATTGCCAAAGCCCTCAGCGCCTTTGCCAAGGAGCGGATCCCAATGGCGCGGACAGATCAGGTCCGCCGTATTGCCTCACGGTGGTACGGCAGCAAACCTGAACTGGTGACTGAGGCACAGGC
Source organism: Mesorhizobium sp. M0296 (assembly GCF_040321675.1). Classification (NCBI taxonomy): domain Bacteria; kingdom Pseudomonadati; phylum Pseudomonadota; class Alphaproteobacteria; order Hyphomicrobiales; family Phyllobacteriaceae; genus Mesorhizobium; species Mesorhizobium sp. M0296. The sequence continues at coordinate 13,947 of NZ_JAMYRZ010000076.1, forward strand.
CGGAATAATCTCTGTGATTTGGTTCGGCTCGCTCGCGCTCATCGCCGCGCTCGCGGGACCAATTACGGCAATGGTCGCTCTAGCGCTCCAGCGCATTGCCGCCCGAGAAGAGGACAATTCCGAGAGCAAGACTTCCAGGCTGCTCCGCAGAATGCTTCTGAGTTGGCGTTGGCGCCGAATTCGAACGATTAAGGTACCAGTCGAAGTTATGGTCGAGAAAGAGGTTGAGAAGCGGGTTGAGGTGCCTGTGGAAAAGGTGGTCAAAGAGATCCTCTATGTTCCGCTCTTCACCGATGATCCCGAAGTCCTTCGCAAGGCCCTCGACCAGGATTTGCCGCCTGAGGTCTCAGACCTCGTAACGGTATCAATGAAGGGTCGCAAAAGTGCTCGTCCGGCATAACACCACCCTGCTTGAGCAAGCCGTCGATCTCGCCGTCAAAAGGTCAGCGATTCCAACCTTGCAGGCTCAAGCCGCGGCCCAAGAGAAGACAGCCCGAGCGACCGCCTTTCGCCGAATGGCGACTGGCGGAGCCATTGCAGTGGCGGCGGTCGGGATTGGCCTAGGCATCAATCTTGGTCTATGGGACAAAACCTTGCCGGAGCCGGCGGCTTTGCCGACCATAGAGCAACCAAGCGATCTCACCTCCCCAAAAGACGAGCCGCCTATTCCTGTTCCAACTCCAAAGCCAGCTCAGGAGGAGGCGCCCCAGGCTGACGTCCCTACCAGGCCTGACGTGGTGACCGTCGACTTCAACAAGTTCGCCACCAAGAAGGTCGAGTTCCAAGGCACCACTTGGGAGTTAATCACAGGTCACCACTTCAAGGATGAGAACGACGAAACCTGGGACCGAGCGTGGTGTTACTCTCGGCGGAGTGTGAACGGCGTAGACGTAAATGTATCATTGGCAGCTCGTTCTGCCCCGACAGCGCCACCAGCCGGGCCTGGTGCTGCTGCGCAGACGCTTCAGTTGGTCGGCCTTAATGATTCATCCGCCGTCGATCTTGCAACAAGATGCGCGTGGCTGGATGGTCGCACATTTGCGTCTTCAGACATCATTCCTGACCCGTCACGAGAGCAGGCCGCAACTGTCCCCGCAGAAACTCCTGCGACAGAGGTCGACCCAGATAGTGGATTTGTTGTCGTGTCTGGGTGGGACGCGATCGGAAACGACCTGCCGGATATGCCAATTAGGAACGTGAGTTCTGAGCAGTGTCAAACCGCCTGTGATACCGACTTCAGGTGTCTAGCGGTTACTTATAACACGAAATTTCGAGCTTGTTTCATGAAAGGGGACGCATCGCTTCTGGTCAAAAGCGAAGAGTCGATCATGGCCGCAAAGAAAGTGGTCGAGAGCAATTTGCGCTACTCGAATTTGGTGTTCGCCATAAAAACGGAAATTTCTGGCAATGCCTATTGGACCTCTCCGCTCCGATATCCCGACTGCATACTGCAATGTGCAAACGACAAATCCTGCTTAGGGTTCAATTTCCGCAAAAAAGAAAGTGCGTGTGTCCTTTTCAACAGCATAACCCAATCCGCTGATAACGCAGCGGTCGCATCTGGCATCAAGAGCGTCGCCAACTAAAGTTGAAGCAAAGCACCTATCCTCAAGGAGCGATTGAAGCCAAGCTGTCAATGCCGCTCGAATTTTCCCCAAAAGTGCCGAAGTAAAATTCCCCAGTTTCGCCGCTCAGACTGTCGCGGAGGGGTGTCCA
>NZ_JAMYRZ010000077.1:0-15657 GCF_040321675.1 Mesorhizobium sp. M0296
ACGCGGTGCGTCAAATGCAGCTTTGGCGATGGCGGGCGCGCTGCATTGTTGATATTGTCCGCACGGAACAGGCGCGCAAATGACACCGGATTCAGAAAAGGCCGAGGCGGTCGAGCAGTTGCTTGATACACCTGACCTTGCAACCGCACTGGAAAGCGAACAGTTCAAAAAATTCCTTGACCAGGTGCCGATCGCCATTGCCGTTGCGAACCTGGCCGCTGAGGAGCGCGTAGTCTACGCCAACCCGGAATTCGAGAAACTGTCAGGCCTGACGGCCGCTAGGCTCACACGAAGAAACTGGGCAGTCCTTTTGGGCAAAGGCCTCCACGAGCAGAAGGACCGGCCACTTGCCGAGGCCGTGGTCGAGGAAACCGATTTTGTCGGCACCTACAGGCTGGAACGCAACGAGGATAAGCCGACGATCGTCGACGTTTATTCCAATGTGATCGAGGACGACAACGGCAAGATGTGCTTCCGGCTGGTGGCGCTGGTCGACGTATCGGCCCATGGCGAGGCGGGAGATGAGCGCTCGGTGGAGGAGCTTGTCAGCGAGAAAGACACACTGCTGCGCGAACTGCAGCACCGGGTGAAGAACAACCTACAGATGATCACCGCACTGATCCGGCTGGAAAGCCGCAACGCGACCGAGGCCGACCGGAGACGGTTTGAGCGGCTTGCCGGTCGCGTCGACGCTCTGGCGATCCTCTACCAGACGCTAACGGCCGACGAGCCGAAAGAGGAGGTCGATCTTGGCGTCTATCTCAGCCAGATCGCGTCCGCGGTGATGAGCTCGCATGCAGTCGAGGGGATCCGCCTGGATATGAAGGTGGATACATATCCCGTGTCAATAAACGTCGCCATGCCGGCGGGACTGGTCGTCAACGAATTGCTGACCAATTCACTAAAGCATGCGTTCCGGGGGCGCGACGGCGGCACGATAACACTGCACAGCGTCGTCGATGGCGACGGCTGCCGGGTTATAGTGGCGGACGACGGAATCGGCCTGCCGGAAGGCGAGGTGTGGCCCAAGCCAGGCAAGCTCGGAGCGCTGATCGCGCGATCGCTGACCGAGAACGCCAAGGCGCAGCTAGCTGTCGAGTCCAGCGCCAACAAAGGAACGAAGGTGACCATCGTTTTCAAGCGGACGGCGGCAGCAAGCTAAACGATTGCCGTCGAACATGGCAGGCGGGCGGCTGGCTTCATGTCGCGGCTTTGGGCAGGTGCCTGCAAATAGGCTCGGACGCGCTTCGCGGCCTGCTTCACATGGTCGAAATCTTCAATCGAAGAGCCGCCAGCTGCATTCCGCGGGAGAAGCAGGATGGAGTAAGCCGGGCGTTTCCCTCGCTTGGCTGGTCCAGCGTGATCCGGCTTCAAGACAGCGGCAGGTAGCGCAGCGAATATTCTCCAATCAGCTCCATTGTTCGCCAACAAGACTGCTTGTTCGCGCAACACCATTTTGCCGGAGTTCCGCAGCCCGGGACCTGAGCGGAATTTACACCATTGCGGTCGATTGGCCGATGCTCGCCAAGCCTTGACAATTGTTCTATGCTCTCCTTGGCACGGCATGGTGGTGATTGCGACACGGAAGGCTGTTGTCCTGGTGGGGGTTCAATGTTCGAAGTCGTCGGAGACTGGCGGAAAACGGGCTCGAGAAGCTGGCTAGCCCTAAACACCCTTGGCTTGATCGTCGCGCTATCGGTGCTGTTATTGCCTGGGCTGGAAAGCGCGAATGCACAGACGAATTGGACACTCGACCCGACGGCCTCCGTGCTCACCTACCAGTCGGTCAAGAAGAACACGATCGTCGAAACCAACAAGATCAGGAACATAGCCGGCACCCTTTCTTCGACGGGTGAGGCCAAGATCACCTTCGACCTCAACTCTGTCGACACGGGTGTCGACCTTCGCAATGTCCGCATGCGGTTCCTTTTCTTTGAGACATTCAAGTATCCGTCCGCCGAACTGACCGCAAAAGTTGACCCTGCCGCATTTGCCGACCTGGCGACCAAGCGAAGGGTCAAGGCAGTGCTGCCATTCCGCCTCAATCTGCACGGGGTCGACAAGGATTTCGAGGCCAATATCGTCGTGACCATGATTAGCGACAGCATGGTCTCCGTCGCTTCGGAGACGCCTGTTGCCGTACATGTCGAGGACTTCGGACTGCTGCCGAATGTCGACAAGCTACAGCAGGCCGCCAATGTGACCAACATTGTTCCGACCGCTTCCGTGTCTTTCGATTTCGTTTTCAACGCCGGCGGCAGCAAGCCCGCGGCCGTGCAGACGATCGCTGCAAGTACTGCCGACGTCGGCCCCGTCGCCACCGATGCCGCGAAAGCGAATTTCAGTGATGAGGAGTGCCTCAACCGGTTCGCGGTGCTCTCCCGCACTGGGGCCATCTACTTTCGGTCGGCGAGCGCGCGGCTCGACAACCAAAGCCGTCCGCTGCTGGCAGAGGTGGTTGGCGTGGTCGGCAAGTGCCCCCGCCTGAAGGTAGAGGTTTCCGGCCACACCGATTCCGATGGTTCGCCTGTAACCAACAAGCTGCTGTCGGAGCGCAGGGCCCAGGCCGTTGCCGATGCCATTGTTGCCGCGGGTATTGCACGAACGCAGATCACGGCAACCGGGTATGGCGAGGAGCGGCCCGTTGCGGCCAACGATACGCCGAAGAACAAGGCGCTTAACCGGCGGATCGAGTTTTCCGCCACCAAGCTCGTCAACTGAGGAAGGACCTCTTGTTCCGGTGGGGCTTCGATCTGATTGCCTGTTTTGGCAGTGCCCTGCGCGCGATCGGACTGGTGACACTCTCGCTATTGTTGACATTGACGGCGGCCAATGCGGAACGCCGTGTTGCTCTAGTCCTTGGCAACTCCCAGTACCAGCATGCGCCGGCGCTGACCAACCCGGTCCGCGACGCGCAGGCTGTTGCCGATCGCCTTGCGAAGTTGGACTTTGAAGTCGTCTCCGGTTTCGATCTGACCAAATTGCAGACCCAGACGACGATTGCGCAGTTCGCAAAGCAGGTTCGCGGCGCCGACATTGCCCTTTTCTTTTACGCCGGCCACGGTTTGCAGGTTTCAGGCAGCAACTACCTGCTTCCGGTCGATGCCGCATTGGAAGACGAGACCTCGCTTGATTTCGAGGCGGTGCCTGTCGAGTTCGTTTTGCGGCAAATGTCGCGCGAGACCAGTATAAGACTGATTTTCCTCGATGCCTGTCGCGACAATCCCTTGGCCGAAGTGTTGGCAAAGGCCGCCGGCGTCAAGGGAGCGAGAAGCGGGCTTGCCGAAATCCCGATCGAGAATGGCGGTGCGGGTACGCTGGTCGCCTTTTCCACCAGTCCCAATCAGGTCGCCTATGACGGATCGAGCGAACATTCGCCGTTCACGTCCGCGTTGCTTGCCCATATCGGGGCTTCGAACATCTCCATCACCGACGCGATGAACATGGTCACCGCCGATGTTTTCAAAGCAACCGCCGGCAAGCAGCGCCCGTGGATCAATGTCTCGCTGACCACCGAGGTCGTTTTGCACAGAGTCGATCTCAACGCGCCGCTGATCGTCGGCGAAGCGACGGCTCCGCAACAAGCGGAAGACGGCTCGGATGGGCGCAACGCCACCGCAAATTCGTCAGGCGACGATGAGGCACAGCTTGCGCTTAATGTCCTGCGGCAGAAAATCCCGAAACTGGCTTCGGACGATCCGATTTTTTTCGACCGACCTATCTATTTTGGAGACCCAGCAATCGACGGCAAGAGTATCGCCGAGCTGATCACGGGCAAGCCGCTCTTCACTCCCGTGGAAGGGCTCGACAAGGCGGTGTGGGAGGGCAAGCACTGCAACGGCTGCCATGAGTGGAATGAGGATCGGCTATGCGAACAGGCGAAAAATTTCGCCGCCAACGATGTCTCCGTTCTACGCCTGCAACATCCGCTTGGGACACGCTTCAAGGTGGCGCTGGCCAAATGGGCGCAAGGCGGCTGCAAGTGAGATCTGGGCCCTTCGGTTCGAACACCCCTGGCCAAACAAGACGATGGAGCTGCGTCTATTGGAATGGTTCGGGTCTAATATGCATCCGCCGATTGGCGCTGCGCCTCGATGTCGGCCAACTGGAGGCCCATTTCGACAAAGGCGGAGAGAACGGCAAAGCGGTCCGCCAGTGCGACGCGCGCCAGCCCTGCTAGAACACCGGCATTGACTGCATGGGCGGCAGGATGTCGCTGCAAGGCCGTTGGCGCGGCTGCGCCGACGACAGATCCGGCAACGCCAAAACCATTGTCACGCCATTCCGCAGCCAAGGCAATCCAGGCGCCCGGCGTTGCCGGCGGGGTTGCCGCAGCCTCGCTCACTGCGGCGCGATGGCGGGGACTGTCCGGTTCGCTGACCCAGTCGCGAACAAGCGCGAGCAGCTCTTGATCTGCCTTATCGAGCAGTTCGCTCAGATGCCCCAGGCATTCATGGGCCCACCAGACCGCAGCCCGATCAGGAAGCAGGTAGGCACAAAACGTGATCGCCTCTTCGGGAATGGGCCCGGCGAGGAGATCGCGGCAAAACTCGATCGAACGCTGCTCGGTTGGAAGGGCTCTCATGTCTCTGGCGACAGCGGGACAAGCCACAAAAAGATCCCGTGCCGTTTTGAATCGGAGCCCATTGGCCATGACGCCACGCTTTCATCGAGGACCAGTCGGTACTCAAGCCCCCGGCGTGGCGCCGGTCAAGTCTCAACTCGTGGTGACGGAGATCGGCCGACACAGCCACAGGCTCGTCGTTTATTGACAGACAAGTGCGTGGGAATTCGGTATATTCACGCTTGGTAATATCGGATGCTCAACAGGAGTAACCGCTATGCGGTGGGCCAGTTTACCCTTGGTGTTGGCGGTCGTGGCTTTCTCGACCCATGTTTCCGCCGACCCTATCCAGAAATCAGAAGACATCGTCAAGTTTTTTGCTGGCGCGGCCGACCTCGGCAAGTCTCGGGGGATTTGTGTCGGCACCGAGGAGCAGTGCAAGACCAAGGCAAAAGACGGGCCGGCCGACAAATCCAGTCTCGACATGCTGATCAATTTCGGGCTGGATTCGGCCGAACTCGACGCGACCGCACGCGCTGAACTCGAGGAGTATGCCAAGGCTCTGAAGGACAGCCGGATCAGTACTTTCCACTTCGTCGTCGAAGGCTACACCGACGCTTCCGGTCCGGAGCACTACAATGAGCGGCTGTCGCAGCGACGAGCGCAGTCGGTGACGTCCTTCCTCACATCCAGTGGCATCGAGGCTGACCGCATCAACGCAATCGGGTTGGGCGAAACGCATCCGCGTAGCTCCAATCCATACGACGCCGTCAACCGCCGCGTGGAAATGCGTATAAAGGCCGAGTAGCGTACGCTGGTGCATGCCGCCAGAAACTGTGCAGCAGTGCGTCAGGAACTGCGCGGCAAGCCCAGCGGCAGGCCAGGCGAATAGGCTTGGAACGACCCCGGTCAGTTCTTGAGCACGCGGCCCACCATCACACCGGAGCAGGATCCGTCCGCCGCACCATGGTCTTGCGCAACCGCTGTTTCTGAACGACCTGTTGTTGTTGCGACGTTTCTGCGTCACCCGACCGCTGGGTGCGGACGCTCTGCGCAACCTGCTTTTTCGGCTGCGTTGCACGGGCTTGATCGGCGCATATCCGGCACGCACGGCTCCATCATCGGATCTGTCTGAACCTCGAGGAATGCCAATTGCTCGCGCGTCAGATACGTGGTCGGCGGAAGACCATTCTTCCCTTGCCAGATGCCGATTGCCCGGCGGGTCTGCGGACCTATGTTTCCGTCTATGCGGCCCAGTCCGTTGCCCAACCCCTCGATGCGCAGTTGCAGGTCGATGCGGCTCTGGCGGTCAAGACAGATCGTACTTTCTGTCAAGTCGGGGCCCGCTGTTTGCTTCACCTCGTCCGAAACGCCGACCGATGTGCGCACCGCAGAGCCGGAGCTGTCATTCGCCTGGTCCTCATCGCGCGCCGCGATGTCGCAAGCGACATCATCCTGACCAAACGCCGGCAGCCGGTTTCAAGCGCCCGCTTTGCGGGCGATCCTGCTTTTAAGGCCGTCAAGGTTTTGCCACCGATCGTGTGCCTGAGCGTCTCCAACTTGCCGTCTCGAAGGAGGCCCTGTAGCTCACGGAGGCGGGTCCTGCTTTTCCTTCCGCCGTCGCAGCGAACTCTATTTTGCACATGTTAGGTTTTTTCAGCGACAGGTCGCATCAACCCGAAAATGGCCGTGGCGTATGTGAACTTGGCCACGGTTCGAAAGGGCGCAGAGGTCGAAGTACAGCACTCGTTGGACGGAAACCCGGTCGTCTGCGTGCACCGAAGCGGTTACGATTTGCCGCGCCATGCACAGGTTCAAAGCGCATTCTGAACAGAGCTCAGCATCGCCGTGATCGCCTGTTTGTACTTTGCGAACTCGGGCGACGTCTGCCGGACCTCCGTGGTGGTCGTCGTCTGCTGGCCCGCCGTGGTTGTGGCTGGGCTCAGCTTGCGACCCATCTTTCTTTCGGCCCAGTCCGCGACATAGCTGGCGGTCTTGCCCGTCAGAAAGGGATTGGCCTGAATGACGGCTGACCCGAGCACGGCGCTCAATTGCGCCGAACCCGATGCCGACAGCACCTGATGCGCGCCCTCCATGCCGAGAAAGTGGCAGAGATAGAGCCGGCCGGCTGTGATCTGGTGGCCGCGCGCCCGAAGATAGGCTTCGCCTTCTCGCGCCAGATTGCGAACCATCTCGCGCGAGATCGTGGCGTCGTATCGCAGGGCGAGCAGGTCGGCAGTCGAGAGTGTGCGTGCAAGTTCGGGGCGGTAAGTGTTCATCATCCGGATCCAGGTCTTTGTGATGAATTGGCCGGCGCCGGTCGCTGAAGAATTTGGGTTCTTGGCACGGGCGCTGCCGCCACTTTCGACATGAACGATACGGTCGGTGAGCGTTTCCACGGCGGAAAGATCCGAAGCGACCGCGGTAACCGTGCCCAGTGGGTCGATCGCCGCGCCATTCTGATAGAGTTCGAAATGCAAATGCGGTCCGGTCGAAAGGCCGGTGGTGCCGATATAGCCAATGATATCGCCAGCCTTCACCTTGGTGCCGACGCCGCCCTCGATTGCGAATTTCTGCATATGAGCGTAGCGCGTCTCGCGCCCGTTTCCGTGCGAAATCTTGACCAGATTGCCATAGCCGCCCCCATCGCCCTGGAAGCTGATTTCGCCATCGAAGGCGGCTGCGATCGGCGTGCCGACCGGCGCCGCCCAATCGACGCCCTTGTGGATGCGAACGGTGCCTAGAATTGGATGCTTGCGCGGCCCGAAGGTCGAGGTCAAGACCCCGTTGACCGGTGTGACCATGCCGTTGGTGACCGTCAGCGAGCGGACCTGATCGTCGCCTGTCACGCATGCAAACTGGCCATCGCCCTGCTGGAAGACGAAACAGTCGAGACTTTTTGTCGTGCCCTGGACACCCACATATAGCACCCGCCCGGCGCCTTCGTCCTTGCCGCGCGGCGTCTGCGAATAGATCAGTACAAGACGCTGGTCCTCGCTTGCGAAAGCGTCCAGATCCTGTCCTCTCGACAGATACATGATCGCTTCGCCGATCACGCCGGTCGGAACGCTGTTGCGTGCCGCTGTCGAGTAAATCGCGTCGAGCAAACGATACTGCCTTTTGTGTGCGCCTTCTTCCGGCGCACCCGAGTAGTTGAACAAATCTTCGCGTACCCAGGGATCAGCCCCCGAGACGAACACGCCTGCGGCATCACGCGTCAGCGTCCCGACAAAAACGTTCTTGGCGTAGATCGACACCTGCATGAGGGACATTGTTGTCGTCTCGCGGTTGGGTCGGTATCCACGCAGGGCGACGACATAACCCGGTTCCAGGCCGTCCCGGCTAAAGAGCGCCTTCAGGGCCTCGCCTGCCAGCCTGGCGTCGTCGGCGGAGAAATGCGCATCGAGCGCAACGCTGTCCAGACTGCGACTGTTGAGGATCTTCACGAAAGTGTCTTCGGTGGCCTCGAACCGCTGATATTCATTCGTGACAGTTGCGACGCTGGTGTTGTTTTCGATCTGGGTCTTCTGGAATGCGGGAAGGGCTGCGTCGCCTGCATCGATTGTTTCACCCCAGCCGGCTTCGGGATCATCGGTGTCGGCCTGTTGATCCGAAGCCGGCGCGAGCTCACCCGCGCCAGGAGATGGCTCAAGATCGTTCTGCAGATCGCTGGAGGGCGCGGGGGCGGTCTTTCGTTGCGCCTGGAAGAATGCAAAATCCTCCTGCGTCGACGGTATCGTCGTCATGAATTTTTCGCTGGCGCTAAGCATGACGTCGGACAGGAACTCGATCTGTGGCGAAACCCCTGCCGGGTCGAGTTCTGCCGGACGCGGAATCACGCGGCCTTTCGTTGCTGCGCCGTTATCGGGTGCGAGCGTGATCCACATAGGATCCCCCGCCAAGCCGATAATCGCAGGCACATAGACAGATGCATCGGCCGGCACATCGTCGGCTCCTTCTACCGCGCGCAACTCCTCGTCTTCGTCGCCAAATGACCAATAGTCCGCGGTGAGGTAGAAGCCGACGGCGATCGAACACAGGAAAATCAAGGCCAAGCCTGCAATGAGCCGGCGCCAAAGTGCGCGCCGGCGAAGGGCGGCGCGCGCCTGCTTTTTCGCCTTGAAGCTGGTGTCGATGGCGTGCGTCACGGACTGCTTCCGGTCAGGAAAAACGTCCACCGCACCTGTTCAAGCGTATCGACTTCAACAAATCGCGCCGCGATATGGCCGCGCTGCCAGCACTCGTCGATGCCGCGTATCGAGAACCGTCGACGCTCGATGCACATTTCGGTCGACCCGGTCAGGATCGCGTGGCCAAAAACGTCCGTGGCGTAGATGTAGATGAAGCGGTTCGTCAGTTCGTCTCGAACGACGTTTACGCACTGATTCGCGCCGATCGTCCACCAGCCATCGGTCTGGTCGGCATTGTCGATTGTCTGGCCGACGGCGAGGTTGACGACGTCGAGTGTCTGATTGCAGACCGTGAATTCGGCGCGCGCTTCATTGCATGAGAGCACGGCCAGGAGTGCCGCGCCCGAAACGACCGCAAGCCTCATGCGGCCTGTCAAGATAAACAAGGCTCGAAACCGATCGCGCTGCTTTACGGGCAGGCCGTCAGATGAGCGGGGCAAACGCGAGCGGCAGAGTTCCATTGCACGCCATACTACCCGCCGAGCCGGAAATATTTGGCATTGGCCGAGAACTGAGATCCGTTGGTCTCGATTTCTTCGAGAATTTTGGGCAACAGTTGCGAGGCCGGCATTGGCGTAGAAAACGCAGCCGCCTGAATGTCCTGGGGGCCGGTGATCACCATAATGATCTGCGGTACGGCCTTGCCTGCAGCCCTGTCGGCGGCGCCGAGGCCGATCGGGATGCTGAAGGTGGCCTTGTCCGACTGTACGACCATGCGGTCGTCGAGGTTGAACATCATGCCTTTGTGGTCGATCAACAGCACGCTGGAAATGAGCCCGCCATGCGTCACCAGCGTGCCGCTGATCGGCGTACCGTTCGGCACCGATGTTCGATCGAGAACCAGCTGCGGCTTGACGACTGCAGTCTGGCCCAGAAAGCGCAGGAAGTTGGTGACTTCGCACTGGGGCGGCTCGATGAGGCGCACGCTTATGTCCGGCTCAACGTGGAACTTTGCCTGGAAATCAGTCAACATTTGTTCGAATGGATGAACCGCCGTTCCAAATCCTTCGATGGCCGCCGTCTTGTCGGTTATCGACGTGACGGCCGCATAGAAACAGTCGCCGCCGCTGAAGTCGCGAACCCACGAGACCCGTTGCGCTACGTCGTCGATGACCGGAGGAACTTCCAGCTTGGGCACGTTCAAGGCGACCGTGGCCTGGTCTGGCTGTCTGGCGGCCGGCTCGTCGGCCTGCTGCCCCTTTTCGCTCATCGCATCTGCCTGGCCTGCAGCCGGCTCGGGAAAGGGCGCGGCCGATTTCGCCTCCGCCGGCTGGCTTGCCTGTCGTTCAGGCTTTTGGCTCACCGCGACATCGGGCTGGGGGGCTGGCGGCGTTAAAGCTTTTTCGGCTGGTGGAGCGATTGGAGCGATCTTGCCAAGCGGGGGAGGCGTCTTCGGGCTGCCGCCGGCCGCGATGTCGGGCTGAACTGCCGGCGACATCTTTTCGGCCGGCGGCTGTGCCGCGCTTGCTGATGATTTCGGTGTTTCCCTGGCTTGCAGGGGGATCTTGGTCTCTTCCGGCTGCGGCTTTTGGCTCTCCGCGACGTCGGTGCGCGGCGCTGACGGCGATGACGTTTTTTCGGCTGGTGTTGGGGCTGGAACGAGCTTGTCAGGCGGCGGAAGCGTTGTCGGGCTGGCGTTGGCCGCGGTATCGGGCTGAATTGCCGGCGCCACGTTTTCGGCCGGCGGCAGCGCTGCGCTAGCTGATGGCTTCGGGGCTTCCCCGGTTTGTGGGAGCATCTTGGGCGACTCTGCCGACTGCTTTTGAGGCACAGCCGCCTCTGCCTGATTTTCAGTTGGCGAAGCGGTGGTCTGCGTTTGCGGCTGCGCGGGTGGAGCTACCTCTGGCGGCACATTGTCCGTCGCGACCGGCTTTGATGCCTCTGGTGCGGGCTCTGATGGTTCTGGGGCGGACAACGATGTCGTGCCTGCGCTCGGCGTGGTAGGCGTCATAAAACCGCTGACATAGAGGCCAGCAACCGCGCCGAGAGCCAGCGTCGCGAAGGCAGAAATCGCGATGGTTCGGGTCTTTGTGGATTTTCCAGGCCCGGCCCCCCCCGCCCCCCGGGGGGGGGGGGGGGGGGGGCGCGGCGGGGGGGGGGGGGGCCGCCGCGGCAGTGCTCGACGCGCTGGCGGTACCTTCTGAGACGACCCCCTCTGGCCCCCAACGCGCCCCCGTCCCCCGGGGCGCACCGCACCAACGCGCTCTGGGCGGGGTTGTGGTGTTTTTCCCCGCCCCCCCCCCCTGCCCGGGGCGGGGCGGGCTGGCGACTGCTGAAGGCCGCCGCGGTTCGGACAGCAGCGCAGGCCGGACATGCGGGACGAAGCGCTGCCCACCTGAACTTGCCGTCGCAGGCGCGTCACGCCCCAAATCATAGGAAGGCTGGGCCTTGGACTCAGGCGCAAGTGTTTGCCCCGCTCGTGGCAAACCCGGCCGATCGCGGGTCGGGACGAACGTTGGTGGCGTTGTCCCTTCGTCCTCGTCACGCGTCATTCTGGCGATTTCCGCCATGCTCACCGGGCGGTCTCGCGGATCCGGTTGCAGCATGGCTTCAACAATGCCACGAAAATCGTCCTCGATGTCGGACAGGTCGGGCACGGTCCGGCGCTTTTCGATGATCTCGAATTGCGACCCGCTCATGTCGATCGGCTTCCCGCGCAGAGCGGCAACCAGCACCAGCCCCAGACTGTAGATGTCGGATTGCTCGCTGACGTCGCCGCTGTACAGCCCCAGCTGTTCGGGCGAAACGTAGTTGTACTTTCCCGCGAATTTTCCGCCGATCAGGGTCTCCCCGCCGACGGTCGCCGATCGCGCAATACCGAAATCGATGATCTTGGCGTGGTCGACTCTACCTCCTGGCAAGATGATGTTATCGGGCGAGAGGTCGCGGTGAATTGCTCCCGCTTGATGCACGGCGCTCAGACCCGACGTGAGGCGATGGCAGAGCTTGCGTACCTCTTCAGTCGGCATCGGGCCACGTCGCATGATGTCGTACAGCGACTCGCCGTCGACAAATTCCATGGCAAGGTAGGGACGGCCGATGCCTGGATCGATGGTGAAGACGTGATATCGCACGACCGCATCATGCGACAGGTGATTGAGGATTGACGCTTCCTTGCGGAACAAGGACAAGATCGTCGGGTCGCGGGCAAATTCGGGCAGGACGATCTTGATCGCGACGTGGTCGCCAGTCTGGATGTTGTGGCCACGGTAGACCTCGCCCATGCCACCGAATGCGATCCGCTCGTCAAGTTCGTAGATGCCGCTGAGTTGCGTGCCGACGGCGGTATTGGCCAGCTGCGGCGATATTCGCGTCTTGTCGTCGGCGCTCATCAGCCTCAACCCTCCGCTCTGGACAGATCAGGGTAGGGGGGGTGTCCGTTGTGCCCGTTTGCGAACTTCACCAGCACAATGGTGACATTGTCTGTTCCGCCCCGCGCCAGCACCATTTGCAGCAGATTTTCGCAAGCCGCCTGAGGGGTCGCAGACACCACCACGGCCCCGATCTCGGCGTCGGTCAAATGCGCCGTCAGCCCATCTGTGCACAACACGAAGATGTCTCCCGGCATAATTTCGCCTTGCTGGAAATCGATGACGATTTCGTCGCTGACGCCGACCGCATGCGTGATGACATTGCGGCGCGGCCAGGTGAGCGCCTCGGCTGCGCTGATCATGCCACGATCGAGAAGTTCCTGAACTTCGGTGTGGTCCCTCGAGATCTGCGAGATCGAGGCATTACGGACCAGATAAACCCGGCTGTCGCCCGCCCACAGGCAGGCAAATCGCCCATCCATCGCCAACAGGGCGGCAACGGTGGAGCCGATGGTTATGCCGCGAGATTCGGAGATCCTGCGGATGTCGGCGTTGGCGCGGCTCAGCCTGTCTTCGAAGCGCGCACGAAGATCCGGGGCGGAACTAGCAATGCCGATCGTGGCTAGATGTTCGACAATGCTGGCTGAAGCGACCTCTCCGGCTTCATGTCCACCCATTCCGTCGGCCACCACCCACAGGCCGGTTCGTGGCTCGACTAGATAGTTGTCTTCATTGTGCTCACGGACACAGCCATTGTGGCTCACGCCGAAGCTTTCAAAGGAAAGGGCGACATCGCTCACCTTGCCACCAAGCGCTTCTCAAAGCGTCCTCTGCGGCGCATCTTCAGGCGCTCGCTGCTGCCACTTTGCCACAGGCTGGAATATTAAAGTATCGAAATTTAGCTTTCAGCCCGTGACGCGGGATCGCAGCAGCTTTGGCGCCCTAGAGCGGTTCCTGATTTGACGGAATCGAAGGGGATTGAACGAAGCCGCTGACGCGTCATTTGGTGCGTGGGTTTGCGGATGACGCTTCTGTTTTGAAGGATTGCGGCTGTTGAAGCGCAATCTTGAGAACAGGAGTTTGAGATGGCCGAGTTGAGCCCTCTTCGCCGACGCATGATCGAGGACATGACGATCCGCAATCTGTCGCCGGCCACCCAGCGATCCTACGTGCACGCGGTGGCCAAGTTTTCGCGCTATTTCGACCGCTCGCCGGACCGGCTCGGCCTGGAGGACGTCCGCGCCTTCCAGGTCCATCTGGTTTCGGCGGGAGTCTCGTGGCCGGCGCTGAACCAGACGGTGTGCGCGCTGCGGTTTTTCTACGGCGTGACGCTGGGCCATGCCGAGATCCCGGAGCGGATCGTCTACGCCCGCTCGCCACGCACGCTGCCAGTGGTGCTGAGCGCCGACGAGGTCGTCCGGTTCCTGGAGGCGGTGCCGAGCCTGAAGACCCGAACGGCATTGACCACGGCCTACGCCGCGGGACTTCGCGCCTCGGAGACCGTCGGGCTGAAGGTCGGCGACATCGACAGTGAACGCGGCGTGATCCTCGTCCATCACGGCAAGGGCGGCAAGGACCGCACCGTGATGCTGTCGGCGCAGCTTGTGCGCATCCTGCGAGTCTACTGGCGGCTGGCGAAGCCGCAGGGTTGGCTGTTTCCCGGGCGCGGCGTCGACCGCCCCATCGATGTGCAGGTTCTCTATTCGGCGTGCCGCTCGGCGCGTGCGGCTGCCGGCATCGACAAGCGCGTGACGGTGCATACGCTCAGGCACAGCTTCGCCACGCATTTGCTGGAGAACGGTACGGACATCCGCATCATCCAGGTGCTGCTCGGCCACAACAACCTGTCGAGCACGGCGCGCTACACGAAGGTCTCGAACGGTCTCATTCGGCGGACGGAAAGCCCGCTCGATCGGCTGACCATTGAGGTTGTGCCGCCGGGCTGACCGGTTCCGCCAATGTCGGCGAGACTGGAGGTGGCGGACATCTTCCGCCGCCACGGCGAGGCGTATCGGCAGGCCCATGACGGCCATCTCGGGCGCGTCGAGCGGCGCGTGATGAGCGCGATCGAGCTATGCCGGACCGCCGAACTGGGCGGCCATGTCGAGGGCTGCCGGTCCTGCGGGGCGATCCGCGTCGCCTACAATTCCTGCCGCAATCGGCACTGCCCGAAGTGCCAGGGACAGGCCTGCCGGGAATGGCTTGCCGCGCGGCGGGGCGAACTCCTGCCGGTTCCCTATTTCCACGTCGTCTTCACGCTGCCGGCGCAAATCGCGGCGATCGCCTTCCAGAACAAAGCGGCGGTCTACACGATCTTGTTCAAGGTGGCCGCCGAGACGCTACGCACCATCGCCGCCGATTCCAAACATCTGGGAGCCGAGATCGGCCTTGTCGGCGTCCTGCACAGTTGGGGTCAGAACCTCCATTATCATCCCCATATCCATTGCATCGTGCCAGGTGGTGGGCTGTCGCCCGATGGAACGCGCTGGATCTCTTGCAAGCCCGGCTTCTTCCTGCCGGTGCGGGTGCTGTCGCGCCTGTTCCGCCGACTCTTTCTGGAGGAACTGCGGACAGCGTATGAAGCGGGCAAGTTGAGCTTCTTCGGCGATCTCGCCGAACTGGCGCTGCCCGTCGTGTTCAGACGCCGGCTGGGCGAGGCCCGCCGCCTCGAATGGGTCGTCTATGCCAAGCCGCCGTTCGGCGGGCCAGAGCAGGTGCTGGCTTATCTCGGTCGCTATACCCACCGTGTCGCCATCGCAAACTCCCGGCTCGTCAGCATGGCCGACGGCAAGATTGTGTTCCGCTGGAGAGATTATCAGCATGGCGGCAAGGCAAAGCTCATGACGCTGAATGTGCACGAGTTCATCAGGCGCTTCCTGCTGCACACCCTGCCGGACGGCTTCCACCGCATCCGCCATTATGGATTCCTCGCCAACGGCCATCGCGCCGCAAAGCTCGACCTGTGTCGCAGGCTGCTGGCCAACCCGCTGCAGGACAATATCGAACCGCGCGTCGAAAGCACGCCCGCGCCCCTCTCATTAGCGCATCGCTGCCCATGCTGTGGAGGATCGATGATCACGCTGGCCATCTGGCGCTGCGGACAAGCGCCGCCAGGTCCCTTGTGGGACAACACCTCATGATCGTACGCGGCAGGTCCACATCACCAGCTTTGGTATCCGTCGCCATCCGCGCCGGCATGCCGACCTTTGACTTTCCGCACAAGACCGCGAGCACTCGTGCCCGCGACAGAAGGCGTCCCCACCCAATCCGCGGTGATCGCCATCAAGAGTCGACCTTCCACCGTGCCATCATCCCTTGGGGTCGCATCGCGGTTGCCCTTCATTCACCCGACGAAGACAATCCCGACCGCCCCTCCAGGCTACAATCCCCATAGCGCCAGATTAGCCCGCGGCTTCGTTCAATCCGGCTTGCAATGAGGTCCGACGTCGAGCCTGCGTGCCCCGGCTGTGCCCGGACCTCACAGAACCCTTCAGATTGAACCCTTCAGATTCCGGATCAGTCGGTTTTGTGATTCAAGATGCTGGCTGGAGTGGAGGCCAGCATCGGATGACGCGACCTCTTTCGGATGATC
>NZ_JAMYRZ010000078.1:0-15410 GCF_040321675.1 Mesorhizobium sp. M0296
AGGAAGTCTCGATACCGAGGCCCGCACCGCCGACGACAATCGGCAAAGACAGAGCAAAAATAGTAGCAACGTTGCCGCTCTCGCCGATCGGTCGCATAGCGCGGAAAAAACACCTAAAAATGCGGGCACGCCAGTCCATTTCCCTATTAAAGCAGGATTGCATAAAAGAATGACTAAGAATTTCCGTACATTTCTTGGCTGCGATCCATCCGGGCTTAACGGCCCGTTCCGCCGCTTCAACGCGGGCCTTTGGCGCCACAGGACCCTCGTTAGTCCTTCGGCCGGGTGCATGTCTTCATAGGAACAATTCTGGTTTCCGGGGTCATGCGCAAGAAAAGACCGCCGCGGCCGGTTTCGATTGGCAATGGGTTGCCGTTCCCTGCTATTCCCGCTTCAAATCAAAAAGCAGTGGACGTTTCCAGTATGACCAATGTCGCCTTGACCGGGCTTGCCCGCGATCTTGCCAAGCGTGCCGCGGAAGGCCGCCCGGTGCGCATCGGCGTCATTGGTTCTGGCGAGATGGGCACCGACCTGGTGACGCAAGGCATGCTGATGCCGGGCATTTCGGTTTGCGCGATCTCGACGCGCCGCCCGCATACGGCGCGTGAGGCCATCCGCATTGCTTATGGCGACCAGGCGATGGCAGCCGAAGCGGACAGCGCTTCGAAGGTCAGCCAGGCGATCGAAAGCGGCAAGATCGCCATCACCTCGAACGAGATGCTGGTCACCAATCCGCTCATCGATGTCGTCATCGATGCCACCGGCAAGCCCGGGGTCGCCGCCGATTTCGACCTGATGGCGATGCAGCACGGCAAGCACCTGGTGATGATGAATGTCGAGGCCGACGTTACCATCGGCTGCTATCTAAAGCAGCAGGCCGACCGGCTCGGCGTCGTCTATTCGGTCGGCGCTGGCGACGAGCCGTCGAGCTGCATGGAGCTGATCGAGTTCGCTTCGGCGCTCGGCTACACCATCGTCTCCGCCGGCAAGGGCAAGAACAACCCTCTCAACCACGACGCCGTTCCCGACGACTACCGCGAGGAGGCGCTGCGCCGCAACATGAATCCGCGCATGCTGGTCGAGTTCGTCGACGGCTCGAAAACCATGGTCGAGATGTGCGCCATTGCCAACGCCACCGGGCTGGTGCCCGACGTTCCCGGCATGCACGGCCCCAAGGCCGATCGCGACGAGCTGGTCAAGGTGCTGATCCCGCGCGAGCAGGGCGGCATTCTGTCGAAGAAGGGCGTCGTCGACTACACCGTCGGCAAGGGCGTGGCGCCCGGCGTCTTCGTCATCGTCGAGGCGACGCATCCGCGCATCATCGAGCGCATGGACGATCTGCATATCGGCCACGGTCCCTATTACAGCTTCTTCAGGCCCTACCATCTGACCTCGCTGGAAGTGCCGCTGACGGCCGCTCGCATCGCGCTTTACGGCAAGCCCGACATGGTGCCGCTGCCGCGGCCGGTGGCCGAGGTCTGCGCCGTGGCCAAGCGCGATCTGGCGGCAGGCGAGGTTTTCGATGCGATCGGCGAGACCTGCTACCGCTCCTGGACCATGACCGTCGAACAGGCCCGCGCCCATCGCGCCGTGCCGGTCGGTCTGCTCGAAGGCGGCAAGGTGCTGAAACCGGTGAGGAAAGGCGAATTGCTCACCGCCGACAATGCCGCGCCCGACCCGACGACCAGGCTGTTCGCCTTGCGCCGGCTGCAGGACGAGATGCTGTATGGGAATCTTGGTGATGGCTGAGGTCCGTGAATCCGAGTTGAAGCGGGAAAATGGACGCCCTTCTCTGGCAGAGCGGCTCGCGGCGATTGCAGATGATCTCAAAGCCAAAGCCGGCAAAGACGGGCGGCCCGTGAACAAGGACGAGATCGACGACTTGTGGGGACATCGCTGATATCTGTCGACATTCTAGGCTATCGCGATTTTGATGTCGGCAGGACAGTGGAGGGCGCGAAGGAACGCCGCGTAACGGCTTTTCTACCGGTTGCTATTGCCGAAAGGAACGGTCGACCATCACCGCCGACCGGCTCCCCCAGAAGCCCTACTTCCCCAGCTCTATCGACCGCAGCCGCGCCGCTTCCACCGCCTCGGTGAGCAGGCGCGTCAGCCGGTCCTCGCCCATCAGTACTGCAAGGGCCGCAGCCGTGGTGCCGTTGGGGCTGGTCACCTGCTGCCTGAGCACGCCCGGCTCCTCGCCGCTTTCGGCGGCCAGCGATGCGGCGCCGTAGACCGTCTGCATGGCCAAGAGCTTGGCAGTCCCGGTCGGCAGGCCGGCTTTCTCGGCGGCCACGGTCAGCGCTTCGATGAAATGGAAGATATACGCCGGCCCCGACCCGGAAACCGCCGTCACCGCATCCATCAGGGCTTCGTCGTCGATATCGGCCACTTGCCCGCTCGCCGAAAGCAGGTCGGCGACGAAGCGTTTAGTCTCGTCGGAAACCAGCCTGTTGGAAAACACCACCATCATGCCCTTGCCGATCGCCGCCGGCGTGTTGGGCATGCAGCGCACGATCGGCGCGCGGTCGCCTAGAATACCTTCAAACGTGGCCACCGGCGTTCCGGCGGCGATGCTGAGGAAGGTGGTCCGGCCATCGTTGAAGCGGATGTAACCAGCCGTCACGTCGCGGATCACCTGCGGCTTCACCGCAATGACGACGACGGTCGGCACGGCGTCCGCCGGGATGGCGCCAGCATCCGCGGCAGCAGCGCAGCCCAGTGCTTCGGCACGCTTGCGCAACTCGGCATTGGGCTCGACCACGAACACCGCAGCCGGAGCCAGCTTGCCGGCTTTCAGCCAGCCCGAGAGCATGGCGTAGCCCATATTGCCGCAACCGGCGAGAACAAGCCTGATCGTCATCGAAAGCCTCCCATAGAGATGGCTTCCCCATAGACGTTCGCGGCAGGGCGGGGAAGCCCTGTTGGGACCGTGATCAGGCGGAAACCCCGACCTTGCGGTTGGGATGCGCATGTAGTCGCGCAGCCGCGCGGCGACCAAATTAACCTTTTATTTGCTATGCCTGTTTAGCATCGCTTAACCAGTGGCGGTCGCTAGGTCCCAGCCCGAGGGGAAGGCTCCAGAAACCATGGCTTATAGGAAAAATCGTGAACACTGGAGGAACGAGCAGTCCTTGCTGTCGCTCGTCGAGGCGGTGCGCGGCGAGGACGAAGCATCGCTGGTTTCGCTAGAGGACCGCGCAGGCCCGTCATGGCGCGAGGATGCCGCCACACGCCATCGTCTTGCCCGCTCGCGCCGCGAAGCGCGTGCCAGTCCGATCCTGTTGGCAGCCGCCGGCATAAGCCAGCCCGATCCTGATGAGCCAGGGGGCGGCACCATACTGACGGAAGAGGCTGCAGCTGCCGATGTTTTTTTCGACCCCGCTGGCTCCCATGGCGGCCCCGATGCCGGTTCCGCCGATCGCGCCGCGTACCGGGCAGCATCGCCTGCCGCTCCGTCGGTCGAGGTCGCGCGCACCAAACGTCCAGGCGCGATCGGTGCCGTGTTGTCGGCGCTGCGCCGGCTCGTGCCTGGCAGAGCGCCGGAGGAGATGGCGTCCGGTGAGACTTCCGCCGCGACAAATTCCACCGCAGCGATGCCGCCTGCGTTCCACCCGCAGCCGTTCTATGCCGGTCGGGCACCTTATCCGCAGCAACCCCCGCCGCCGCATTCGGCCCGTACTCAGGCCTGGTCGAGGAAGGCAAATCAGGCCTCGGAAGCCGCCGATCAGCAAAGCCAGATCGAGGAAATCCGCGCCAGCCTGCGCGAATTCCGCGAGGTCGTTCGCGAGCTCACCGAAAACCGCGCGCGCCGCCGCTATTTCTGAGCGTCGAATAAAACATGCCGGTTTCGAGTTAACGGCATGGGACGGCGCATTGACGGGATTGCCCGGCTCGATTTTCGTGAAAATGCCGCGCTGCATGTCCGCCCGCAGCGCATGGTTCTGGGCAACGGCCTGCATAAAAGATATCTGGAGCGCGCCGCATGGATGTTTTAACGCGGCAGGCTTACGCGATAGGCGTCGAGGGTGGTTCATGGCTGAGTTGATTGACGGAAAAAGCGTCGCCGAAGACGTGGTGCGGCGGGTCAAGGCCCTGACCGCCGAACTGGCGGAAAAGGATGGACGGCAGCCCGGTCTCGCCGTGGTCATCGTCGGCGAGGATCCGGCGAGCCAGGTCTATGTTGCCTCCAAATCCCGCACCGCCAAGGAATGCGGCTTCCATTCGGTTCAGCACACGCTGCCGGCCGAAACCTCCGAGCCGGACCTGTTGAAGATCATCGGCCAGCTCAACGCCGATCCGGCCATCAACGGCATCCTCGTACAGCTTCCGCTTCCCGGCCATATCGATTCCGGCAAGATCATCCAGACCATCGCGCCGGAGAAGGATGTCGACGGCTTCCACTTCATCAATGTCGGCAAGCTCGGCACCGGCGAACTCGAGACCGCCTTCGTGCCTTGCACGCCGGCCGGCTCGATGCTGCTGATCGAACGCGTGCGCGGCAAGGACCTGTCCGGTCTCAATGCGGTCGTCGTCGGGCGTTCGAACATCGTCGGCAAACCGATGGCCAATCTTCTGCTTGCCGCCAACTGCACCGTCACCATCGCACACAGCCGGACCAGGGACCTGCCGGCGCTTGCCCGCACCGCCGATATTCTGGTCGCCGCCGTCGGCCGGTCTGAAATGGTCCGCGGCGACTGGGTCAAGCCTGGCGCCACCGTCATCGATGTCGGCATCAACCGCGTCGCCGCACCTGAAAAGGGCGAAGGCAAGACGCGCCTCGTCGGCGACGTCGCCTTTGCCGAAGCAGCGAAGGCGGCCGGCGCCATCACGCCGGTGCCTGGCGGCGTCGGACCGATGACCATTGCCATGCTGATGGCCAACACGCTAGCTTCCGCCTATCTCGCAGCCGGATTGAAACGGCCTTCCTTCTGACCAGAAAGCAGCGTCCTTGCCGAACCTCACTGTTCCCTTAGAACGGCCGGTCACCATTGATCCCGTTCAGGGCGGGCGGCAGTTCGGGTTTCTGTTGGTCGACAAGTTCTCCATGTTCTCGCTGGCCGCGGCAATCGACACATTCCGGTCGGCGAACCGGCTGCTCGGCCGCGATTTCTATGGCTGGACTACGGTGTCGGCCGACGGCGACGCCGTCATGGCGTCCAACGGCCTGCCGCTCAAGATCGACTACGCGGTTGCCGATCTGCCGCCGGTCGATATCCTGTTCGTCTCGGTCGGGCTGACGACGGAATTTCCCGGCAAGAGCAAGGTGCTGGCAGCGCTGCGCAGTTGGGGCCGGCGCGGCAATGCGCTCGGCGCGCTTTCGGTCGGCTCCTATTTGCTTGCCGAAGCAGGCCAGCTCGATGGCTATCGCTGCACCATCCATTGGGAAAACCGCGCCGGCTTCCTCGAACGCTTTCCGGACATCAACTGCACCGGCAACGTCTTCGAGATCGACCGCAAGCGCTACACCTGCGCCGGCGGCACCACATCGATCGACCTGATGCTGGAGATCGTGCGCGGTGATTTCGGCTCGAGCCTCGCCAATGGCGTCGCCAACCAGTTCCAGCATGAGCGCATCCGCTCGGCCGGGGACCGCCAGCGCGTCGGCCCGGAACGCGACCTGACCGGCAAGTCGGAGAAGCTGCGCCGCATCGTCGAGCTGATGGCCGACCATCTCGACGAGCCGCTGTCGGCGGTGCAGCTCGCCAAGTCGGCGGGCCTGTCGGTGCGCCAGGTCGAGCGCCTGTTCCTGCGCCATCTCAGTGTGACGCCCGGGCGCTATTATATGCGGCTCAGGCTCGAGCGGGCGCGCGAATTGCTGCGCCAGACCAACATGCCGATCCTCGACGTGGCAATCGCCACCGGCTTCACCTCGCATTCCTATTTTGCCCAGAGCTACCGGCTGCAATTCGGCCGGCCGCCTTCCGAGGAACGCCGCACGGCCTATTGAGGGTTTGGCAGAGAGGCGACGCAGCTTCGTACTCCGTCCGGGCTTGTGTCGCGACCCGGCGTCAAATAGCTTTCCGGCGCCGAGCGGCGGCGACTGACGGGGGAGATTTTTGATGGCGGGATTTGTGCAGAGCGTCGCTGCGGCGGCCCTGTTGCTGTGGACGACGGGGTTCGGCTTCGCCGCCGATCGCGTCATCGTCATTCTCGATGCCTCCGGCTCGATGTGGGCGCAGATCGACGGCAAGCCCAAGCTCGAAATCGCCCGTCAATCGCTGCGGAACGTGCTGCAATCGGTCCCGGCCGAGGAGGAAATAGGCTTCATGGCCTATGGCCATCGCGAGAAGGCCAGTTGCGGCGACATCGAACTCATCGTGCCACCGCAGGCAGGCTCGGCAAGTGCGATCTCAGCCGCGGCCGACAGCTTGAAATTTCAGGGCAAGACGCCGCTGACCGCTGCGGTCAAGCAAGCGGCGGAAGCATTGAAATACACCGAGGACAAGGCGACGGTCGTTCTCATCACCGATGGCATCGAGACATGTAGCGGCGATCCTTGTGCGCTCGGCAAGGAACTAGAGGCTGCTGGCGTCGACTTCACCGTCAATGTCGTCGGCTTCGGCCTGACGGCGGCCGAGGGCAAGCAGGTCGGTTGCCTCGCCGACAATACCGGCGGCAAATATATCGAAGCGTCGGATGAAAAGGCATTGCAGGACGCCCTCGTCGAGACCGTTGCGCCTCCGCCACCCGCCCCTGAACCGACTCCCGCCCCGCAGCCTGCTCCCCAGCCGGCGCCCGCCCAGCCGGCGGAGTCCAATTTCGTGCCCACCGTCGTGCTTGCCGAGGGTGGCGATCCCGTCACCGACGGCAATGGCTGGGAGATCTACAAGGCGAATTCCGACGGCACGCGCGGCGATCTCGTCACCACCGAATATGGCACCTACAAGGGCAATCTGGAGCCGGGCGACTATATCGTCGTCGCGCGTGCCGGCGAGGCCAGGGCCGAACAGAAGATCAAGATAGAGCCTGGCCAGGTCGCCAAACCGCACTTCAACCTGAATGCCGGCACGCTGGTCATCCACCCGCGGCCAAGCGAAGGAGCGGACGTTGATGACGGCGCGGCTGTCGTAATCGGCTATCCCGGCGTCGACACCCCGCCGACCTACTACGGTGACACGAAAGTCGTGCTGCCGGCCGGTGACCAGAAGGTGACGGTCACGATCGGCCAGGGCATGGTTATCGAGACGATCCCGCTTGCCGCCGGCAGGGTCATCGACAAGGACATCATCGTCGGCGTCGGGCGTATCGTCGCCAATGCACATTATGCTGCCGGCGGCGACAAGGCCGAGGGTTCGGGCATCGGCTTCAAAGTGCTCCAGGCGAAAAAGAACGTCGACGGAACCAGGCAGGAGGTGACTTATGCCTACGGTCCGGACAGCAAGTTCGATCTGCCGCCCGGCGATTATGTAATGGTCGCGACGGTCGACCTTGCGGTGGCCGAGCAGCCGTTCAGCGTCAAGGTTGGCGACCATCAGGATCTGAAGATCGCGATGAACGCCGGCATGCTGACGATAACCGCGCCAGGGGCCTCGAAGATCGAGATATTCGAGGCCAGGAAGGCCATCGACGGAACCCGCAAGTCGGTCGGCTACGCCTACGACCAGAAGTACCAAGCCACTCTGTCGGCCGGCGACTACGCGGTGGTTTCGGAGAAATCGGACAACAGCTCGAGGGAAGGCACGGTAACGGTCAGGGCCGGCGCGCGAGCCGAGCTGACGGTTCAGTAGATCTAATGCATGTCGCGCAAAAGTGTGCAGCGGTTTTGCGATAACGACATGCATAAAAACAAGATCCTAAAAGCGCGTCGCGTGAGGCCAATCGAACGCCCCGCGCTTTAGGAGAGCGGCCACCAGCCGCTCTTCCATGTCGAAAAGTCACGCCGTACCGAAGGCGCTGGCGCCATGGTCGGCGCGTCCCACCAGCTGCCGGAACCCGGCGAAAAGCTCGCGGCCGAAGCCGAATTCATTGCCTATGAGATCGCTGTCCGCGGGGCGGCGCAGTGCGAAATCGCCGGCTGGCACCAGTACCTCCAGCGTCCCGGCCTCGGCGTCGAGCCTGATGATATCGCCGTCATGGATCCTGGCGATAGGCCCGTCCTCCGCCGCTTCCGGCGTCACGTGGATCGCCGCTGGCACCTTGCCTGAAGCGCCCGACATGCGGCCGTCGGTGACCAACGCCACATGCTGGCCGCGGTCCTGCAAGATGCCGAGCACGGTGGTCAGCCTGTGCAATTCCGGCATGCCGTTGGCCTTCGGTCCCTGGAACCGAATGACGGCGATGAAGTCGCCGGTCAGCGACCCCGCCTTGAACGCCTCGTTCAGGCCTTGCTGGCTGTCGAACACCTTGGCCGGCGCCTCGATGACGCGCCGCTCCGGCTTGACCGCCGATGTCTTGATGACGGCGTGGCCGAGATTGCCCGAAAGCACTTTCAGACCGCCGCTCGGCTGGAACGCCTTCTTGAACGGCGCCAGCACCTTCTCGTCCCCGCTCTCGCGCGGCGAAGCCTCGCGCACGACGCCGCCGTCGGCGCCGAGCCTGGCCTCGACCGCGTAGGGGCGCAGCCCTTCGCCCCACACCGTCTGCACATCCTCGTGCAGGATGCCTGCGTCGAGCAGTTCGCGGATCAGGAAGCCGAGCCCGCCGGCGGCGTGGAAGTGGTTCACATCGGCAAGGCCGTTCGGATAGACTCGCGCCAGCAGCGGCACGGCTTCCGAGATGTCGGAAATATCCTGCCAGGTAATGGCGATGCCGGCCGCCGCTGCCATGGCGATCAGGTGGATGGTGTGGTTGGTCGAACCGCCGGTGGCGTGCAGGCCGACGATGCCGTTGACGATCGAGCGCTCGTCGATCATCCGCCCGACCGGCGTGTAGGCGTTGCCGAGCGCGGTGATCGCCAGCGCCCGCTTCGTCGCTTCCCTGGTCAGCGCGTCGCGTAACGGCGTGCCGGGATTGACGAAGGAAGCGCCAGGCGTGTGCAGGCCCATGATCTCCATCAGCATCTGGTTGGAATTGGCGGTACCGTAGAAAGTGCAGGTTCCCGGCCCGTGATAGGATTTTGATTCGGCTTCGAGCAGTTCGGCCCGTCCCGCCTTGCCCTCGGCATAGAGCTGGCGGATCTTGGCTTTTTCGTCGTTCGGAATGCCGGTCGTCATCGGCCCGGCCGGGATGAAGAGCGCCGGCAGATGGCCGAAGGTCAGCGCCGCGATCACCAACCCCGGCACGATCTTGTCGCAGACGCCGAGATAGACGGCGGCATCGAACATGTTGTGCGACAGGCCGATTGCCGCGGCCATGGCGATCACGTCGCGCGAGAACAGCGACAGCTCCATTCCGGGCTGGCCCTGGGTGACGCCGTCGCACATCGCCGGCACGCCGCCGGCCACCTGGGCGATGCCGCCGGCCTCGCGCGCCGCGTCCTTGATCAGCCTCGGAAACGTCTCGAAAGGCTGATGTGCCGACAGCATGTCGTTATAGGAGGTGATGATACCGAGGTTCGGCACCCGGTCGCCGCCAAGCGCCACCTTTTCAGAAGGGCTGCAGACGGCAAAGCCGTGGGCCAGGTTGCCGCAGGACAGCACGGCCCGGTTGGCGGTGCGGTTCGAGGCTTCGGCGATGCGGCCGAGATAGGCCTCGCGACCGGGCTTGGAGCGCTCACGGATGCGCTGGGTGATGGCTTCGATATCGCGTCTTGCGGTCATGGCGGTCGGTCCTTTCAGGCGAGGTCCCGCAAACACCTTCCGGCTGTTGCCGGGACCTGCAGCGAAGTTGAGATCAGGGTGCCCAGAAAACCTCTACGGGCTTTTGAGTGGCATCGAGCACGGCGCGAATGGGCTTTCGTGTTCCAGTTCCAAGCGCGGCCTCGAATGCGCTGCGTTTTTCCGCGCCCTCGATATGCAGCGCGATGAAGGCGGCATTGATGATCCGCCCCAGTGACAGCGTCAGCCGTGGCTCGCCGGCGCTTGCCGCGTGAACCGGAAGCACGATCCTTTGCGACGACGGATCGAGCAATCTTGCCAGGTTGTCGGCATCCGGAAAGAACGAGGCGGTGTGGCCATCAGTTCCCATGCCGAGCACAACGACGTCGAGTGGCCAGGGCAGCACTTGCAGCGCCTCACTGTCGGAGACCGCTGCACCCTCGATACTTGCCGCGGCGTGGTAGAGCGGCACGAAATTCGCGGCGGCGGCCGCGTTCTGCAGCAGGTTGGCGGCAACCAGGCCGGCATTGGAGCGCGGCGATGAGGGCGGCACGAAGCGCTCGTCGACCAATGTTATCGTCACCTTTTCCCAGGCGATCGGAACGGTCGAAAGCGCCGCGAAGAATTTCGCCGGCGTCGTGCCGCCCGAGACCGCAAGCAGCGCCGTGCCGCGCTCGGCGATCGCCTTTGACAGACGGCCGGCGACGTGGCCGGCAAGCGCTGTCGCCAACTCCTGGCGTCCGGCAAATTCGTGCCAGTTGTAGGCGCCGCCTAGTTGCTCTCGTGCCATGTCCGCCCGTCGCGTTCGATCAGCGCAATCGAGGCCGAGGGGCCCCATGTGCCGGCGGTGTAGCCTTGCGCCTCTTGCCTGCCGCTCTCCCAGGCGTCCTGGATCGGGTCGATCCATTTCCACGCCGCCTCGACCTCGTCGCGGCGCATGAACAGCGTCTGGTTGCCACGGATGACGTCCATGATCAGCCGCTCATAGGCATCGGGGGCGCGGCCGTCGAAGGATTGCGCAAAACTCATGTCGAGCGGAATCTGGCGCAGTCGCATGCCGCCCGGCCCCGGGTCCTTGATCATGATGAACTGCTTGACGCCCTCGTCGGGCTGCAGCCTGATGACCAGCTGGTTGGCGGAAATCGGCCCGGCGCTCTCGCCGAAGATCGAATGCGGGATCGGCTTGAATTCGATGACGATCTCCGAAACGCGGGTCGCCAGCCGCTTGCCGGTTCGGAGGTAGAACGGCACGCCCGCCCAGCGCCAGTTGCCGATCTCGGCCTTGAGCGCAACGAAAGTCTCGGTGTTGCTGTTCTTGCCGAGTTCCTCGACATAGCCTTTCACCGGCCCGCCGGCCGAGGCGCCGGCACGATATTGCCCGCGCACCGTGTGCTTCGGCGCTTCGTTGCCGTTGATGCGCTTCAGCGCCCGCAGCACCTTCAGCTTTTCGTCACGGACGGCATCGGCGTCCATCGACGACGGCGCCTCCATCGCGACCAGGCAGAGCAGCTGCAGCATGTGGTTCTGCACCATGTCGCGCAATGCGCCGGCCTTGTCGTAATAGGTGACGCGGTCTTCCAGGCCGACCGTCTCGGCCACGGTGATCTGCACATGATCGACATTGGCGGAATTCCAAAGCGGCTCGTAGAGCGCGTTGGCAAAGCGCAGCGCCATCAAATTCTGGACCGTCTCCTTGCCGAGATAGTGGTCGATGCGGAAAATCTGGCTTTCATGGAAGTCGTCGCCGACCAGGTCGTTGAGCGCGCGCGCCGAAGCGAGATCGCGGCCGATCGGCTTTTCCAGCACGATGCGCGAATTCGGCGTGATCAGCCCGTGCTCCTTCAGCTTGTGCGAGATGTCGCCGAACAGCGCCGGCGCCACAGCCAGATAGAAAGCGCGGATGTGTTCGCTGTCGCCGATCGCCTTCTTCAGCCTGTCGAAGCCGGCACCTGTGGTTGCATCTGCCGGGACATAGGAGAGCCGCGCGAGGAACGTCTTCAGTTCCGTGGCGTCGATATCCTCCGGTTTCACATGATCGGCAATCGCCTGCCTGGCGAACGACTGGAATTCCTCGTCGGTCATCTTCGAACGTGATGTGCCGATGATGCGCGTCGGCTCGGAAAACTGGTGGTCGCGCTGCCGGTGGTACAGCGACGGCAGAAGCTTACGTTCCGACAGGTCGCCGGTGCCGCCGAAAATGATGAAGTCGAAAGGGTCGACGGGAATGATCTGGCTGGTCATGGTCTGTCCGCTGTGACGCCGGTCGCGATAACGCGGCTGATATAATCTAATCGATTTAAACTTGCCAGTGCCATTGCGTCACATCCGCGTGTGCTCTTGACACCGGCGCTGGCCGGAGGCTTGTCGGCAAGCGATGCTTCCGGCAGCGTTCGCAGGTGCAGCATAGAGCGGGATCAAGGCGAAAGCCAAAGCAGAAATCGGCAATGGACACACATCTTTCGATGGCCATGGCCAAACGCGTTTGCGATCGTCTTCAACGATGAGTGAGAAAAGCATGCGCCTCAAAAACAAGGTCGCCATCATCACCGGCGCTGCCTCGGGTTTTGGCGAGGGCATGGCCAGGCGCTTTGCCGAGGAAGGCGCGCGCGTAGTCGTCGCCGATCTGAACGCCAAGGGCGCAGAGCGCGTTGCCGGCGAGATCGGCGAAAAGGCGATCTGGACCCAGACCGACGTCTCGCTGCGGTCCGAATTGGACGACATGGTCCATGCTGCAATGAGCGCCTTCGGCCGCATCGACATCATGGTCAACAACGCCGGTTATACCCATCGCAACGGTGACATGCTGGAAGTCGACGAGGCGACCTTCGACCTGATCACGTCAGTCAACATGAAGGCGATCTACCACGCAGCGCTTGCCGTGGTACCGGTGATGGAGCGGCAAGGCGGTGGCGTCATCCTGACGACGGCCTCCACGGCCGGTATCAGACCGCGGCCCGGCCTCACTTGGTACAATGCATCGAAGGGCTGGGCGATCACCGCGACCAAATCGATGGCGGTGGAACTCGCGCCGAAGAACATCCGCGTCAACTGCCTCTGCCCAGTTGCCGGCGAGACCGGCATGCTCGCGAAATTCATGGGCGCCGACACACCCGAGATCCGCGAGAAGTTCCGCGCGTCGATCCCGCTCGGCCGGCTTTCGACGCCGCTCGACATAGCCAATGCCGCGCTTTGGCTCGCTTCGGACGAGGCGGCTTTCATCACCGGCGTGGCGCTGGAAGTCGACGGCGGGCGTTGTATTTGAACGGTCCGGTTATCCGGCGGAGGACCGGCTGATGGCGAGCGACCCGCAATCGCTCTGCCGGCCCTACGCCCCGGTTTTGACGTAGCTCTTATAGATCCAGCCGCGCTTGCCGTTGTAGACGATCTGGCACCATTGCTTGCAGCTCATCACTTGCACCGATGTCTTGGCCGGCACGGTGAGAATGGCGGCCGCATTCTTTTTTGGGCCGGTGCGCATGGTGACGGATCTCAGGATGCGTCCGGTACCGGCAGTATTGGCTTTTCCGGATTTTGCCTTGGTGCTGTTGTCGTCTTCGCTCGCGGTCTGCGTCGGCAGTTGCGGCTTGGGCGTGGGGATGGCGGCGGTCTGCGCGCCATCGGGCCCGCTGTTTTTCGTTGAGCTGCCGGGAGCCGCGACCTTGGCAAACAATGCCGCAGCGTCGGGTTTTGCTGCCGGGTCGGCGAATGCCACCGAAGCAGACGATTTTTCGGTCGCCTGCTCGGTCTGGCTTGCCAGCTGGTCGGATGCTGCCGTGGCGGCGGCCGATGCCGTCTTTGGCCCCGTCCAGCGCGGATCATTGGGAGCCAGCGCTGGTATCTCGGCTTCCGCTGCGGCCACCGCTGGGGAAACCGCATCTGCCTTGCCCGTCGTCCGCGGCGCCGCAGCAACCTTGGCAGGCATGATCTTCGTCGTCTTGACCGGGATGGTCGGAACGATCTGCTCAGGACTTGCGGCCGCTTGTCGCTCATTTGCCGGCAATGCCAGCCACAGTGCCACCGCGGCAACGCCGAGCAGTGCGGCCGTGCCAAGCGCGGCTATCACCAGATGCGCGTTCGACCGGACCCCGTGCCAGAACGTCGGCCGCATATCGTAACCGAATTGCATCGCAAGGCGCCGTCGTTCCGGCGCGCCGAAACTGAAGGGCTCTCTCACACTTGCCACCTCCATTTGCGGGCCGATGTTCTTACGACCCATGCCGGAGAGCCGGCATTTCGATCGGCATCGGTCCCAACCAAAAGCGGGCAGGCCCGCAAAAATTCCCCGTTCAGCTGCCCACGAGCATCATCTTTCGCCCGCGATTGTGGCATCACTGCGCCCTTGGCGGGAATTCTGCGTCCTCGTTAAGGATTCTGCAACGTCTGGTCAAATCCTGTCCCGCAACGCGTACCAGTTGAGCGCAAGAAAGAGCAGTGGCGCGCGCAAACGCCGGCCGCCGGGGAAGGGTGGAATTTTCAGGTCCTCGATCAGCTTCAGCCGGTCGCGGTTGCCGGCGACCGTCTCGGCATAAACCTTGCCGAAAAAGTTCGACAGCATGACGCCGTGGCCGGAATAACCGCCGATCGAGGTCACATTGGGCATCACTTCGCGCACGAACGGCTTTCTCGGCACGGTGATGCCGACATAGCCGCCCCAGCCATGCGTGATCTCAACGTCCTTCAGTGCCGGATAGATTTCGGCGATCTGCCGGCGGATGTGGATGTGGATGTCCTTGGGATCATTGACCGCATAGATCTCGCGCCCGCCAAACAGCAGCCGCCCATCCTTCGATTTGCGGAAATAGCGCACGACGAAGCGCGAATCGTCGACCGCCTCGCCACCCGGCAGTACTTTGGAATCGGCTCCCAGCGGTACCGTCGCGCCGATGAAGGAGCCGATCGGCATAATATGCGCGGCACTCACCGGTTCGAGCGTGCCCCCATAGGCGTTGACCCCGATCAGGCATTTAGCGGCGGTGATCGTGCCCTTCGGCGTCACAACCCTCACCTTGCCGCCGCCGGAGGTGATGCCGGTCGACGGCGTCTGCTCGAAAAGCTTTGCGCCGGCCTCTGCCGCGACTTTCGCGGTGCCGATCACCAGCTTCAGCGGATGGACATGGCCGGTGCCGGTGTCGCGGGTGCCGCCGAAATAATGCGTCGAGCCGAGCCGCTCGGCAGTCTCCGCGGCATCCATGAATGAGATGTGCGGATAACCGAACCGGTTTGCCATGATCTCGGCATGCGCCTTGTAGTCGTCGACATAGCGCTTCTTGTGCGCCACCGACATCTGGCCGGGCATATAGTCGATCTCGATCTGGTGCATCGCGGCAAAGTCGAGCAGGTGCGCCTTGGCCTCTTCGGCAAGGTCGAACAGCGCCTTGGCGCGGGAAAAGCCGTATTCCGCTTCCAGTTCCTCTGCCCAGGCCCGTTGTCCGGTGCCGAGCTGGCCACCATTGCGGCCCGATGCGCCGTCACCGAAACGATGCGTTTCGATAAGCACGACATCCGCGCCTGTCTTGGCGAGATGAGCCGCCGCCGACAGACCGGTAAAGCCGCCGCCGACAATCACCACATCGCATGTCCGGTCGCCGTCGAGCGCCGGATATTCTGGCCTTGGCCCGGCCGTGTCTTCGTACCAGGAGCGGCCGGGGGAGATTGGGGATTGGTAGGTCATGATGCTCGGCTAGGGGAGTAGGGGAGTAGGGGAGTAGGGGA
>NZ_JAMYRZ010000079.1:0-13300 GCF_040321675.1 Mesorhizobium sp. M0296
GCCTTGCCAGAACGCTCAGCGTTTCCGGCGCCTCCGTCCAGCACACCGGTTCCGGAATGAACTGAATGCGGTATTTGCGCCTAGCGTCGCGCATATGGCGGTGCAGCTTGATGACGAGGTCCAGGTCCTCGCCCATCGAACCTCTGGTGAAGCCGCCCACCGCCACCACTTCTGCGCGGCGGAACACGCCGAAAGCGCCGGAGACCAGCATCAGCGTGTTGATGCGGCTCCAGGCAAGCCGCGCCATGAGGAAGGCGCGCAGATATTCGACCACCTGGAGCAGCGGCAGCAGGCGGCGCGGCAGATGGATCTCGCGCACCCTGCCCGCTTCGATTTTCGAGCCGTTGGCGATTCGGATCGTGCCGCCGACGGCGATGGTGCGCTCGGGGTCGTCGATGAAAGGCTGAGCGGCGCGCATCAGCGCATCGGGCTCGAGGATGGAGTCGCCGTCGATCGCACAGAAGAGCGGCGCGCGGCAGACATTGATGCCGGCGTTCTGGGCGTCGGCCTTGCCGCCATTCTCCTTGTCGACCACGAACAGCCGCTCGGTCGTCGGCGAGGAATAGAGGCCGCGGATCGGCTTGTGCGCGAGCGCCTCCTCATAGGGCCGATGGAACTTCACCAGCCTGAAGGCCTCGATCAGGCGCTGCAGCGTCTGGTCCTTCGAGCCGTCATTGATGACGATCACCTCGAAATTAGGATATTGGAGCGCGAGCATGGAATGGACGCTCTCTACCACGTTCAACGCCTCGTTATAGGCGGGCACCAGCAGCGCGATCGGCGGCGCGAGGTCGCCATAACGGTGCCAGAGCAGCGCCGAGCGCGCCACCGGCGGGCGCTTGGAAAGCGCATAGCCTGCGACGGCGAGCTGCAGGAAATAGATCATCGTCTGCGCCAGCCCCGCCCCGATGATGAACCAAGACAGGATGGTGGCGGCAAGAACGATCTCGTGGCTCCAGTCGGCGATCATAAGGCCGGCCCCTCGGCAAGAACGAGCGAGGCGGTGCGCTGGCTGCGCGAGACCTCGCTGTCGGAAATGTCGCGCAGCAGCCGCTCTCCCGGCTGGCCGAAGGAGCGCAGCGCATTGGCGGCGGCATAGCGCACGTTCCACGCCTCATCGTCCATCAGCCTGGCCAGTGGCGGGGCGAGTTCAGACAGGCCGAGCCGGCCAGCGGCATCGGCGGCGGCGCTGCGCACGTCCCAGTTGCCGTTTGCCATTGCGGTCGCCAGGATCGCCGGCGCGTCGGCGTGTCCTGTGAGGCCGAGCGCGCGCAGCGCCGCGGCGGCAATCTCGGGCGATGCGTCGCCGGCCAGGCGGGCGAAGAAATCGGCGAAGCGAAAGCCGCCGGCGCGGGCAAGCGCGTCGATCGCGGCCGCTCGAATGAAGGGCACGGCGTCAACACGCGCGGCATGGTCCGCGAGCTGGTGGAGGCGCGCCGGCGGAAAGCGCCTGAAAAGCTCGATCAGGCGCCGCGAGCGCTGCCCCGCCACGCCGATCTTGCGCAGCGCAATGCCGAGCGGCGGCAGGCTGCCGAGATCGCAGAGCGCGATGGCGACGGCGATCCTGACCTCGCGCGAACGGTCGTGGTCGAGCGCCGAAAGCAGGCTTGCCACCGCACCTTCCGAACGCAGCGCCGCCAGCATCTCGGCCGCGTGTATGCGATCGGCCACGTTGCCTTTTTCCAGCTGCCTGCCGACAAGGGCCGGCAGGCCGCATTCGTTGAAGGCGGAAAGGACGTCGTCATGCTCCTCGCCGCGCAGCAGCGAAATGAACTCGAACCCGGCATTGATCGCCACGCCCGCCGGGACCACGAGCACCGCTGCCTTCAGGACTTCGCGGTCGCGGTTTTCGGTGAAGGCGATCAGCGCCGTCAGAAGCTGGCGCCGCTGGTCGGCCCCAGCCCTGCCCCAGCGCTCCTGCAGCACGCGGCGCGCGATCAGGAACAGCATGATTACCAGGGAAAGAGCGGTGAGCAATATGGATAGATCCCAGATGTACCACATGGTCAGAACCGCGCGGTCAGTCCGAGCCCGAATATGCTTCGGTCGAATGTCGGGCGTTGCTCATGCGCGATGCTGGCGCGCAGCGTCAGCGGGTCGCTGACGTCCCAGGAAATGCCGCCGAAGACGGTGCGCGTCGGCACCAGCGTGCCGTTGGAGATTTCGGGGGCGTCCGCGTAGCCGCCGAACAAATTGAAGCGCTGTGTCACCGCAAGGTCGGCGCGAAGCACATAGCCGTTCGCGCGCGTGCCGACATCGTCCTGCACATGCACCCAGCGGGCGGAAAGCCCAAGGCGGCCGTCGAGGACATAACCTTGCACCCAGGGCGAGATGCTGGTGACATTTGTGTTGGCGAAATTGTCGTAGCGGGCGTCGATGTTCAGAGACAACGGGCCGAACGCCTTTGCCGGCGCCACGAGCTGCCACGAAGCGCCGGCGCCGATCGAATAGCGCGCCAGGAAGTCGGCTTCCGGCGTCGACGCCGCCAAAGCATAGGCGGAGAATGCCGGCGAGAAGGCCTGATCGATGCGGCCCTCGACCTGGACGTCGGTGTGGCCAAAGCGGGTGGCCAGCCGCGCACGGCCGGAAATCGTCGTGCGCGGCGACAGCCGATAGGCAAGGCCGGCCGAACTGTCGGTCCAGTCGCCGAAACCATCGGTGAGATCGCTCACCTCGCCGCCGAGGTCGAGTCGCCATTTGCGCGGCGGCGGCACGGCCAGCCTTTGCTCGACATCGGCAGAACCTGGCTCGATGGCGAGCGCTTGGCGATAGGCTTCCCGCGCGGCGTCGTCGTCACCCTCGGCGCGGCGCACATCGCCGAGCCCGACCAGCGCGTCGGCGTTGCGCGGATCGGCCGCAAGCACGCGCTGAAACGACTGCCTGGCGCGCCTGTAGTCGACCTCGAGCAGAGCAATTCTCGCATCCAGGTCGAGCCCCTCGACATTGTCCGGCGCCGAGGCAAGCACGCCGTCGACCAGCGCCCGGGCGCGCGGCGCATCGCCCTGCCAGATCGCCAGGCGCACCTTGCCAAGCCGCGCGTCGAGAAGGCCGGGCTTGATTGCAAGCGCGCGGTCGAAGAAATGCCCCGCCTCGTCGAAGCGCCGGCTGGAGCCGACGACAAGGCCAAGGGCGACCAGGATGTCGGTGTTCTTCGGCGCCTGCCTCAGCGCCCGGCGATAGACCGTCTCCGCTTCGGGCAGCTTTCCCGCCGCCCGCAGGCGCCTGCCCTGCTCCATCAGGCCGGCGAAGGGATCGGGCCGCCGGCTGGCCGGTTCCTTTGCCCGCGCCGGAACCGCGGGAGCCCGTTTCGCCTCACTGCCGGCAGCCTGCTTCGCCTTGCGGATGTTCTCGACAAGCGCTGCGGCGTCGGCATTGCCGGGATCGGCCTGCGCGACCTTCTCGGCGAGCGGCAGCGCGGCATCCGGATTGCCGGAGCGGAACTCGACCTCGGCCATGCCGAAGCTGGCGTCCCGATAGGTCGCGGCAAGGGACAGCGCCCTGGAAAAGGCCTGCCGGGCGGCCGGCAGATTGTCGCGGCCGAGCTCGGCGAAGCCGAGTTGCACCAGGGCGTCGGCATTGTCGGGCTTGAGCGCCAGCGCGCGCCGGAAAAGGTCCGCCGCCTCGTCGAAATGCTGCGCTTGCCTGGCCTTGACGCCGGACGCGTAGAGCTCGTCGACCGTCTGCGCCAGCGCGGCGCCGGGAGGCGCGGCGATCGCCAGGATCAGGCATACGGCCAGAGCTGCGCGCCGGCTGCGCCTCATCAGCGTTTCCCGCTCTTGCGCGAGATCAGACGCGCGAGCCGGGCCAGAAGCTCCTCGGGGATGAATGGCTTCACCAGGTAGTCGTCGGCTCCTTTCTCAAGGGCCGAGACAATGTCCCTTTCAGCCTTGCGGGCGGTCAGCATGATCACTGGAGTTTCCGACAGAGCCGGATCGGCTTTGAGGCGGGCCAGTACCTCCAGGCCGTCGGCCTTGGGCATCATCGCGTCGAGCACAATGATGTCGGGGCGGTCCTGCTCCGCCTTCGCCAGCGCTTCGGCCCCGTCCACCGCCTTGATGACCTCGTATCCTTTCGCCCTCAACCTGAATTCCATCAGCTCGAGCAACAAGGGATCATCATCGCAGATCAGAACTCTTGCTTTCGCTCCATCCACCAGTCCTGCTCCGGTTCCGTCGCCCCCCGGAGTGATCAACCCATGAACCGACATCCGCCAAAGTGGTCCATGCCAGAAATTCCGCGCAGCTTCCCCCGCGCCCGCCAACGCCGCGCGATCATAGATAAAGCTGATTCGCGACGGTTGCATTTCGATACAATCACTAGATGAATATCGGCCCATGGTATAGGAGCCGCAAACGGCAAACCGCGCTTGCCGACAGCTTCTTGCCGCCGCCTTCCCCTGGCGCGTCTAGGCCGGGCCATCGCGCTGCGGGAGCAGCTTCCTCACTTCACCTGCAAGCGCCAGCGGATCGAAGGGTTTGGCGATAACCCCTACGGCTCCCATGGCGAGATAGCGCTCCACCTCATGCGTCTGGGTGCGCGCCGTGATGAACACCACGGGGATTGAGGCCGTCAGCGGCGAATCGGCCAGGCGCCTCAGCGTTTCAGGCCCATCCATATCCGGCATCATCACATCGAGCAGGATGAGGTCGGGCTGCCAATCGGCGGCATCGGTTAGCGCCTCGATGCCCGAAGAGCAGGATCGCACCTCGAATTCCGGATCGAGCTCGAGCGACATCTGGGCGATTTCGCGGATATCGTTCTCGTCATCCACATACAGGATCCTTGCCGGCATCATCGTCACTCCTTGCCAGGGGTCGGCGCGCTGCCGTCGCGAGAAGCGATCAGCATGCTTCTGACCAGCTTCGCGACATCGATTTCGGAGGCCCTGGTCTTGGTCATGATCGCCTGCACCCGGTCGCCGAGTTTCTGGTCGAGTTCCGCCGCCGAAAACACGATGACCGCGGTCTCGAGCGGCAGATCGACGAGGAGGTCGAGGCCAGATCCCTCGGGAAGTGCGATGTCCAAGATGACCAGGTCGAAGCGATGGCGAGCGACCGCCTGCCGGGCTTGCTGCAGCGTCTTTGCGGATGTGATCGAGACGCTCGAACCCAGCCCCTCCGACATCACCGCAAGCACGCCCTCATCGTCTTCGACATGCAGAATCTGCGGCTTCGGCTCGATCCTGCGGCCGACGATCTTGGCGAGAGCGGCGTGAAGCCGTTTCGAATCCACCGGCTTCTCCAGCCAGTCGACGATGCCGACGGCGCTGCCGTTCAGCGAGCGCCTGGCCTCGTCGGCGACAGCGGAGATGACGATGACCGCAATGTCGGAATTGGCCGGTGATGCCCTGATCTCGTAGAAGAGCTTGATGCCGGATTCCTCCGCTAGCTTGATGTCGAGCGTCAGCGCCACGTAGTCGCGGGAGCTCAGGAGCGCCTTGGCGGTGTCGATATCGGGCGCGACGTCGCTGGAAAAGCCTTCAGCATCGAGAAGTGCTGCGATCACCGCAGCGACGTCGGGCTCGTCCTCGCAGATGAGGACACGCAGGCGGCCATCGCGCTTGCGCGCCCGGCGCTCGACCAAAACCGGCTTCTCGGCCTGCCTGTGCGCTTCGGGAAGCTCGACGTGAAACGCTGTTCCCTTGCCTTCCTCGGTTTCGAAGGAAACGGCGCCGCCCAGCTTTTCGGCGATAGCCTTGACGATGCTCAAGCCCAGGCCGGTGCCGCCTATCTTACGCGTGCTGGAGGCGTCCGCCTGCTCGAACTTGCCGAATAGGCGGCTGCGGAACGCCTCGGGGATGCCGGCGCCCTGGTCCACCACGGAGATGCGCAGCATGTCGCGGTCATGACGCTGGAGTTTCACCGTGACGGTGCCATCGGTGTGCGAGAACTTGATCGCATTCGACAGCAGGTTCGCCATCACCTGATGCAGGCGATCCGGATCGATGTTGGCCTCGGCGCGCGGGGCATCGTCGACCAGAACGATCCTGATCCGACTGTCGGCCATGTAGTTGGAACTGGCGGCAATGGCCTGCTCCAGGACCTGACGGACAGGCATCTGCTTGATCTTGAAGGTGATCACGCCTGATTCGATCTTCTCCATATCCAGGATGTCGTTGATGAGAAGAACCAGCCTTTCGCTATTGGTGTGGGCGATGTTGACGAGATTGGCGGCCTTGGGCGGCAGTTCGCCCGCCACGCCGGCCGCGATCAGACCAAGCGAGCCGCGGATGGAGGTCAATGGGGTCCGCAATTCGTGGCTGACCGTGGAAATGAAATCGTTCTTGAGCTGGGCGGTGCGCTTCTGCTCGGTGATGTCGCGGTTGTAGGTGATGACGCCGGCGATCTTGCCGGCCTCGTCGCGGAAAGGCGTTTTCAGCGTGTAAAGCCAGCCCTGCCTGCCGTCCGGTAGGAGAGCGGGCTGGTCGATGCGCAATGTCTGCCCGGCCTCCAGCGCGCCCGTTTCATCCTGCCTGAAGCGCTCGGCCACGTCCTTGGGGTAGAAATCGAAATCCGTCTTGCCGATAAGGTCCTCGACCGAGGCGGCGCGCACCAGTTCGGCGGTGGCTGGATTGGCCGCGATGAAGCGGCCGTCGACATCCTTCATGTTGAGGCTATCCGGCAGCTCGCGGACCATGGCCCGGTAGATCATGTTGGACATGGCGAGATCACGCCGCCGCTGCTGGCGATCGAGCAGAACGCCGATGATGAAGGTGCTGAGGAAACGGAACACCAGCGACGGGAGCGTGCTCTGCTGCACAAAGCCGGCGACGACTTGCGGGGGGATGATCAGAAGGGTGATCAGCCCGGCAAGCGCGACCGACACGCCCAGGCCAAGTATGTCGAACATGGTGCGCGACCGGGCCGCCACGATGTGGTGCCATGCCAGACCGACGACGGCGGTGATCAGGATGCTCACGATGCCGACGCTGGCACCCTGCCCGCCAAGATAGAGGCGATAGGCAATGGAGCCGGCGGTGGCGATGAACAACGCCGGCCACCCGCCGAAGAACGCGGCGGCTCCGACAAAAGCGGCCCGCAGATCGACGACGAAGCCGGAGACGGACAGAGCCGTCGCCATGGAAATGATCGCGCCCGCGCACATGACCAAGCCGAGAAGCAGCGACTGTACCCGCTGCGGGAGACGCCCCGTGAAATCCGCCACAAGGTCCCAAGCGACGACCAGGATGGAGACGAGGGCAAGATTGGCGAGGAGTGAGTGCCAGATCTCGGTCATGACTTTCCGGCTCCTTTTACCTATAGATATCGGCAAAACCTATCCAAGCTCTAAAAAGGGTGCGCGCTAGCCGACGGTATCGGACCGATAGCAGCCCGACGGGACGATTTGGCAGGCGTCTTAGTTGCTGTACGCTCCTCGGGCATCTCTTTGGCTCAGGCTCCAGCTTCGGTATTGACTATTGGTTGTTCTCCGGCGTCTGCTTCCGAGCGGAGGCAAAAGACGCCCCTATGGCCGTCGTTAGGCGCAAAGCGGCCCTCCGCGACGCCAATCCTGCGTCCAGTCCTGCATACGCGCTACGCTCATACCCACCCCGTGTCTCCGCAGTCTTCGTGACGGGAGCAGCTATTGGCGCGCCCGACCGAATCGTAATCGCATCAGGATGAAAGGACCCATGGTAGCCGATGCCCGCTCGTGCGCAGCGCCCGCTTGTCGGACAGGACGCCGCCCTCGAACTGGGATTTGGAACGACGGGAAGACCAAAGACGTTCGTGCATATTGCATCCGCTAGCCACAGGTCTAACGCTTTTTGTTCCCAGGAGTTGGAGGCGTACCATGTTTGGCAACTCGGGCATCATTCCTCTGCCTCGCCCGCTTGAGCGTCGTGTGGATACTCTTGGGCACTCGTTCATGCGCCAGCGGCTCGGATCTCAGATGGACTTCTTGATCCCGCAAGGCGAGCCGGCGCTGTTACCGCCCAACTCGGTGTCCTGGCGTATTTTCAAGAATCCTATTGCGCTGTTCATCGGCGGGGTTACTGCGGT
The DNA here is from genome assembly GCF_040321675.1 of Mesorhizobium sp. M0296. Lineage (NCBI taxonomy): Bacteria > Pseudomonadati > Pseudomonadota > Alphaproteobacteria > Hyphomicrobiales > Phyllobacteriaceae > Mesorhizobium > Mesorhizobium sp. M0296. The sequence goes on from NZ_JAMYRZ010000079.1 coordinate 8,001, forward strand.
GCTGCTCGAATTGGCAGAGCCGCGCGTTCGCGACGCCATTTGGCAGCACAGCACATTCCTCTCCCACGCGCTCCGGCGGCATTCCGGGCTATCAACCCGAAAACGGCGTTCGATCTCGGGCGCGCTGACAAATGGTTGCAGGGTCGCGCGCAGCCGCGCGAGCTCAGCGTCTATGATGACTGGTCGAAGCTTCTTGGCCTGGAGCAGCCCGGCGCCTGGATTGCCGAGAGCGACCTCCCAGCCTTTACGGCGGCAATCTGCGCCCGCCACGGCATCGGCATGGCCGAACTGGAGCGCCGCGCCGGTGGACCACCGAAGACCTCCGCGCATGAGAACCGAAGCGTTGGCGCCGCCCTGGCCGGAGCCTACGCGTGTTATTCGCAGGCTCTGTCGCCCTATCATCACGGCCAGCTGATCAGGGGCAGTCTGTCGATAAAAAGCCGGGCCGGAGGGGCACGGCCTGACCGCCTCCTATCGAGAGATATTGCCAACCGGCCAACTGCTGATCAGCGGGCAGGTCTCGCTGGCAAAACGCGGCCTCTATGTGCATCTGAAGGAGACCGACGGCGACGCCCACTTCTTCTTCTGCCTGTTCCCGCAGTCGCAGCCGGGAAGCGTGCTCGGCGGCTATATGTGTGGCGGTGCCATCATCGGCCCGGAGCCAAAGCCTTCGCTGACCAGAATACTGATCGTGCGCTTGCACGATCCGGCGCCCGAGGCATGGGGCGGATATCTCTCGTCTGACAGATCGATCGCCGAGGACCTGGCAGCGCTCGGCCTCATCATCGAGCGGCCGGAAGCGGTCGACCGGCAGCTCGCGCAATTCCTCATCGGAGACAGGCGCGACGGCGGCCCCAGCCAGATCCCGCCTGCCGAGTTCCACGCCATCCTCGAGACCTTCGACCGGCAGTGGCTGCGCCAGCCGGCTTAAAAAACTTTTCCCATCCTGCCAAGCCGGTGAGGAGTGAAGCGGTCATTGCCCTGAGATCATGCCGACGCCGGCTCACCCATCAGGCGGGCATACCGCCTCGGGCTGGTCATATGAGCTGTTTGCCAAGGTGATGAGACCAGTTCGGTCGCGGACCATGACCACGCCACGATTTGACCTGATCAGGCCGCGGTGCGGCCCTTGGTCAACTTTATGCTGTGGTGCGGCTTTACGGCAATCTGTTTCAGCCGTCATTGAAGCATCGCTGCCACTCTCCTCAAATGGGGCCAAGGCCGGCCCTGATCTCGGCGACCGACTGGAGCTGCCGCCCGTCCTCGAAATTGGCGGGATCCATCAGCGCAGTGCCTGATCTTGCGGGGCATGGGTCAGAACGCGCCACAATTCTTCCAAGACCCGCGAGATCGCCACGATCCTATGACGAACCAGACCTACCCTTGGGGCTGGGACTACCAGCGCACCGGCAGCAGGAAGGCCGGACGTGACGATATCCACCGGCTTCCGTCCGGCGAGATGCCACCGCCCGGCAAGATCATGTGCACGTGCGGATGGTGTGTTATCGCCGAGCCCCAGGTATGGAGCACTGCGGTGATGCCGATGCGCCCCCCCGTCGCCGCTCGCGCGGAATGTTTTTGGCGCCGAGATGCAGGCAGGCGAGATGGTTGGCGGCAAGGCCCTCCCGCCGCAGCAGCGCGGCCTCCAGCAGCGGCCCGAGCCAGGCGGCATGCTGCAGCACCTCGATTTCGGACCAGGCCTCGAGGAGGATCGCGCCGCGCAGGACGACCGGCAGGTCTCGCGTTCGGCGATGACGGCCTGCCATTCGGCCAGCCGTTCTTCTTCATTCCAGTCGAGATCGTAGATCAGGTCCGGCCGGTCGTCCGAACGCTGTGCCCTCGCCGGCACGTCGGCGCCACTCAGGAGCTTTGACGAGCGCGCCAGGACAGCATCGATCTCGGCAAACTCTTCAGCCAGAAAGTGGTCCTCAGCATCATCCCGACCATCGGCTTCAACCGAGCCGGTTGCAGGCCCCTGAATTGGCTAGCCCAAAATGCGAATCCAGAATTGCATTGGCCTCAATCGCCAGCCGCTTTAGCCGCGGGGCATAAAGTTGTGTCGGCAATTCATTGATAGTGATCTTTCCGAAAATCTTGCCAATATCAGTCGTGATGCCAGCCAACTCGTTTTCTGCGGACATCCATTCCCCCGATAGAAGGTTTCGTGCTTTAGTCGATACTCGCCTAAACGTGTCCTTTCTGCAACTCAGATACTACATTTAGCGCTCGCCCTGAATTTTGACGCACTCCGTTCCTATATAGCGTGACAGAAGACCTTCGCCGCGTTGGCGATGATGAAGACCGGCCTTGCCGGAACCGCGCAGCGAGCGCCCTTCCCGAAGACGCCATATGACCACATCTCGTACGGTCATTGTTGAAGACGGCAGCGTCAAAGTTCGCCGCATCAGTTACAACGAGTTCTGGAAAATCAGGCCGGACTTGAGGCCAGCGAATGATAACGTCAGGTCGGCTCGCCGTGTTCTGCATCGCTCGTTGTCGATGGGTGGCGATCATAATCGACGGGCGGTGACAACATAACTTCGGCCTCAGCTCTGCCGAATTCCCTGCCGATTTGGAATGCCGCTGAAAGCTGTCTCATGAACGGAGGGCGGCACGTATTTTGGAGGCATCGTTGGGTCTTCCCGCTTTCATTTAGTCGACAATAGCTGGTCCGCTTGGAACGGCAGTCCGTCACCGTTTAAAAGCCACCCGTCGAGGCGGCCTTTTCATTAGGAACCCCTCCACATGACCAAACCCACCCCAACGCGCCGCGGCGCCAACACCGACGTGCGTGCGACCGTGAAGCGGCAGCACCTGCAGGTTCAACACAGGCTTTCGCAGGCGATGCCGTCTTTGTCGCGGTCTAGCTTGCGGCCCCAAGAGCAGTTGGCTAGGTACCAACTTGCTTCATCGCACGAGCTGATTTGGGAACAGGTGCGCCGCGGCTCGCATGAATAGCCGCTTTGTGCGACCTGATGGCGGTTGATGAAGCCAAGCGGCTGGTTAGAAAGCGGTCGGTTGTCGGCGTGCGCTAGACGCCACTCCCAAGGCGCCTGAAAAGTTCCGGCCCACAGACCGAGCTTTGCCGCCTCTGCCTTCGCCTGCTGCCCCGCATAGGCGCCGTGGCTGTAGAGGGGCCAGTCCAGTGCCAAGCCCTGCTCGACAAGCCAGCGCTGAACGCTACGACCGTCCGCCCGATCGCAGTTCCCGACAAGACGCCCGTACCGATCACGATCGACAAAACTGCAATGCAGCGGTCGCGAAGCTGCCAGGAACTTGTCCAAGGCTTGGGCAGCGCGGCGCCCGCATGGGTAGTCAAAGCCCTTGGCGTCGTCGCAGTGCTGACGTCTCTCGGGCGCGTCGATGCCATTGAAACGAATCCTTTGGCCTGCAATCTCTACTGTGTCGCCATCGATCACGGAGGCGCGGCCTTCCATGTGGCCAGGCAATGGTTCTGTCCAGTTTGTTATCGTGCTCTGTTGGCCGGCGATGCTCTGGATCGCGAATTGGGTAACTGCGGCGGCAAGCGTGCCGGCGCCGAGGAAGATCAGCCCCAAGAGGGGTCGCGGCAGCCGCCGTGACGGCATTCTTCTGCCGGCGCGCCTTCGCCAGCGGTCAGCCTGATTGGCGCCTTGATAACGGTGGCTTTTGCCCACGCCGCTCTCCCGGAAGAGAGAATGCCGCCATTCCGGGCGAGAGTCCAGAAGCTGCACTAGTCGGTCGGCAACTGGTCAACGCGGTGGGCACCGGCTCAGCCTTTCAACCGTCTCAACTATGGCCTTCGCAAGCGGGCATCAAGGTCCGCGTGAAGCACCTCCGGGACGAGGAAGACCTTCGGCACGCCTCGCTGCAGGATTTTTGGGATGAAGACTAGAACGCCGTTTGTGTCTCCAAGACGCGACAACGCAAAGTTCACCGGCCCGGCCAAGCGCCGACTATTTGACAAGCGCGCAAATGGCGTAGGCTGTCAGCGTCCAAGCTGTTGGGGACGTAGCGGCTACATGCGCTTGTGCTACCCACCCTGGAGCTGGGGAAGTAACCGGCAAGCTCCTAGAAATTAGAGCATTTGAATTTGACGCGCTGGCACCGCCACCTATGACGACTTTTGGCTTGGGACACCAAGCCTGTGCGGATTTGTCTGGGCTTGTATCACTCGCGCTTGAATACTGCGTGATTTCCCAACCGCCGACGCCGTCCTTCCCCGCCGGACCCTCAGCCCCCATTGCACCTTTAGGTCCCTGCTTGCCGGGAAGACCTTTTGGACCGACAGGCCCTTGGGGCCCTGGGGGGCCTGCCGTTGTGCAACCTGCAAGAAGGGCGACGCATGCTAGAGTGATAATAATTCTCATGACCACCTCCCCGGTTTCCCGGTGAGTTGACGACAAAAAACATTCGCCAAATCAACCGAATGTACCACCACGCGATTGTCGTGGATAGGAACGCGATCGGCGGCTGACGGAACGTCGCATATGCGCCGTGACGACGGGCGGCCAGCAATCGTAGCGTAGAGTGTTGACGCGCCTTCCTTGCCCTAGGGCGGTCGGGTCGTTTCGGCGCTCTGATCATCCGCTCCTTAGAGAAATGCTTCGCCATCAGCACGGTCTTCAAAGCAGTACCAATGCGATGGTTTCCTAGGTTTGGCGAAACCCCATCCTGCATTTTTGCCGCAGCCGGGATGCTCGCGCCTATGGTGCTGAATGCCGGGGCGCGTGACAGGCTCCATTGCACCGGCAAGGCGGATCAGCTCGTCGCTCATCGGGATGCTTTCAAAGCAGCGAGCGTTGTGCAGGCGCCTGCAGCGGAACTTTGATCTGTGTGGCCGGCTTCTCGACATCACGAAGCGTCGTCGGCCGACGACCGCTGCAGCAGTTTCGCTTCCGACCAGGAGTTCCTCGGCGGCTCCCTCGACGTGGCTGACCCCATTGCGAATGCCCGGACGTTTCGTCTTCACGTAGACCGGGGGAGCGAACCAGAGGGGACCCATAAGAGGGAACTTAGAGCGGGAAGAGCCCGCTGACCAACCCCGCTTTAGCCGCAGCTAAGGAACGATGTAGGCCCTCGCGGGTTTAGAGCTTGCAGCGGTCGATCTTCGTGGATGTGCAGCCGCTGTGGAGGGGTCCGTCGCCTCTCCCTCACCGGCGGCGGGCTCCTTTCGCGAGGGCGGTGTTGGTCAGAGGCACCTAGAACCTTGTACCGCATCCAATTTAGCTACTTGTCATTGGGGGAGTAATGTCCCCTCCTCTTTTGCAGCAGCCAGGAATGCCTTGCGGGCCTCCTCAGGTTCCATCTCGTCGAAAATC
>NZ_JAMYRZ010000080.1:0-13145 GCF_040321675.1 Mesorhizobium sp. M0296
CCTCCACTCCAGCCAGCATCTTGAATCACAAAACCGACTGATCCGGAATCCCCTTCGATTCCGTCAAATCAGGAACCGCTCTAGCCGATGCGACCGCCGCTTGCCGGATCGAACAGATGGAGCGATGCCGGATCAGCCGACAGGCGCACGGCCTCACCCGGCTTCACGCTGGCCCGGCCCATGGCAAACACGCAGACCTGCTGGCCGGCAAGCCTGGCATAGAACTGGGTGGACAGGCCGAGCGGCTCCACGACACCCACCTCGCCCTTCAGCGCGCCATTGTCGGCGAGCCGGATATGCTCGGGCCGCAAGCCGACGGTGATCGTATCGCCATCCCTGAGCGGCAGGCCGTCTGGCAGCCTCAGCTTCTGGCCGTCGGCCAGGATGGCATCCGGCTTGGCGCCCTTTTCAACCACGGCAGGCAGAAAATTCATGCCGGGCGAGCCGATGAACCCGGCGACGAACATGTTGACCGGCCGGTCGTACAGATCGAGCGGCACACCGACCTGCTGGACGAGGCCGTCATGCATGACGACGATGCGGTCGGCCATTGTCATCGCTTCGGTCTGGTCGTGGGTGACATAGACCGAAGTGGTCTTCAATTGCTGGTGCAGCGCCTTGATCTCGGCACGCATGTGAACGCGCAGCTTGGCGTCGAGGTTCGAAAGCGGCTCGTCGAAGAGAAAGACCTTCGGGTCGCGCACGATGGCCCGTCCCATGGCGACGCGCTGGCGCTGGCCGCCGGACAATTGCCGCGGCAGGCGTTGCAGAAGCGTATCGAGCCCGAGCCGCTTGGCGGCACTGTCCACCCTTGCATCGATCGCCGGCTTGCCGGCCTTTCTCAGCATCAGGCTGAAACCCATGTTCTTCGACACGTCCATGTGCGGATAGAGCGCGTAGGACTGGAACACCATGGCAATGTCGCGGTCCTTTGGCGCAATGTCGTTGACCAGGCGCTCACCAATATGGATTTCGCCGTCGGAGACCTCCTCCAGCCCGGCGATCATACGCAGCAGTGTCGATTTCCCGCAGCCGGACGGGCCGACCAGAACGACGAACTCGCCGTCGGCGATTTCGAGATCGACCGCGTGCAGAACGCGCACGGCTCCATAGTCTTTGCGGACTTTGTCGAGTGTAACGGAGGCCATCGATCTATCCCTTGACGGCGCCGGCGGTAAGGCCGGTGACGAGGTAGCGTTGCAGGAAGGCAAAGAAGACGCAGACCGGGATCAGCGCCAGGATGGAAGCAGCCATCATCTGTCCCCAGTCGACCGCGAATTTGCCGATATAGGTGAGCAGGCCGACCGCGAAGGTCTTCTGGTCGTCGCTGGAAATCAGCATCAGCGCAAACAGCAACTCGCTCCAGGCGGCGGTAAAGACGAAGCCGAGCGTCGCGCCCATGCCGGGTAGCGTCAGCGGCACGATCACCTTGCGCATCGCCTGCAGGCGCGTGCAGCCGTCGATCATGGCTGCCTCTTCCAGGTCTCTCGGGATGCCGTCGAAGAAAGATTGCATCAGGAAGGTCGCAAAGGCCGTATTGAACGCGGTGTAGATGATGACGAGGCCGGTCAGGCTGTTGATGAGGCCGATCTGCCCCATGATGCGGTAGATCGGCGGAATGACCATCACCAGCGGAAAAGTCTGGGTGAGCAAAAGCAGGATGGCCAGGGTCGCCTTGCCGCGGAAGGAAAATCGCGACATGGCGTAGCCGGCCAGCGTGGCAATCACCGTTACGAAGGCTGCCGTCGACACCGAAACGATAACGCTGTTCAGGAAATAGCGTGGAAAGTCGGTGGCTTCGAGCACGGTGACGAAGTTCTGCAGCGTCGCTTGCGACGGCCAAAAAGTGATGCCTTCGGAATAGAGCAGCCGCTCCGGCGTAACCGAGATCTTCAACGTCCAGAAGATCGGGAACAACGCGAAGGCCATATAGGCACCGATGCCGCCGTAAAGGCCGATGCCGCCGAGAATGCGCGAGGAGACGGAGCGTCCGGCAATCATCAGACGTGCCTCACCAGCGAGCGACGGATGCCGATCAGTGCAATCGCATAGACGATGAGCAGCACAAGCAGCAGCACCGCCACCGCGGAGGCATAGCCTTTGTCCAGCGACTTGAACGCGCTGACGTAGATATAGACCGGGACGGTAGCGGTCGAACCGGCAGGCCCGCCTTCGGTCATGACGAAGATCAGGTCGGCGAAGGTGGCGATCCATATCGTGCGCAGCATGACGGTAATGACGATGGTTGGTGCCAGGAACGGCAGCGTCACCTTGGTGAAGCGCTGCCACGGCGAGGCGCCGTCGATCGCCGCCGCCTCATGCAGTTCTGACGGGATCGACTTCAACGCCGCCAAAAGCGTGATGGCAAAAAAGGGAATGCCGAACCAGACATTGGCGACGATCGGCCCCCACATGGCTGTCGAGGGATCGGAGAGCACGTTGGTCGGCTCGGCTTTCAGCCCCAAGGCGTAGAGCCAATGCGGCAGCGGCCCGATGATCGGGTTGAACAGCCAGGCCCAGGTCAGGCCCGAGAGGAAGGATGGTACCGCCCAGGGCAGGAACACCACCGCCTGCACGATCTTTCTGCCCCGGAACGGCGTGTCGAGCAGCAGCGCCAGGCCAAGTCCAAGGAAAAATTGGAAGAACAGGCTGGCTGCCGTCCACCATAGCGTGTTGACGAGCGCCTGCCCGAGCACAGGATCCGACAGCATCGCCTGATACTGCCCAAGCCCGACATATTCGGATTTGAAAGCAGAGAATTTGCGGAACGAGTAGCCGACACCGATAACCAGCGGCACCAGGAGCACGACGACCAGCAGCGCGATCGCCGGGCTAAGATAGAGCCAAGGCTCGATCGCGGCATGGGATAGCCGCTTCTTTCGCGGCCTGCCGGCGGATCGGATTTCGGACACGGCATAGGTCATTGGTACTGGATCGTCTCCTGGGTAAGCACGGGCTGGCGACAGCGCCTTCCCCGTTTACGGGGAGATGCCGGTCCACCCTCCGCAGCTGCAGCGCAGCTGCTGCGGAGGACGGGCAGGCGGATGAGAGGCAACACGAGCCGCGACGGGTTGGCGCCGCCCCTCATCCGTCACTTCGTGGCACCCCCTCCCCGTGAACGGGGAGAAGGAACAAAAGCTATTTCTTGTTCTTGGCCAGCCAGTCCTGCTGTTCCTTGGTCAGGAACTTGGCCCATTCGTCGGCCACGTCCTTGGCCGCCTTCTGACCAAGCAGCACTTCCTGAAAATTCTTGATCGCCACCTGGTCGACGAAATTGCCGAGATTTTCCAAATGCGTCGGAGGCGTCACCATCTCGTATTTGTCGCCGTTGTTCAGTTCCTCGAACCAGCCTTTGAATTGCTCGGTCCTGAAGTGGGCGTCCTGGTCGGCGCCGTTGTGGATTGGAATGACGCCGACTTCCTTTGCCCATTCCAGATTGTCCTTGGGCGACAACAGCGTCGCCATCAGCTTCCATGCATCGTCCTTGTGCTGGGAATTGGCGAACATCGCCCAGCCGGCATAACCGAGCGTCGGATAGGATTTGCCGCTCGGCCCGACCGGCATCGGCGCCACGGCGAAGTCGTCGGCGCTCATCTTGTCGGCGATGCCGAGCAGCGCGTCGGGATCCTGGTTCAGCATGGCGCAGGTGCCGCTGTAGAAGCCGGTGACGGTCTCGTTAAAACCCCAGCTCACCGCATCTTTCGGCGCCAGGCCGTTCTTGTACATGTCGGCGAGCATCTGCAGGCCCTTGACCGAGCCTTCCTCGTTGATGGTCGAGGTGCCGTCCTCGTTGAAATAGCCGCCCTTGCCGGCGGCGATGTTCATGAACATATGCATGCCGTTGAAGGCGCCCGGGCCGCCGCGCAGGCAGTAGCCGTATTTGCCCGGTATCGCCGAGATTTTTTTGGAGTCCTCGACGAATTCATCAAGCGTCGCCGGCGGACCGTCCAGACCGGCCTCCTTGAACAGCTTCTTGTTCCAGAACAGCGCGTTCAGGTAATAGCCGTAAGGGATCATGTACTGCTTGTTATCGACCGTCGAGCCGAACTGCTTCGCACGCTCGCCCAGCGTTTTGGCATCGTCCCATTTGGCCATGTATGGCCCGAGATCCTCGAGCTGGCCGTTGGTCGCATAGAGACCCATCCAGCGTTCCGGCATCTCGACGATGTCGGGCGTGTCGCCGGCCTGCACCATGGTGAGGAACTTCTCGAACGCCTGGCCCCAGGGCAGCGATACCAGCTCGACCTTGACGCCCGGATTGGCCGCCTCGAATTCGGCGATCTGCTTCTTGAGGAATTCGGTACGCGGCGGACTGGTGATTACCTCGACCATCTTGACCGTGGAATCGGCCAGCACGCTGCCGGCGGAAATCGCCAGACCCGCGACGGCACCAAGAAGGATGCTCAGTTTTTTCATGTTCAGCACTCCCATTTTGAACGGCTCCTTTATCTTTTTGCTCTGTCGAAGGCCTGGGCAACATCCGCCCACAGGTCTTCGACACTTTCCAATCCGACACTGAAGCGGATGGTTCGTGGGCTGACGCCGAAGCGCGCCATCGAATTCAGGCCCGGCGTCTGCTCGAGCGAGGCCTTTGCCGGAACGACCAGGCTCTCATGGCCGCCCCAGCTGACGCCGATGCGAAAGAGTTTCAGCGCATCGACGAAAGCCGGGATGTCGACGTCTTCCGTCACTTCGAACGAGAACAGCCCGGCATAGCCGGCAAGCGTCGCCTTGCCTGGATGGTTGGAATAGGCCGGGTGGTTGACCCGCTCGACATGGTCATGCGCTTTCAGCCGTTCGGCGATGGTCAGCCCGCTCTTCATATGGTGCGGCAACCGCAGCGGCAATGTTCGCAGGCCACGCAGCAACAGCCAGGCCTCGAAAGGCGAAAGTTTGCCGCCGAGATAGGAATAGGTCTGCTCGTTGATATGTCGGATATGGGCGGCCGAACCGGCCACCACACCGGCGACGGTGTCGCTGTGGCCGCCGAGATATTTCGAGGCCGAATGCAACACCAGGTCGACACCGTGCGAAATCGGCTTCTGGAACACCGGCGTAGCCCAGGAATTGTCGATCGAGGTGACGATGCCCTGCTCTTTGGCCAGCCGCGCCAGCTGGGTTATGTCCTGGAGCTCGAACATCATCGACGTCGGGCTTTCCAGGTAGAGCAGCTTGGCGCCGGGAAGTGCTGCCGCGACCGCGTCCGGATCGGAACCGTCGACATAGTCGACCTTGATGTTGAGCCGTGGCAAAAGCCGTTCGAACAGCCGGTAGGCATCGCCGTAGCAATTGCGCACTACAACCATGCGCTCACCGGCACCGACGAAAGCAAGCACCGTGGCGCTGATCGCCGCCATGCCGCTGGAAAAGCCGCGGGCGGCCTCCGCGCCTTCGAGAGCGGCGACACGCGCCTCGAACTCCATGACCGTCGGGTTGTCGCCGCGCGAATAGATCGGCTGACGTCGCCTGCCGGCGAATGTGTCGGCCATCTCGGAATAGTTGGCGAAGGTGAAGAGCGAAGTCTGGTAGATCGGCGGGACCACCGCGCCGCCGGGGAAAGGCTCGTCATGGGCGAGAAGCGTCGCTGCCTCGGCGAGATAGTCGTTTTCGAAACCGGCGGGATGATCGCTCATTTCTGGCCTGAAAGTTCGAGTTTGGCCGCGCCGCGCTTCAGATCGTCCTCGACGGTGGCGATCAGCTTGAGCGCCTCGGCCCGAGCCCCCTCCGGATCGTGCGCGGCGATGCGTTCGTAGATGGTGCGGTGGTAAGGAAAGCTGGCGTGGCCGAAATCACGCACGCCGAGCGGATGCTCCCAGAAACGATGGAACAGTTCGTGCATGGCGGCGATGATCTGCTCGAACAGCGGATTGCCGGAACTGCGGTAGATCGACTGGTGGAATTCCCAGTCCTCCTCCGCCGACATCCCGGCGCGAGTGTGGAAGGCCTGCTCCATAATGTCGAGCTTGCGCCCGATCTCGACGAGATCTGCCTGGCCCGCGCGGACGGCGCACAGGGCGGCGGCTTCCGCTTCCAGCGCGCGGCGGATTTCCAGCGTCTGCATCAGGCTGGTGAAATCATTGCCGCCGGCCAGCGTCAGCGGCATGTGCAGCATGTCCAGCGAGACCACTCCCTTGAGATAGGTGCCGCTGCCTTGCCGCCGTTCGACCAGGCCGAGCCCTTCCCAGCGCGTCAACGCCTCGCGCACGGTGTTGCGGCTCACCTTGAGGCGCTCGGCGAGGATGCGTTCGGTCGGCAGTCTCTGGCCGGGCCCGAGGGCTTCCCGCATCACAAAGCCGGCCAGCGCCTTGAGCACCGCGTCGTCGCGAGCAGTTGCCTGTATGGGGGAAAGGCCGAATTCGGTCATGCCAACGGGTCCCAAATGGCTCAATGGTCCAACCAATTTCTGCATAGAAGACAGGCCCTGTCAATCGACTGCGGGCGCATACGCCCTGCCAGCCGGCTATTTCAAAGGGCGCGCTGTCGCTGCCGCAACAAAAACCAAGCGTTTTCCGGGTCTTGGCGTAGAATCCTGATGTGTTCTGAAAATTGGGGGCCGGCCGGCGTTTGGCAGCGGTACGAGGAGGCCACTATGTGCCAGCGCCGGCCGGCCGACCCCACGGACCCAGGAGATGCGGCGGACCTGAGCATCATGGGGTATTCTTCGGGTCGAACCGGCGATCTAGCCTCGTGCCGGTTACGTCTAAGGGCTGCACATTTGCGCAACAACTTATGGAAATCAACCGTTTCTTAACCAACCCTCGCAAATCGCTTGGATTAAGGTAAATTCGTAACCTTGTCGCGTTGACCCGGCAATTGGTGTTCGGTGCTAAGCCGCCTTGGCGACGACGCGATTGCGGCCGCCGCTCTTGGCTTCGTAGAGCGCAAGGTCGGCGCGTTTCATTAGCGCGGAGACCGTGTCCACCCCTTTCAGCACCGACGAAACGCCGACGCTGACGGTGACTTCGACGGCTTTGCCTTCGGCGCCGACGGGAAACGGCAGTTGGGCGATTTCGGCGCGAATGCGCTCGGCGACCTTTTCGGCCACCGCGCCGTCGGTGTCCGGCATCACCACGACGAACTCCTCGCCGCCGAAGCGGCAGGCTAGGTCGATGCCGCGCACATTCTTGCGCAGCCGCCGCGCGAATTCGCGCAGCACGTCGTCGCCGCCGTCATGGCCATGCGCGTCATTGATGCTCTTGAAGCGGTCCAGATCGGTGATCATCACCGACAGCGGCCGGCGCCGTGCCACGGCGCGGTCGAACAGCGTCTGCAGATGGCTGTCGAGATAGCGCCGGTTGTGCAGGCCGGTCAGGGCATCGGTCACCGCCATCTCGATGGTCTGGGTGACGCTGGCGCGAAGCTGGTCGTTGTAGCGCTTGCGGCGCACCTGCGTACGCAGCCGCGCGGTCAGCTCCTGCTGGTCGATCGGCCGCATCAGATAATCATTGATGCCGAGTTCGAGGCCGCGGATGATACGCCCCTCCTCGCCCTCGTCCGCCAGAAGGATGATCGGCAGGAAACGGGTGCGATCGAGCGAGCGCAATTGCGAGCAGAGCCTCAGCGGGTCGAAATCGGCGAAGGCCGTCGAGATCATCACGCATTCATACGGCTGCTCGGCGGCCTGGAAGAAGCCGGCATGCGGATCGTTGGCGACGTCGAGATCGGCACTGCCGCGCAGCATCTTCTGGATGCGCTCGAACGAGGATTTGCGCTCGTCGACCAGCAGCACCTTCGGCACCGCATCGTCGGCAGCGAAGTTGCGGCTCAAAAGCTCCTCGATGCCGATATTGCGTGTCGTCGAGGCGCGCAGCCGCAGCTCGTCGGTCAGCGATTTCAGCCTGACCAGGCTCTTGACGCGCGTCATCAACTGCAGATCGTTGACCGGCTTGGTCAAAAAATCGTCGGCGCCGGCCTCGAGGCCGCGCACCCGGTCCGAAACCTGGTCGAGCGCGGTGATCATCACGACAGGGATGTGCGATGTCGCCGGGTCGCCCTTCAGCCGCCGGCAGACCTCGAACCCGTCCATGTCGGGCATCATCACGTCGAGCAGCACGACGTCGACCTTGCCGTTCTCGCAGATCTCGATCGCGTCCGGCCCGTTGGTGGCGGTCAGGACCTCGAAATATTCGGCGAGCAGCCGAACCTCCAGCAGCCTGACATTTGCTGGGATGTCGTCGACGACGAGGATCCGCGCGGTCATTTCACAAAGCTCCGGCTCGGCTGGAAAGATACATCAGGCATCGCCCAGGTAGGATTTGATGGTTTCGATGAAACGCGGCACCGAGATCGGCTTGGAGATATATGCCTCGCAGCCGCCCTGGCGAATGCGCTCCTCGTCCCCCTTCATCGCGAAGGCGGTGACGGCGATGACCGGGATGACGTGGAGATCATCGTCCTCCTTCAGCCATTTGGTGACCTCGAGGCCCGACACTTCCGGCAGCTGGATGTCCATCAGGATGAGGTCCGGCCTGTGCTGCCGCGCCAGATCCAGCGCTTCCAGGCCGTTGCGTGTGCGCACCGTCTCATAGCCGCTCGCTTCGATGAGGTCGCGAAAGAGCTTCATGTTGAGCTCGTTGTCTTCGACGATCATAACCTTCTTTGGCATCGATTTCCCGTCCCGGCTGGCCTTCCACTCGAAGGGTGCCGTCATGCGCCCCTTGTCGGCACGCACCAAACCTGTTCCCACTATATGGCAATATGATTGACGAAACGGAAACCGGCCGCCCTAAAAGCGTTCGGATTCCAGGTCGGCGAGCTTGCTGCCGGCGACACTTGCCACTACTGCGAAAACAGAACGATTCCGCCCATGAAGGAAGGTAGCGATGGCAAACGCAGCGTCAATGCGCGAGGAAGCGGAAACCATTGCCGTAAAGGCGTTGGGCTTCGTCGCCGCCGATCCGGAACTTCTGCCCCGCTTCCTGGCGATCACCGGCATCGAAGCCCATTCCATCCGCCAGGCGGCGGGCGAGCCGGGATTCCTGGCCGGCGTGCTGCAGTTCATCCTTGCCCACGAGCCGACGCTGATGCGTTTTTCCGAGGAGACCGGAACGCCGCCCGCCGCAGTCGGCAAGGCATTGCGGGCGCTGCCGCTCGGCGACGACAATCATGAGCATTCGATATAAGCGGCGATCCCGAGACAGATCGCCGCGGCGAAAATCGTGAGTGCACTCGGGCTTTGACGCCGGCAGCGAAAGTCATAAGACAAGCAATTCCAGGAAAAGTGTGAAACGGTTTCCCGTCCGGAATTGCGCAAAAAACAAAGACATGGAGCGGTTCAGCGTTTCCGTGAAACGATGAACCGCTCAAGCTCGGCGCTTAGGGTTTCAACTTCGCCCCTGCCCCGCCATTGTCATTCTCGCCCGAGCCATGATCCGGAACGGTAGCCTTGCTTGGGTCCATGATGGGGTTGTCCTGAACGGCATCGGCCGGCTTCAGCATGGCGCCGTTGACCGTGACCGAACCGTCTGCCTTAGCGTTGACGACCCATTCCAGTCGACCATCCGGCAGTGCCTTGCCGAACCCTTTGACAGCGAGTGCGAACGGAAAATACTGTGCCGCTTCCGGTTCGGTCTTGGCCGCCGTCTGCAGGGCCTCCACGATCTTGTCATAGCCCGCGACATCGATGGTCATGCTCGCGTCGGGCTTCTTGCCGGGGAACGTCATTTCACCTTCCATGGCAATCTCGATGTTGCCGTTCTTGATCGTGCTGTGTCCGAGAATGGCCTTTGGCGTCTTGGCCAGGAAATCGGCGGAGATCTGGTTGCCGAAATCTGCCGGCAGCGGTGGATCCTTGCTGAAATCAAGGGTTTCGATGGTTTTCTTCGCCATGCTGTCCAGATCGATGTTGGCGCCGCCGAAGTTGAGGTCGATATCCGTCGGCAGCAACGCAACGCTCCAGCTGGGCAGCACCTGCTGTGGTATTGTCAGGCCGGAAACCTTGAACGCGTAGTTGATCTTGCCGTCCTTGGCGATGCCGTCCATGCCGACGGCGGTATTCAGTTGCGTCGCACCGAACTTGCCCACCGGGCTCTCCACCACAAAGTCCTTGAAGCCGTAGGTGCCGTCGATCCGCTCCCACAATGGCAGTGCTGCCGTCAGAAGCGATTTGAACTCCGCCTCATCCGCCTTGAATTTGGCTGCATCATCAGTCGCCACAATGAAAGCAAGCAGGTCGAGCAGCGGCTTTGTCCGCATGCCCTTGCCCGTCGCATCCACCGCCGCGTGCGGCGATTTGACATTGTATAAGAATTTCAGACCGCTCTTGGGATCGTCCAGTCTGACGGTTTCGGCAAAGGCGGTCATTGTCTGTGAATACGCAAAATCTATGCCGCCATTCGCTGATTTCGTCGCGCTCATGCTGCCAGCGCCGCCATCCGCAGAGGCTTCCACATTCTGCAGCGGGCTTTTTACACTCATCGTGACGCCCGAAGTGGAACCCGAGGCGTTCACAAAGGCCGCCAGATCGGGGTCATAGATAGCGGTGAACTTGTTGTTTGAAATGGAAAAGTCGATGTGCTGCGGCCCCTCCGGACCGACGAAATCAACAGACCCCTTCGGGGACACGTCCGCCGAAACGTCCCAGTGTCCATCTTTGCGCGGCTTCGCCAGAACGAAGTAAGGCGTGACGTCGAACTTGAAGGCTTGCTGCTTTGCCATCAAATCCGTGACTGGCTTGAAGTCGAAAGCGAGCTTGTAGGCATCGCCGTCGACTGAAATTTTGACGAACCCGATATCGAACAGCTTCTTGCCGATGTAGTGCGCCAGATCGTCGGAAAGCTGCTTCGCGCCTTGCCTGTCGACCGCTTGGCCGAAGGCAGGCGCGCTGAGCGCGAGAACAAAGACGACTGGCAGGACACGGTTCACGCTTGTTCTCCGTTGGGCCATGGGAATTTTCTGCCCTTTCTCATTTCGTAGGGAATTACTATCACAACCGCAAGGCGAGCCGGACGGATCGATGTCGACCGCGGCATTGCCTAAAGCACCAGCCGCACCAGCGGCCGGCCCGGCTTACGTTCGACCAACCGTTGGAACGCGGCCTTTTCGAAGACCCGCGACGAGCCGACGAACAGCCCGATCGAGCGCGAATCCTTCGATAGATCGATCGGGCAGGCTTCGATCAGCCGCGCGCCGTTCTGGCGGGCGAACTCGATGCCGCCCGCGACCAGACGGTGCGACACGCCCCTGCCGCGCGCCTTGGTCCGGATGAAGAAGCAGGAGATCGCCCAGACGCCCGGATCGCTGGCGTCGGCGGGGTCGATCGGCGCCGACCCCCTGCCCTGGTTGTTCCATTCGGGCACGTCGGCGCGCGGGCCGATCTGCATCCAGCCGATCGCCTGACCACCTTCCAAGGCCAGCAGGCCGGGCGGCGGTCCGGCCTCGATCCGCGCCTTGATGTGGTCCTTGTTGCGCTCCCGGTTGCTCGCGCGGCGCGCTGCGGGCGACAGCCGGAAATGTGTGCACCAGCAGCCGTAGCAGGCGCCTTGCCTACCGAAAAGATCTTCGAAATCCGCCCAAAGCTCGGGCACTAGCGGCGCTATGGTCGTATTCATGAGCTCTCTCCCGGCCCACCGCCTTGTCGTGGCGTCCGTCCTGACGTACCATTGCATTTGTTCTCTTTATGTTCGCAGCGATGGCGGCCCCTGTCAACAATCCCGAACACGGTTTTTGCCGCGACTGCCTGAGTTTTCAGCGCAGCGAGGCACGCCGTTGCGAGCGCTGCGGCAGTCCACGGCTCGCCCGCCATCCGGAGCTCTACCGGCTGCGCCTTGCCCATATCGATTGCGACGCGTTCTACGCGGCGGTCGAAAAGCGCGACAACCCGGCGTTGAAGGACCGGCCATTGATCATCGGCGGCGGCAAGCGCGGCGTTGTCTCCACCGCATGCTACATTGCCCGCATCCACGGCGTGCGCTCGGCAATGCCGATGTTCAAGGCGCTCGAAGCCTGCCCGGAAGCGGTGGTCCTGCCGCCGGACCTGGAAAAATACGTGCGCGTCGGCCGCGAGGTGCGCGCCATGATGCAGGCGCTGACGCCGCTGGTCGAGCCGCTCTCGATCGACGAGGCCTTTCTCGACCTCGCCGGCACCGAGCGCCTGCATGGCCTGCCGCCTGCGGTGGTGCTGGCGCGCTTCGCACTCGGCGTGGAAAAGGAGATCGGCATCACCGTTTCGGCCGGCCTTTCCTACTGCAAGTTCCTGGCCAAGGTGGCGTCGGACTTCCGCAAGCCGCGCGGCTTTTCGGTGATCGGCGAGGCCGAGGCTATCGGCTTCCTGGCCGAGCAGCCGGTGACGCTGATCTGGGGGGTCGGCAAGGCCTTTGCCGCCACGCTCGAGCGCGACGGCATCCGCACCATCGGCCAGTTGCAGCGCATGGAACGTGGCGATCTGATGCGCCGCTACGGCGTCATGGGCGACCGGCTCTACCGGCTTTCGCGCGGCGAGGACGACCGTCGCGTCGTTCCCGACCAGGACGCGAAAAGCGTCTCGGCGGAAACCACTTTCGATACCGACATCGCCTCCGTCGACGAACTGGTTTCGGTGCTGAGGGCGCTGTCGGAAAAAGTCTCGGCCCGGCTGAAGAAATCCGGCATTGCCGGACGCACCGTCGTCCTCAAGCTGAAGACCCAGGATTTCAAGATCCGCACGCGCAATCGCCAGCTCGGCGATCCGACCCGGCTGGCCGACCGCATCTTTCAGACCGGGCTTGAGCTGCTGCGCAAGGAAGCGGATGGCACGAAATACCGGCTGCTCGGCATTGGCGTCAGCGATCTCTCCGACGATGACCGGGCGGACCCGCCCGATCTGGTCGACGTCCAGTCACGCAAGCGCGCCATGGCCGAAGGCGCCATCGACACGCTGCGCGGCAAGTTCGGCCGCAGGGCGGTGGAAACTGGCTACACCTTCGGCAAGGGCCGCGATGCCCATCCGCCCGAACCGGTCGAGGACTAGTTCCTCTGCACAGAGGTTTTGGTTCTTTGACAGAGCCTGAAAGGGCTGTGGATGGGAGCCTGCCGATCGGGCTGCCAATCTCCAAGGTTGCGATTAGCGATAAGCCACCACGTCTTCGTCATCCCAGGGCGGAGCAGGAGCGAAGCTCCGTCGCGGAGACCCTGGGATCCATATGTGGACGGCGCCCTGCCTGCAACGG
>NZ_JAMYRZ010000081.1:0-13030 GCF_040321675.1 Mesorhizobium sp. M0296
GGCCGGACATATGGACGCAAGCGATCGAAAACGACGCAAAACAACCGTTGCAGGCAGGGCGCCGTCCACATATGGATCCTAGGGTACTCCGCGACGTCGCTTCGCGACTGCTACGCCCTAGGATGACGAAGGACGAGCGCTTCAGCGAACCTCCCTACCAGTCGCTGAGCTTGGTGTCGGGGCCGTATTCCTGGCCCTCGATGTCCTTCACCACCGCCTGGCCGCAGCGCATGGTCTTGGCCTCCTTGTCATAGGCATAGGTCGGCGAGCCGAACAGGTGCCAGCCCTTGTTCAGCGCCGCCGTCACCTTGTGGCAGAAGCTGGCATCGTCCGGGCCGGACAGAAAGCGGTAGAGTTTCATTCTTCAATCCTGTCGTCAGTTACGTTAGTCATGCGCGAACAGCGGCGGCCTTCGCCAGCAGTTTTTCGGCCTGCGCCAGATGCAGCCGCTCGACCATCTTGCCGTTCAGCGCAACTACCGCCCTACCGATATTTTCGGCGAGCGCGAAGGCATCCTTGACCGCGCGCGCCTCGGCTATTGCTTCGGGCGACGGTGCAAAGGCGCGGTTCGCGGCTTCGATCTGGGCCGGATGGATCAGCGACTTGCCGTCAAAACCCATGGCGGCCGCTTCCGTGCACTCGCGCGCAAACCCGTCCATATCGCGAAAATCATTGAAGACGCCATCGAGCAGGTCGAGGCCGCCGGCACGCGCGGCGAGCACCATTTGCATCAGCCATGGAACGAGATAGCGCCGATCGGGCGTGGCGAGAATTCCGGTGTCCTTGACCAGGTCGTTCGTTCCGGCAACGAAACAAGCCAGTCGAGAGGCCGGATCGCGGCCCAGCTCGGCAATCGGCCCGATATTGAGCAGCGCCTTGGGCGTCTCGATCATCGCCCACAGCTTGACTTCGTCGGCGATAAAATTGTCGTCGAGCACGTCGCCGGCCTCGAGAATGTCGCGCGGCGTGTCGACCTTGGGCAGCAGGATGGCGTCGGGCGTGCATTTTGCCGCGGCCAGCAGGTCGGCGCCGCCCCATTCGCTCGACAGCGCATTGATGCGCACCACCATCTCGCAGCGCCGGTTGGAACGGCCGGCGAAAATCGCCGCCAGTTTTTCGCGCGCGGAAGACTTGTCGGCCGGGGCGACGGCGTCCTCGAGATCGATGACGACGGTATCGCAGGCCAGCGATTGGATCTTGGCCAGCGCCTTGTCGTTCGAAGCCGGGACGTAAAGCACCGAGCGGCGCGGGCGGTAGCTTTCGCTGGTCATCTCCGATCTATGCCGTCTGCAGCCGGCCGAGGCAAGCCGTGCATAAAAACTGCACGCAATTTCGGAAAATCTCCTCGTCTCCGCCCCGCTTGCCACCCGACCGAATGCGACAAGGGCGGCATGCAAGAGCAAACGAACTCCCGTTGGTCCCTGCCGTACCGGCTTCGCCGCGAAAGCTGGTGGCTCGTCGATCCGCCCCGGACTTCGGTAAACCTCCTCCCTTTCGTCCGGAAATCCCCGCCCACCGGCCGCATCAAAGCCGCCGAGAAAGCCCGATCATGATAGTATTCCTCTCGGCGGCGCCGAGCTATTGCAACCGCTTCGGCGTTGCCGTCCTGCTCGCCGCGCTGGCCGATTTTTTCTTCTATGGCCAACCGGCGGGCATCACGCTTTTCCTGTTCGGCGTTGCGATTGCCGCAGCGAGCATGGCTGTCCATCCTCTCGGTGCCTTCAACGATGGCAGGTTCCGGTTCAAGCCGGTTGCGCTGTTTATGGCGCTGCTGCCGCTTGTGGAAAATGTCAGCGCACTGTCCGTCTCGATCGCGCTGGCGGCGACGGCCATCTTCGCGCTTTCACTGGTCGGACGGTTGCGGCGCGGCCTTGCCCGTATTGCCGGCCAACTCTCGCTGTTCCTGCTTGCAACGCCATTTCGGCTCGTCCTTGATTTCTTCCGCTGGCGCAGGGCGGCGCGGCGGCTTGGCCGGCGGCGCGTGCGCCTTGGTTCTCGCTGATCGACCTGATGGCACTGCTCGAACTCGTCCAGCTGCCACGTCTCGCCTTCTGGCTGTTCGTGCTTGCCTGCGTCTGGGCCTTTCTGCGGCCGCGCCTGCCGCGCTTTCTCCGCCGCCGCAGGGTGTCGCCAGCCAGCGCACCGGCGACGCCGGCCACCAGGACCACCATCGAGGACATCGTCTTCGGCAAGGCCGCTATCCTCCGCGCGCTCGTCGTCTTCAACATCCTGTTCGCGGTGCAGAGCGCACTCGACGCCACCTATCTGTGGGGCGGCATCGCGCTTCCCGACGGGCTGACCTATGCCGCCTACGCGCATCGCGGCGCCTATCCGCTGATCGTCACGGCGCTGCTGGCTGCCGGCTTCGTGCTGGCGGCGCTGCGGCCGGGAAGTGCGACCTCCGGCGATCCGCTCATCCGCCGGCTGGTTTATGCCTGGGTGGCGCAGAACATCCTCCTGGTGATCTCGTCGATCCTGCGGCTCGATCTCTATATCGGTATCTATGCGCTGACCTATTGGCGTGTCGCTGCGTTCGTCTGGATGGGGCTGGTGGCGGCGGGCCTTGTCCTGATCATGGCCCGCATCGCGCGCGAAAAGTCCAACGAATGGCTGCTTTCCGCCAATCTTCTGACGCTATCGGCGACGCTCTATGCCGTTCATCAACTTTGCCGCGCTGATCGCCAACTACAATGTCGACCATTGCTTCGAAATGACCGGCCAAGGCACCCAGCTCGACGTCTGGTACCTGCGCTCGCTCGGGCCCGGCGCCTTGCCGGCGGTCGATCGCTTCGTCCAGCACCAGAGCAGGACGGTTTCCGCGGAGGATGCCTCCATCCGCGAACTCGCCGGCTGGTATGCACAGGACGAAGCACGCTTCCGCGCCGGCCAGGAAAACTGGCGGGGCTGGAGCTTTCGTGACTGGCGGCTCAACCGCGCCCCCGACAGGCGTGGCCCGTTCGTGGTTCCTCCGATGTCCGAACCCTTCATGCCGGGCCGCTGATTTGATGCCGCACCACATACTGGTCGCCGACGACGACCCGCACATTCGCGAAATCATCTGCTTCGCGCTGGAAAAGGCCGGCATGAAAACGCTGGCGGTGCCGGACGGCGCGGCTGCCTTGCAGGCGATAGAGCGCCATGCGCCCGATCTCGTCGTGCTCGACATCGGCATGCCGGAAATGGACGGGCTGGAAGTGTGCCGGCGGCTGCGCCACACATCCGACCTGCCGGTGCTGTTCCTGTCCGCGCGGGATGAAGAGATCGACCGCGTCCTCGGGCTGGAGATGGGCGGCGATGATTATGTCACCAAGCCGTTCAGCCCGCGCGAGCTGGTCGCCCGCGTCAACGTCATTCTGCGCCGCGCGCGGCCCACGCCGGAACCAGCCGACGACCGGCAATTCTCGCATGGCAGACTGTTGCTGGTTCCGGCAAGCCATACAGCCAGCTTCGACGGCAAGCCGCTGGCGCTGACGTCGATCGAATTCGCGATCCTGAAAGGCTTTTTGGCGCGGCCGGCGTATGTGCTTGGCCGCGACATGGTGATGGCCAACGCCTATGCGGCCAATATCCATGTCGCAGACCGCACCGTCGACAGCCATATCCGCAATATCCGCGCCAAGCTAGCGGCCGTCGGCTGCGTCGATGCGATCGAGACCGTGCACGGCGTCGGTTTTCGGCTGGGCGGATGCGGCGCGTGAGCGCCCAAGGACTGATTGGCAGCAAATGGCGGCCTCGCCTCGCCACGGTCGTCATCGCCATCCTGATCATGGTGATGGCGCTGCCGCTGGCCGGCCTGTTTTTCTTCCGGCTCTACGAGAACCAGCTGATCCGGCAGACCGAGGCCGAGCTGATCGCCCAAGGCGCCGCCCTTGGCGCGATCTATGCGCAAGAGGTTCGCGAGGCCGGCATTGCCCCGGAAAAGCTAGGCGCACCCGTGCCTTCACCCAACACCAGCGATCGGGCCTCTCCCTACCAGCCGATCGAACCGGGCCTCGATCTTGCGTCCGACGGGATCCTGCCGACCCGGCCCGCGGCCACCGCGGCCAGCGCCGATCCCGCCTTCGCTTCAATCGGCGCACGCCTGTCGGGCATTCTTGCCGAGACGCAGAAGACCACGCTCGCCGGCTTCCGGCTGCTCGATCCCAGAGGCGTGGTCATCGCCGGCCGTGAGGAGGCCGGCCTGTCGCTCGCGGCTGTCGAAGAGGTTCGCGCAGCGCTTGCCGGCCGCTACGCCAGCGCGCTCAGGCTGCGGGTTCCCGACCAGCCGTCGCCGCCGCTCTATTCGGTCAGCCGCGGCACCAAGGTTCGCGTCTTTGTCGCCATGCCGGTTGCGGTCTCCGGCAAGGTCGCCGGCGTCGTCTATCTGTCGCGGACGCCGAACAACATCGTCAAGCATCTCTATGGCGAGCGCGGCAAGGTGGCGCTGGCGGCAATCGCCATCCTCGGCGGCGCGCTGCTGATCGGGCTGGTCTTCCTGCGCGCCGTCAGCCGTCCGATCTATGCGCTGATGGAACGCACGAAACGCATCGCCGCCGGCGACCGCGCGGCGATCAGGCCGCTCGATCACCACGGCACGCGCGAAATGGGTGAACTCTCTGCTGCTTTCCTCGACATGGCCGAAAAGCTGCACGCACGCTCCGACGGCATCCAGACCTTTGCCACCCACGTCTCGCACGAGCTCAAATCGCCGCTGACGGCGATCCAGGGGGCCGCCGAACTGCTGCGCGATTCAGGCAGCGCGATGGACGAGGCCGAGCGGCGGCGGTTTTCGGACAATATCGTCACCGATGCCGGCCGGCTCAATCTGCTGGTGCGCCGCCTGCTCGACCTGGCGCGCGCCGAAAATCTCGAGCCCAGCGGCGAAAGCACGTCGCTCACTGCTGCGCTGGCGCTGCTGCCGGCCGACGACAGGCTGGCGGTGCGCGTCGAGGCGGGCACCGAGATCGGGCTGCGCATATCGGCCGAAAACGCGGCGATCGTGCTGGCCAATCTCATCGACAATTCGGCGCGGCACGGCACGACGCTGGTATCGGTCACAGCCGCAAAAGCAGACGGCAAGGCCACCATCGTGGTCGCTGACGACGGCGCCGGCATCTCGCCCAGCAACCGAGGCCGCATCTTCGAGCCGTTCTTCACCACGCGCCGCGATTCCGGCGGCACCGGCATGGGCCTCGGCATCGTGCTGGCCCTCCTGAAAGCGCATGATGGCACGATCCGGCTGGTTGACTCGGCGAGCGGCACGCGCTTCGAGATCATCCTGCCGGCGGCGTGACTCGGCGGTTCAGATCGGAAGGGCCAAAAGGTGCATTACGACATCGTCATCATCGGCGGAGCCATCGTCGGCTCCTCGGTCGCCTATTATCTGCGCGAGGAAGGGTTTTCGGGCTCGATCGCGCTTGTCGAGCGCGACCCGCAATTTTCCCGCGCCGCGACCACGCTGTCCTGCGCCTCCATCCGCCAGCAGTTCTCGATCCCGGAAAACATCCGGCTGTCGCAATTCACGCTGAAACTGTTCCGGCGGCTCAGGGAAGAGTTTGGCGCGGACGCCGATATCGGCTTTCGCGAAGGCGGCTACCTCATCCTTGCCGGCGAGAACGGGCTGCCGATCCTGCGGGCCAACCACGAGGCGCAGATGGCCGAGGGCGCCGACATCGTGCTCGAGGATGCCGAGGCGCTCGTCCGCCGCTTTCCGTGGCTGTCGGTCGAGGGCATTTCCGCCGGCGCCTATGGCCGCAGCGGCGAAGGCTGGTTCGACGCGCATGCGATGCTGATGCTGTTCCGCAAGGCACTGCGAAGCAAGAACATCGATTTCATCACAGCGTCGGTGACCGGTATCGAACGGCAGGGGAAGCGCGTCGCCGGTGTGACCCTCGACAATGGCGAGCGGCTCGAGGCCGGCACCGTCGTTAACGCCGCCGGGCCGAATGCCGGCAAGGTGGCAGCAATGGCCGGGCTGGCGCTGCCGGTGGAGCCGCGCAAGCGCAATGTCTTCGTCTTCGAGGCGCGCGAAAAATATGACGACATGCCGCTGCTGGTCGACCCGAGCGGCATCTATGTCCGGCCGGAGGGCTCGGTCTACATCACCGGCGGCGCCGAGCCGGAAGAGGGCGAAGGACCGGCCGACCCCGCCGACTTCGACCCCGACTGGCCGCTGTTCGAAGAGGTGATCTGGCCGGTGCTGGCGACCCGCATTCCGGCCTTCGAGGCGATCAAGCCGACGCGCGCCTGGGTCGGCCATTACGACTACAATACGCTCGACCAGAACGCGGTGATCGGCCCGCACCCGGAGGTCGGCAATTTCCTCTTCGCCAACGGTTTTTCCGGCCACGGCTTGCAGCAGGCTCCGGCGGTCGGCAAGGCGCTGGCCGAACTGATCGTGCATGGCGGCTATCGCACGGTGGATTGCTCGGCGTTCGGGTACAGCCGGATCGCCGACGGGCGGCCGTTTCGGGAATTGAATGTAATTTAACGCTGGCGCGAAGGGATGCTACCGTTGCTTGGTGGATTGAGCCGCCACCAAGCCGCCCGTACCAAGATACGCCTGAAGCCAGCCCAGCACCCGGGCCCAGCCTTCGGCATGCTTCGTCGCGGCAGCAGCGAGGCCGGCGAAGCCGCCATGGCAGATGGTGACGCGTGTGCCGCCGGCGATCGGCTCCAGCAGCCAGGCGACTTTGGTTTCGCGGCGGCCAAGCGTCGGATGGTCCCAGTCGTATCTCCGCGTCTGCACGATCCGGCGCGGCTCTTCGATCTCCAGGAATTCGCCGCTGGCGGGCAGGTGTCTGCCGGCCGCCGTCTCGACGGTGACGCTCCAGCGGCCGCCGACGCGGAGGTCGGCCGTCCATCCGGTCATCCGGGAGGTCTTGGCGGACCCCCACCAGCGCTCGACCTCGCGTGTAACGAGCGCGTCAAAGATCCGCTCGGGCGGCGCGCGAACATCGGCGGTCTCGCCATTGGTCATGCTGTGCACCGCGGAACCGTGCATCACCTGTCCTCCAGAACGTTTCGCTATCGAAACGACCTCAAACCTTCGACGCCGGGCGCGACAGGCCTTTGCCGGTTTCGAGCAGGCTCTTCAGGCTGGACAGGATGAGCGGCCAGCCGTTCGCCACATGGCCAAGCAGCTTGTGCGGTCCATCGGCTTCGTGTGTGATGGCGAGCTTCATCATCTCGCCCTCCTGCTCGAGGGCGAAGGTGCAGCGTGTGTAGCCGTCCGCCTTGACTTCGGGCATGAACTCGTTGCGCCATTTGAGCACGATGCGCTTGGGTGGATCGATCTCGAGGACCTCGCCGCTGTCGGTGACGCGGCCGTCGGTGTAAACCATCTTCCACACCGAACCTTGTTTCCAGTCGCTTAGCATCTGGGCGCCGAGGAAATATTGCCGCTGGAACTCCGGCTCGGTCAGTGCTTGCCAGAGTTTTTCGGGCGAGGTGCGGATGTAGGTGACATAAACGAAAATGTTGCTCATCAGTCTTCCCTTTCGAGGCGTTTCTTCAAATCGCCGAGGGCGCCCAGTCGCCCCCGCTCGAATTTGCCGATCCAGCGTTCGGCGATCTCGTTGATGGGAACCGGATTCAGATAATGTTGCTTCTCGCGTCC
This sequence comes from Mesorhizobium sp. M0296, assembly GCF_040321675.1. Taxonomy (NCBI): domain Bacteria; kingdom Pseudomonadati; phylum Pseudomonadota; class Alphaproteobacteria; order Hyphomicrobiales; family Phyllobacteriaceae; genus Mesorhizobium; species Mesorhizobium sp. M0296. The sequence continues at coordinate 7,598 of NZ_JAMYRZ010000081.1, forward strand.
CTTGCGGATGGTGGCGACGAGGTTTGCTTCTTCCAGGATCGCCAGATGCTTGGTCACCGCCTGGCGCGTCATGTCCATCTCACCGCACAGCGCGTTCAGCGTCTGCCCGTTCCTGGCATGAAGGCTGTCCAGCAATCGCCGGCGTGTCGGGTCGGCCAAGGCGCGAAAGACAGCATCCATGCTCATGACTCTAATATGCAACCATTTGGTTGCATGTCAAGAGGCAGAATGCGCGGGTTGAGGTCGCTGGGAGTGGATTTCAGCGCTTGCGGCCGAACCAGAATGCGTTGGGCATGCGCTCCATGCCGATACGCTCATAGAAGCCGACGGCGTCGGGTATGGAGATCAGGCTGATGGCAACGGAAGGTCCGAGTTGCCGGCGTGCCTCATCCATCAGGCCCTTGCCGATACCCAGCCCTTGCGCCGATGCAGAAACAGCGAGCTCGGAGATATAGCAGACCCAGGAAAAGTCGGTGATGCCGCGAGCGACACCAACCAGCGGCTTGCCCGGTGCATCGATGCGCGCGGTGAGCACCAGGTCGGCACTCGTGAGCATCGCCTTCAAACGGGCATGATCATCGACGGGCCGTGTCTCGCCGAGGCCGGATTCCACCAGAACGCGGCGGAACTCGGCGATGCCGAGGCCCGGTTCGCTGGCGTAAAGGATCGTGGATCGCGTTGTCATGTCGACAAAAGTGCACCATGGGCAGGTGGTTTTGAAGCTGTTTTGTACCGATTTTGTGTTTCGATCGACGACGGAAGTCCAAAAACAGCCGTCTTTTATTTGCCCGCGGCATTGTGTAAACCGGGCGCCAGCAATTCCCCGCAACGAGAAGAAGACGGGCAAGAACCATGGAAAAATTCACCAAGCTCACCGGTGTCGCCGCGCCGATGCCGATCGTCAATGTCGACACTGACATGATCATCCCCAAGGATTATCTCAAGACGATCAAGCGCACCGGGCTCGGCACCGGCCTGTTCGCCGAAATGCGTTACAAGGACGACGGCTCGGAAAACCCGGACTTCGTGCTCAACAAGCCGGCCTACCGCAAGGCGCAGATCCTGGTCGCCGGCGACAATTTCGGCTGCGGTTCGAGCCGGGAACATGCGCCGTGGGCGCTGCTCGATTTCGGCATCCGCTGCGTCATCTCGACCTCGTTCGCCGACATTTTCTACAACAACTGCTTCAAGAACGGCATCTTGCCGATCACCGTCAGCGCGGAAGACCTGGAGAAGCTGATGGACGATGCCTCGCGCGGTTCCAACGCGACGCTGTCGGTCGATCTCGAAGCCAAGGAAATTCGCGGGCCGGACGGGGGCGTGGTCAAGTTCGACCTCGACGAATTCAAGCGCCACTGCCTGCTCAACGGGCTCGACGATATCGGTCTGACCATGGAGAAGGCCGGCGCCATCGCTTCGTTCGAGAAGAAGAACGCTGCTGAGCGCCCCTGGGCCTGAGCGGTACGATGACCTGGCCGCGACAGGCCGGGTTCGTGGCGGCTGAACGGAGGGAACAGTCATGACACGTTCGCTTCTTGCCGGGGCCTGCGCGCTGGCGTGGATTCTGATGCCGGTGGCAGGCGCGCATGCACAGACCGACGTGGTGCTCGTGCCGGCTGACGATGCGTCCGGCGGGGCCGCCGACCAGGGCGCGTTGAGCAATGCGGCCCTAGCCGACAATGACAAACAGGCGCCGATGCCGTTCGAGGGCGGCCAACTGACTATCACCCAGGAGGAAGAGTACGGGGAACGGGTGCTCGCCTTCGACGGCAAGGAACTGGCGCGCAATTACGACGTCTTCTTCGACAAGATCGTCGAGGTCGGCGGCGTCAAGGTGGCGCTGGTCGATGTCGGCGACGGCGGCAATCAATGCGGCCCGGCCAAGGTGATCGTGTGGAAGCCGGAAGGCGGCACGATCCAGACGACCACGGTCGAGCAGGATGAATGCGGCGCGCCGCCGGCCGCGATCTCCGACAGCGCCATCTATTTCGTGCCCTATCTGCTGCCGGGTGATTCCAAGCCGGCGCTGCAATGGTCGCCGACGGACGGACTGACGACGTCCGGTAATCTGACCTACATGCCGGAGCCGGGCACCGACTGGAAAGACATCGATCCGTCGAAATACGACAACATCATTGATGCCTTCCACAACGAGGCCGTCTACAGGCTAGCCGAGACGCTGCTCGGCAAGGACATGCCCGACATCGCGACCAGCCTGCTGGTCGGCGGCGGTACTGAGGAGACCGCTTCGGGCGCCTTTTTTGCCAGCGGCTGCGTGCCGCATGATTGCGGCGGCAATGACGGCTTCATGGCCGTTGACCCGGTCAACCAGAAGCTCTATTTCGCCCGCCGCGGCGACAAGCCCGAGCCGGACGCGTGGCCAGCGGTGAGTACATGGCCGGCCGACGTCAAGGAAGCGCTGGACAAGGCGCTGGGGTCGGCGAATTAGATCGTTCTGCCGCGATCCTTCGCGCGCCCCGGACATCTCCCCACTTGGGGGGAGATCGGCCGTCACCGCCGCTTTCGCCAAACCGCCTACGCTGCAAAAAAGGAGGACCTATGCGAAAACTGATCTCCACCGGTTCGCCCTTCGAGAACACCGCCGGCTATTCGCGCGCCGTGGTGCAGGGCGACTGGTGTTTCGTGTCCGGAACGACCGGCTACGATTATGCGACCATGTCGATGCCGGAGACCGTAGAGGCACAAACGCGCAATTGCCTGGCGACGATCGCCAAGGCGCTCGGGGACGGCGGCTTCGAGATGGCCGATGTGGTGCGGGCACATTACTATATCACCGATGCGGCTTTCGTGGATGTGGTGTTCCCGATCCTCGGCGAGGCCTTTGGCGAGGTCAGGCCGGCGGCAACGATGATCGTGTGTCAGCTCAACAAGCCGGAGATGAAGATCGAGATCGAGGTGACGGCGCTGCGGCGCACAGCCTGATGCCTGTCACGGTTGCGACAACGACACGGTCAGCACGAGGATCGGCCCATGGTGAAGGTCAGGCGCATCGTTGCAAACATAGACACGCAGGATATCGCGGCGGCAAAACCTTTCTATCAGGATGTGCTCGGCCTCGATCTCAAGATGGATATGGGCTGGATCGCTACCTACGGCTCGCAAGAGACGATGTCCGTGCAGGTCAGTTTCATGGCCGAAGGGGGATCAGGAACGCCGGTGCCGGACATCTCTATCGAAGTCGACGACGTCGATGACGCGCTTGAAAGCATGAGAAAGGCCGGCTTTGCCATCGAATACGGTCCGGCGGACGAACCCTGGGGCGTGCGGCGCTTCTTCGTACGCGACCCGTTCGGCAGGCTGGTCAATATCCTTTCGCACCGGTAGCGACACCGGGCGGCAAAGCGCGGGCTTGCGCAGAACCCGCTTGGCCTTTAGCAAGGCCGCGTTCATGCGCTAAACGATTGGGACGGTTCTCATGGCTTCGAAAAATCTTCTCCTGCTTGCCGGCGACGGTATCGGCCCCGAGGCGATGGCCGAGGTGAAGAAATTGATCGCCGCCATGAACGACAGCCTCGACAGCGATTTCGCCACCGATGAGGGCCTGGTCGGCGGTTGCGCCTATGATGAGCATGGCGCGGCGATTTCCGATGCCGACATGGCCAAGGCGATGGCGGCGGACGCGGTGCTGTTCGGTGCCGTCGGCGGGCCGAAATGGGATGCGGTGCCCTATGAGGTGCGGCCCGAGGCCGGTCTCTTGCGCCTGCGCAAGGACATGGAGCTGTTCGCCAATCTTCGACCCGCCATTTGCTATCCGGCGCTGGCGGCGTCCTCCTCGCTCAAGCAGGAGGTGGTCGAGGGTCTCGATATCCTCATCGTGCGCGAGCTCACCGGCGGCGTCTATTTCGGCGAGCCGAAGCAGATCATCGATCTCGGCAACGGCCAGAAGCGCGGCATCGACACCCAGGTTTACGACACGTTCGAGATCGAGCGCATTTCGGGCGTTGCCTTCGAGTTGGCACGCACGCGCAAAAACCACGTCACCTCGATGGAAAAGCGCAATGTGATGAAATCAGGCGTGCTGTGGAACGAGGTCGTCACCCAGACGCACAAGGCGCGCTATGCCGACGTCAAGCTCGATCACATGTTGGCCGATGCCGGGGGCATGCAGCTGGTGCGCTGGCCGAAGCAGTTCGACGTCATCGTCACCGACAATCTGTTCGGCGACATGCTGTCCGACATCGCCGCCATGCTGACCGGCTCGATCGGCATGCTGCCGTCGGCCTCGCTAGGCGCACCTGATGTCAAGACCAAGAAGCGCAAGGCGCTCTACGAGCCGGTGCACGGCTCGGCGCCCGACATCGCCGGCAAGGGTATCGCCAATCCGATCGCCATGATCGCCTCCTTCGCCATGTGCATGCGCTATTCCTTCGGCATGGTTGATGAGGCCGACAGGCTGGAAGGCGCGATCGCCGCCGTGCTCGATCAGGGCTTGCGTACCAGGGATATTCATTCGCCGGGGATGACCGAGGTCGGCACCGCTGAGATGGGCGATGCGATCATCGCCAAGTTCCTGGGCTGATCCCGTGTCGGTCGACGTCCGCTGGGCGACGACCGGGGATGCGGCGGCACTCGCCGCCATGCTTTGCGAAATGGCGGTGCATTACCGGCAGCCGCCACTCGACGCCAGCCAAGCTTTGTCGGCGGCACAGAAATGGCTTGGCGACGAAAGCCCATCCTATCCGCATTTTGCGCTCGCCTTCGTCGATGGTGGAGTTTGCGGGCTGGCCTCGGTTGCGATCGCGCATCCCGGCATCGATCTCGAGCGGCTGCTGTTCCTCAAGGACCTGTTCGTGCGCGATACCGCCCGCGATGGCGGTGTCGGTCGAGCGCTGATGGCATTCCTCGCCGGCAATTGCATGCGCGAAGCATCGGCCGTATCGATCTGACCACGGAGGACTGCAACGAAGGCGCGCTGCGCTTCTATGCCCAATTTGGTGCCGAGCGTCACGAGCAGAAGGTCTTTCTCAGGTTATCCGGCGAGGCGCTGCTGGCGATCGCGGCTGGTTCCTCGACGCGATCTTGAAAGCCCTAAATTGGAGATTGGCCGAAACATCTCCCCCTTCGTCATCCTGGGGCGAAGCAAGGAGCGAAGCGACGCGGCGCAGACCCCAGGATCCATGCCGTTACCCGGCGGCAGTGCTCGGCCGACCAGAACCGAGTGCTTCTTCGTGGTGGATATGAGCGCCATTCTGAACCGCTGCCTTCCTCGGCTTATGTCGCGGCATGGATCCCAGGGTCTGCGCTCCGCTTCGCGTCGCTCCGCCCTAGGATGACGAAGGCGTGGCGGCCGGCGACCCAATCGTGGAGGTACTAAACCCTGACACCTACTGGAGTTGTGTGCGTCAAGTTCTGCAAAATGGCGTGGCATTGCGGTGACGTCGGCGTGTCCGCCGCGCAGCCCCCGTGTTTAGC
>NZ_JAMYRZ010000082.1:0-11475 GCF_040321675.1 Mesorhizobium sp. M0296
TCGCATCAAGAAATGCGCCTGGAACGACGACTATCTCATCAATGCCATCACTCATATGCGATAGCCCTGCCCTTGAGGGGGAGATGTCGCCGAAGGCGACAGAGGGGGTCGGTACGTCCTGGCGCGACGCCATGTTGGACGAAAGAGAAAGTTGGCGCCTCACGCGCGGCTACCCCCTCTGGCCTGCCGGCCATCTCCCCCTCGAGGGGGGAGATTACGCGCTCAGCCGCTTTCGCCTACTAAGCCATCGGCAGCAGCCGGCGCATGATCAGCGAGGCATGGCCGCCCACTCCGTGTGCAGCCGGCCGGCGCTCGACGACCTCGAAGCCGTGCTTGCGATAGAAGGCGATTGCGCGATCGTTGCCCTCGATCACTTCCAGGGCGATGCTGGGAATACCCGCATGCGCGGCAAGAACGGCATGCAGCAGGTCGGCGGCAAGGCCGGTGCCGTAGTCGCTTTTGTCTATATGGAGCCGCTCCAGCATGACCTCGCCCTTGTCGTCCATCGCGGCCATCGCATAACCGGCGAGCGAGCCGTCAGCCCGCTCGGCGACGAAGGACATCTTGCTGTCGTCCCTGAGCTCGGCCGCCAACCGCTCCGGCGCGTGCCTCTCATCCGAAAGCCGTGCCGTGGTCTCGGCACCCAGGATCGGCGAATAGGTGTGTCGCCAGGACCCTCCAAGCAGCCGCGACACCGCCGGAACGTCCTGTTCGGTCATGGTTCTTATTTGGGGCATCGCCACCTCCCGGGCAGTTTACGGCATCGCAGCGTTCGCTCCGCCATCACCGCCTCACCCGCGATTTCAGCCAGCGATCGAAGGCCACCGCGAGGATGAGAATCAGGCCGATGACGATGCTTTGCGTGTAGGACGAGACGTTGTTGAACTGCAGCCCGTTCTGCAAGACGCCGATCAGTCCTGCACCGACCACCGTGCCGCCGACGCTGCCGATGCCGCCGAACAGCGAGGTGCCGCCGATAACGACCGCCGAGATCACCGTCAGCTCGTAGCCGATGCCGGCGACGGCTTCGGAGGAGTTGAGCCGCGCCGACAAAACGAAGGCGGCGAGGCCGGCGAAGAAGCCGACGATGATGTAGACCGAGATCAGGATGCGGTCGACACGCAGGCCGGAGAGCCGTGCCGCCTCGGCATTGCCGCCGACGGCATAGACCGCGCGGCCGTAACGTGTGTAGCGCAGCACGATATGGCATAGGATCGCGGCAATCGCGAAGATGATCGCCGGCACCGGAACCGGGCCGATCAGGCCGGTACCGAACCAGCGCATCGAGGCGTCGAAGCCGGAGATCGGGCCGCCATTGGAAATCGTCAAGGTCAGGCCGCGAAACACGGTGAGGCCGCCGAGCGTGACGACGAAGGGCGGCACCTTCAGCCTGGTGATGGCAAAGCCCTGGACGCCGCCGGCCACGGCGCCGACGACGACGGCGGCGAGAAGGGCGGCGAACCAGCCATAGCCTTGCGTGCCCGACGTCGACAGCGACAGCGTGTTGGCGGTGCCGCCCTTGGCCACCACCGCCGCGACCATGCCGCAGAAGGCGAGCAGCGAGCCGACCGACAGGTCGATGCCGGCGGTAAGGATAACGAAGGTCATGCCGAGCGCGATCAGCCCGGTGATCGAGATCTGGCGCATGATGTTGAACAGGTTGATCGGGTCGATGAAGCTCGGCTTCAGCACGGTGAAGACGACAATCAGCAACGCCAGGAACATCAGCGGGCCGAAGCTCATCAGCAGGCGCGCAAGATTGACGCCGCCGCGCTGGCTCCGTTCGGTCGTGCTGGTCATTGCGTTGCTTCCTGCTTCTGGTCGAGCGCCATCAGTTCCATCAGTTTCTCCTCGGTCGCCTCGATACCGGGCATCTCGCCGGTGATGCGCCCGCGCCGCATGGTGACGATCCTGTCCGACACCGCAAGCACTTCGGGCAGCTCGGACGAGATCATCATGATGGCGATGCCGCGCGCCGCGAGCTCCACCAGGATCTGGTGCACCTCCGCCTTGGCACCGACATCGACACCACGCGTCGGTTCATCGACGATCAGCACCTTGGGATCGCGTGCCAGCCAGCGGGCAAGGATGACCTTCTGCTGGTTGCCACCGGACAGTCCCTCGATCGCCTGCTCGGGCGAGGCCATGCGGATCGACAGCGTCTTCCTATAGTTCGCCAACGCCTCGCGCTCTCGCCGCTCGGCCATGAAGCCGACATTGGAGTAGCGGTCGAGCGCGGCGATCGAGAAATTGGTGAGGATGGCGAGTGCTGCGAAGATTGCCTGGTGCTTGCGGTCTTCCGGAACCAGCCCGATGCCGAGCTCGATGGCGTCGGCGGGTGAAGCGGGCGCGATCGGCTTGCCGTCGAGCATGATGGTGCCGGCTGCAATGCGGTCGGCGCCGAAGATGGCGCGGGCGAGCTCGGTGCGGCCGGAGCCGACGAGCCCGGCGACGCCGAGGATTTCGCCCGCCTTGAGGTCGAGATCGACGCCTTCGAGCACGATGGCGTGCGGCGCCTGCGGATCGCGCACCGTGCGCAGGCCGCGCACCGAGAGCCGGACGTCGCCGGCGACGTCGCGCTGCGTCGGCCTTGCATAGAGCTCGGAAGCGGCGCGGCCGACCATCTTCTCGATAATCTTCGGCAGCCTGATCGGCCCGCCTTCGCGGTCGAGATGGCCGGCCAGCCTGCCGTCGCGCAGCACCGTCATGCGGTCGCAGATCGCCGAGGCCTCCTCCAGCCGGTGGGTGACGAACATGATGGCGACGCCATCCTTGCGCAGCCGGCCCATGATCGACATCAGCCTGTGCACTTCGGTTTCGGTCAGCGCCGAGGTCGGCTCGTCCATGATGATCAAGCGGCTCTTCAGCGATAGTGCGCGGGCGATCTCGACCAGCTGCTGCTCGGCCACCGACAGCGCCGACACCGGCGTCGCCGGGTCGAGGTCGAGGCCGACGCGAGCGATGATCGCGCGCGAATCTTCCTCCATCTTCCGCCAGCTGACCAGCCCGAACCGGCCGAGCGGTGCGCGGCCGATGAAGATATTCTCCGCCACGGTCAGCGTCGGGATCAGGCTCAGTTCCTGGTAGATTGTTACGATGCCGTGGCGCTTGGCATCCTGCGGATTGTGCGGGCTGAATTCGACCCCATCGAAGACGATGCGGCCGCTGGTTGGCGGCATCACGCCGGACAGGATCTTGAGCAGCGTCGATTTGCCGGCGCCGTTCTCGCCGAGCAGGCCGAGGATCTCGCCGGGGCGGACTTCGAGCGAAACGTCGTTCAGCGCGGTGACGCCGGCAAAGCGCTTGGTCACGCCCTCGACGGTGAGCAGTGCGGGAGAGGGCGCAATGGCGGCTGCCTTGGGCAAAGTTTGCTCCTGGATCATTCGGTTGTCACGCAACGCTGGCGGGGCAGCGCCCCCCTCTGGCCTGCCGGCCATCTCCCCCTCAAGTGGGGAGATTGCAGCTTCATTGGCTTCGCCTCTTCTGCAAGATCGAAAACTAGCGAAAGCCGACGTGACATCCAATCTTCCCCCCTTGAGGGGGAGATGGCCGGCAGGCCAGAGGGGGGTGCTGTCCCGTCGGCTTCGCCTACTTCGTCTCGCCCAGCCTCTCCGCCTTGTCGAGATTGTCCTTGCCGATGACGATCGGTGTCAAAAGCACCAGCTTTTCCTTCGGCTTGGTCTTGTCCCTGGCGTAGGCGACGGCGATCTGCACGGCGGTGCGCGACTGCTCGCCGGGGAACTGCTCGACCGTGCCGGCCAGCTTGCCGTCGCGCACGGCGACCAGCGCTTCGGGAAGCGCGTCGAAGCCATAGATCTTGACGTCGGTGAAGTTGCGCGCCGCGCAGGCTTCAACCGCGCCAAGCGCCATGTCGTCGTTGGCGCAGATGATCGCGTCAGGCTTGCCGTTGGCGGCAAGGCCGGCCTCGGTGACGGACAGCGCCTCGGCGCGGGCGAAGTTGGCGGTCTGCTCGAAGATGATCTGGTACTTGTCCTTCATAGGATCGAGGACGTTGTGCACACCCTTGTTACGGTCGATCGCCGGGCCGGCGCCGGGCTGACCCTGCAGATGGAAGATCTTGGCGCCATTCGGGAACGCCGCCACCATGGCCTGTGCTTCGGCCTCGCCGCCCTTGACATTGTCGGCGCCGACATGGGCGAGGATGCCTTCGACGCCTTCGACGCGGCGGTCGATGGTGACGACGGGAACGCCGGCCTTGACCGCTTCCTCGATGGCTGGGGCCAGCGCGTTGACGTCGAGCGGCGAGATGACGATGGCGTTGACCTTCTGCACGAGCGCCGCTTCGATATCGGCGGTCTGCTTGGGCGCCGAGTTCTGGCCGTCGCTTTCGACCAGGTTGACGCCCTGCGCCTGGGCTTCCGCCTTGATCTGGTTCAGCATGTGCACGAAGAACGGAAAGCCGAGGCTCGGCACCGAACCAAGGATGGTCAGCTTGTCCTGGGCAAAAGCCAGTTGCGGAGCGGCCAGCGCCAAAGCGCCCATCGCCGCGGTCGACAGCAGGAATTCACGTCTGTTGATCAATTTAGTCTCCTCCCAGATGAGCGCACGACCCCGAAACCGGAATGGGTTTTCCGGAAGGTTCCTTGCGTCGATTCAAAAATGGAGTGTCCTTCGAGCGCCCAACTCGTGTTTGAATGGACGCACGGCGCTCCAGCCGGTCCACCGCGACGTTCTCCTCCGCTCGGTGCCTGCCGGCGGATGCTAGCCAAGGCCGGAGCTTTGCGCAAGAACGGGAGCAGGCAAAGACCTACCGATCGATCATCACCATGGTGCGCTCGCCGTAGCGCTCACCGGCGACCTTTCCCGGCGCCAGCGCGTCGTCCAGCACTTGCATCTCGGCTGGGTCCAGCCTGATCGAAGCCGCGGCGACGTTCTCCTCGAGGTATTTTCTGCGCTTGGTGCCGGGGATCGGCACGATGTCGATGCCGAAGTCGCTCCCCTTGTGGAGCAGCCAGGCCAGCGCGATCTGGCCTGGCTTGACGCGCTTGGCCGCGGCGATGTCGAGTACCGTGGCCGCCGCCTGCATGTTGGCGTCATAGTTGGCGCCCTGGTAGCGCGGATCGCCGCGCCGGTAATCGCCCTCCGGATAGTCTTCGGCGCGCCTGACATCGCCGGCGAGAAAACCGCGGCCGAGCGGCGAGAACGGCACCAGGCCGATGCCGAGCTCCTTCAGCAGCGTAATGATTTCCGGCTCCAGATTGCGCTCCCACAGCGAATATTCGCTCTGCACGGCCGACACCGGATGCACGGCATGCGCCCGGCGGATATTGGCGGCGCCGGCTTCAGAGAGGCCGAAGAAGCGGACCTTGCCCTGAGCGATCAGCTCGCCGACAGCGCCCGCCACATCCTCGATCGGCACCGCCGGATCGACGCGGTGCTGATAGAGGAGGTCGACGTGGTCGGTGGCGAGCCTCCTCAGCGAACCTTCCAAAGCCTCGCGGATATGTTCGGGCCGGCTGTCGCGCTCGGTGCCGACTTGCTTGCCGTTTTCAATGCGAAGCCGAATTTCGTCGCGATCGTCACCTCATCGCGCCGGTCCTTCAGCGCGCGGCCGAGCAGTTCCTCGTTGGTGAACGGCCCGTACACTTCCGCGGTGTCGAGGAAGGTGCAGCCGAGTTCGATGGCGCGGTGCAGCGTGGCGGTCGATTCCGCCTCGTCGGCCGGGCCGTAGGACTGGCTCATGCCCATGCAGCCGAGACCGATTGCCGAGACTTGCAGGCCCTGGCTGCCGAGTTTGCGCATCGTCAATGTCATGTGAAGCTCTCCGGATCAGCATCGCGTTCCAAGCCGCCAGGGCAATATAGCGCACCGGCTCGGTTTCCACAGATCGGGAGGCGCCACCGCGCGCGGCTCGCAGCGACCGCCAAATTGACAGCCGACACGCTCTCGGCCATCCTTAAGGCACGCCGCCTTGCGGCTTGTGCGTGAGTAACCAGCATGGCCAGTTCCGTCGCCAGTCAGAAATCCAAGCGCGCCGCGGTGCGGAACGCGCTCGACCGCCACAAGGTGTACATCACCGCGCAGCGTTTTTCGGCCGGCAGCTACAGCGCGCGGGTGCTGGTCGACGGCGAGGCCTATTGGGTCGACGAATTCCGGCTCAGCCAGCTGCAGCAGGGCCTGTCGCCGGCCGAGCTCGAATTGACGCCGGCCACCGACGATTGAGCGGCGTGACCTGCCATCCTTCGTCATCCCAGGGCGGAGCAGGAGCTAAGCGACGTCGCGGAGACCCTGGGATCCATGCCGTGACATTGGAGCGCCGCTGCGATGGGATTTTGATGCCGCGCTCGTTGCTTTTGCCCACCACCCGCGCCTAGTCCATGCCAGCTCCTTCGAAGCTCAAGGCTTATCGCGCCAAGCGCGAGTTCACGAGGACGCCGGAACCAGCCGGCGGTCTGGTTGCCGGTGAGGGCAATCGTTTCGTTGTCCACAAGCATCACGCCACGGCCGATCACTACGATCTGCGCCTGCAGGTCGGCGACGTGCTGAAGAGCTGGGCGGTGCCGCGAGGCCCGTCGCTCAACCCCGCCGACAAACGGCTGGCGGTCGAGACCGAGGACCATCCGCTCGAGTATATCGACTTCGAAGGTGTCATTCCCGAAGGCGAATATGGCGGCGGGCCGATGATCGTCTGGGACACCGGCGTCTGGGCGCCGATGGACGATGTCGAGAAGAGCCTGCGCACCGGTTCCTTCAAGTTCCGCCTCGCCGGCGAAAAGCTGAATGGCGGCTGGATGCTGACGCGGCTGAAACCGAAGCCCGGCGAGGATGAGGGCAAGAAGAACTGGCTGCTGTTCAAGGAGCGCGATCTGGCCGCCGACGCCAAGCTCGACATACTGGAAGCCCGCCCGGAAAGCGTCAAATCCGGACGCCGCATCGAGGAGCTGGTGGCAACGCCGAAGCCTGCCGCCAAACCTGCCAGGCCGGTGGTGCTGAAACCCGGCGCTTTGCCGGGCGCCGTCAAGGCGCCGCCGCCCACCCGCATCGTGCCGCAGCTGACTACGCAGGTTCCGAAGCCGCCGGGCGGCGATGACCCAGCGGCCCGAACGGGCGAAGTCTGGCTGCATGAGATCAAATTCGATGGCTACCGCACCATGGCGCATCTCGCTAACGGCGCAGTCAGGCTGATCACCCGCGCCGGCCTCGACTGGACGAAGCGCTATGGCGACCTGCCGCTTGCATTCGCCAGGCTGCCGTGCCGCGAGGCGATCATCGACGGCGAGATCGTCGCGCTCGACGCCAAGGGCATCAGCCGCTTTGCCCTTTTGCAAGACGCGCTGGCCGAAGGCGCCGGCAACAAGCTCCACTTCTACGCCTTCGATCTTCTATATCTCGACGGCTGGGACCTGAGACAAGCGCCGCTCCGCCGGCGCAAGGCGCTGCTTTCGCAATTGCTGTCCGGTCTCGGCGCCAATTCGGCCATCCAGCTCAGCGATCATGTCGAAGGAGACGGCCAGGCACTTTATGACCAGGCATCCGAGATGGGGCTCGAGGGTGTCGTCTCCAAGCGCGCCACGGCAATCTACCAGAGCGGCCGTACCAAGACCTGGACCAAGACCAAGGCGCTTCAGACCGGCGACTTCGTTATCGCCGGCTACACTGTCTCCGACGCGGCCGAGGGGCTGGCCGCACTCGGCCTCGGCGAATTCGAGGATGGCGAATTGCACTATCGCGGCAAGGTCGGCACCGGCTTCGATGCCGCCACCGCCACCGAGTTGCTGGCCCGGCTGGAGCCTTTGCGCGCCGGGGCGTCCGCGCCCGAAGGGGTTCCCCGCGAAATCATGCGCGAGATGAACTGGGTGCGGCCGCTGCTTTCGGCGCATATCCACTACGCCAACCGGACCACCGACAATGCGCTGCGCCATGCCGTGTTCCGCGGCCTGCGCGACGTCGGCCTGTCGACGCCGGTTTCGGCCAAGCGCAAGCGGCTGATCGCCGAGGCCGACCTCGCCACCATCTGGGTGACCAACCCGACGCGGCGGCTGTTCGGCAAGACCGGCCCGACCAAGCTCGACATTGCCGTCTATTATGCGCTGGTCGGCGATTTCATGCTGCCGCACATCCTTGGCCGGCCGGTGTCGCTGGTGCGCTGCCCGACCGGCAGGCCGCAGGACTGTTTCTTCCAGCGCCACGCCTTCACCGGCATGCCGTCATCGGTGGCGACTTTCGAAGCGACCAATTCGGAGGGCGAGACCAAATCCTATCTCTCGGTGGAAGACGCCAAGGGCTATCTGGCACTGGCGCAGTTCGGTGTCGTCGAGTTCCACACCTGGGGCACCCATCGCACGCGGCTCGACAAGCCGGACCTGATCGTTTTCGACCTCGACCCGGGCGAGGGGATCGCCTGGCGCGAGGTGGTTGAGGCGGCGGTGCACATTAAGGGCGAGCTGGAAGCGCTAGGACTGGTGCCGTTCGCCAAGACGTCCGGCGGCCACGGCATCCACATATCAGTGCCGGTGACGCAAAAGCAGAACTGGAAGAAATTGCACCAGGCGACCAGCGCCATCTCGACGCATCTTGCCGCCACCGCGCCCGACACTTTCACCACCACCATGGGCAAGGATAACCGCAAGCGGCGTATCTTCATCGATTATCACCGCAATGCGCGCGGCCACACTTCTGCGGCTCCCTATTCGCTCCGCGCCCGCACCAATTTGCCGGCCTCGACGCCGGTGAGCTGGAGCGATCTGGAATCCATCGACGCTCCGCAGGATCTGAATTATTCGTCGCTGCCGGGCCTGCTGGCGACGTCAGGCGATCCCTGGGCCGACATGGAAGATTTCGCCAGGGATTTGCCGGTGGTCAAGTAAGCGGGCTTTGCAGAACTAGGGTTCCTCGCCCCGCGAAAGCGGGGAGAGGTGGCCGCGTAGCGGACGGAGAGGGGTCTTCGCCGGCGGAGGAAGAGATTCTCTTGTGGGCGAAGGGGCGCCATTCCCCCTCTCCGTCTCGGCTTCGCCGAGCCACCTCTCCCCCATTCCATGGGGGCGAGGAACCAAGTTCTGCGAGCGCGGCTCCAGACTCCATCGACGCTCCGGAAAATTTGAATTAATCTTCGCGCCGGGTCCCACCGCCGACCCCTCAGCCGAGATGGAAGATTTCGCTAGGGATTTGGCGGTATTGTAAGGGGCAATGTAGGATTTCGGCAGCCCCGTTCGTCCTCCGGACGAATGAACGCTGCGAACAGTTCGACAGCACAAGGCCGCGTAGGAGTATTTCATGGCGCCCAGGGCAAGTTGGAAAGGTTACCTCAAGCTCAGTCTGGTCAGCTGTCCGGTCCGGCTCTATCCGGCGACCAGCGCCAGCGAGCGCATCAGCTTCAACCAGCTGCACAAGAAGACGCACAACCGCATCAACATGAAGCCGGTCGACCCCGAACTCGGGCTGGTCGAGCGTTCGGACCTGGTCAAGGGCTACGAATACGAGGACAAGCAGTACATCATCATCGAGGACTCCGATCTCGATGCGGTACGCATCGAATCCAATCATACGATGAACATAGAGGCCTTTGTCGACGAGCATTCGGTCGACGTCATCTATCAGGACGCGCCCTATTACCTGGCGCCGGACGGCGCAATGGCCGAGGAGACCTTCGCCGTGCTGCGCGAAGCCATGCGCAAATCCGGCAAGCTGGCGATCGCCCGCCTGGTGCTGTCCAGCCGCGAGCGCGTGGTGACGATCGGCGCGCGCGAGAACGGCATGTTCGTCTGCACCTTGAGGAATCCGAACGAAGTGCGTGGCACGGCTGAGTATTTCGGCAATATCCCGGCCGGAAACCCCGATCCCGAAATGCTGCAATTGGCCGAGGCGCTGATCAAGCAGAAGGAAACCACCTTCGAACCGAAGAATTACGAGGACCGCTACGAGATCGCGCTGATGGCGATGATCCGCGAGAAGCTCAAGGGCCACAAGCCGATCATCGCGGCTGCCCCCGAGCGCGGCAATGTCATCAATTTGATGGATGCGCTGAAGGCGAGCCTGTCCCAATCGGCCAAGCCGCCGGCCAAGTCGAAGAGCAAGGCCGATGAGGCGACGAAACCGGCAGCCAAAGCAAAGTCCGCCAAGGGCGGCGCCAAGGAAAACCCGCTCAAGGCCAATCTGCTGCAGGCCGTCGGTAAGAGCAAAGGGTGACGGCGCCTACTGGCACGATCTTCGGCACTATCGGCGCGCTCGCGGCGTTTCCGCTTCGCATGGCGGCGCGCGAGATCGAGCGCCGGCAGGGCCAATTGCGGCGCGGAGTCACCAGACGGACCACCCATGTGGTATTCGGGCGGACGTTCCTCGCCAAGGCCGATGATGCCGAGATTGAGCGCCGCGTCGTCACCGAGCGCGCGGCCGGGCGCAAGCTGGTCAGCGAGAACGGCTTCCTGCGCCTGCTCGGCCTGATGAAGGCGCCGGAGGCTTCGGCGCTGTCGCGGCAGTCGCTGATCGACCAGTCGCGGCTGACCGGCGAGGATCTCGACCTTTTGTCGCTGTTCGATGCCTTCGAGCATGATTGCGAACCGTATTCCTTTCGCGACCTGATCCTCGCCCGCAAATATGCCGGCCTGGTCGCCGGTGGCGCCTCCTGGGGGGCGATTGCGCGCTCGGTGCACCGGTCGGGCCCGGTCGCCTCGCTCACCGCCAAGTCGCTCGCCGTCGGCTCACAGCATGGGCGGGCCGATGCGATCTATCTCGAGGGCGGCCAGAGCGAACTCGACGGCCAGCTGCTGTTCGATCTGGGAACGCAGGATGACGACACGCTGGAAGAGCTGTTCGCCGATGCCGAGGCGGCGGAAGGGGCTGAAGACCACGAGCAGGCGGCGGCGCTCTACCAGCGCTGCCTGGCCATCGACCCAAGCGATGCCATCGCCGCCTTCAACCGCGCCAACTGCCTGCGCGCCGCCGGCCACGCGGCCGAGGCGGCGCACGACTATGCCCGCGCGATAAAGCTCGATCCCGGCTTCGTCGAGGCCTGGTTCAATCTCGCCGGGCTGATGAGCGAAGAGGGGCGGGTGGCGTCGGCGCGCCGCCATTTGCTCAAGGCGATCGCATTGGACGCTGATTATGCCGATGCGGTATTCAACCTTGCCAGGCTGGAGTTCGACGCCGGCAATCTCGCCGAGGCGCGGCGTCGCTGGGTGCGCTATCTCGAGCTCGACGCCAATTCCGAATGGGCGCGCACGGCCGCGCGGGGCATCCAGTTTGTCGATTTGCAGCTGGCGCGGATGTCGGCAGGGTGAGGTAGTAGCGCCTCCTTCTCCCCTTGTGGGAGAAGGTGGATCGGCGCGCAGCGCCGAGACGGTTGAGGGGTGTTGGAAGAAATGAGGCGTCGGCGTTCCCTGGAACACCCCTCATCCGACCGAGCTTCGCTCGGCCACCTTCTCCCACAAGGGTGTTTGGACCGGAGACATCGCGAACAGATGTGCGAGGACATCGCGAACAGTTTTGCGCTTTTGCGCGAGGGGGTTCGGGATGCCA
>NZ_JAMYRZ010000083.1:0-11033 GCF_040321675.1 Mesorhizobium sp. M0296
TCGGCTGGGCTCTGAATGCTATGTCGAGTGTTCGGTACACGCTGGAAACGTCGTCACGTGCGCTGCAAATGAAGAACTCGCTGACTCAGGCCCAGATCCAAGCCATTGCCACGGAAAAATTACTGGATTTGGGATTGAAAGACGTCGACGTAACAATAGCAATCGACGTCGCCAGCGGCGGCTTTCGCATGGCACATCTGACCGCCCAATATGCGTTCGTGATCGAGTTCCCGTATTTCAACCGATATCCGATACATTATCAGACAACTGTCACAGTTCCCCTGATTGCATCGTGAGCACGTCCCCGGCCAGTCGAGCGGCACCTTTCGCAGGATGTTCGCTGCACGCCGCCTTTATAGGCGATCGCCTTGTACAGCGTGCCGTTGCCGGCTTTGTTCCGGCCGAGCCCCCACCCCTCGCCTAGCGCTGCGCCGCCGCTACTTGTTTGTTGACAGGCATGCGAGGCCTACATGTGGAATTTGGCAGCAGAGGGCTGGAGGCTCCTCAAGCAGAGCGTCATCGGCTTCATCGACGACAATGCGCTGAGCCATGGGGCGGCGATAGCGTTTTATGCCACGACCTCGCTTGCGCCGATCCTGCTCATCGTTGTGGCTATTGCCGGCATGGCCTTCGGGCACGAGGCGGCGCAACTCGCCCTTTCGGCACAGATCGCTGGCCTGATGGGGCCGCAAAGTGCCGAGCTGCTGCGAGCTACGATCGAAAACGCCTCGCAGAAGGAAGCCGGAACCCTCGCCAGCATTCTGGGGCTGGTCACGCTGTTCGTCGCCGCATCCGGCGTGTTCGGCGAGATGCAGCTGGGGTTGAACGAAATCTGGAAAGTCAAACCGAGCGGGGCAACGATTTCACGAATGGTTCGGGCACGCATTGCAAGCCTGGGCCTGGTCGCCGCCCTCGGTTTTCTGCTCCTGGTGTCGCTGGTCGTAAGCGCTGCAATTTCGGCGCTCGGAGAAGTCATCAACGCCTACCTGCCGTTCGGCACCATCATCCTGAGCGCGATCAACGGGATCGTCTCGTTTGCCCTGATCACGCTGCTGTTTGCCGCAATCTACAAGGTGCTGCCGGACCGCAGCCTGCAATGGCGCGATGTCGGCATTG
This sequence comes from Mesorhizobium sp. M0296, assembly GCF_040321675.1. Taxonomy (NCBI): domain Bacteria; kingdom Pseudomonadati; phylum Pseudomonadota; class Alphaproteobacteria; order Hyphomicrobiales; family Phyllobacteriaceae; genus Mesorhizobium; species Mesorhizobium sp. M0296. The sequence continues at coordinate 1,117 of NZ_JAMYRZ010000083.1, forward strand.
GCGCCGTGGTCACCGGGTTTCTGTTCACCATCGGCAAGTCGCTGATTGGCTGGTATATCGGAACCAGCGCCATCTCATCGTCATACGGCGCGGCCGGCGCCCTGCTCGTCGTGCTGTTATGGGTCTATTATTCGGCCGAGATATTTCTGCTGGGCGCCGAATTCACGCGAGCCTATTCGGTTCGACACGGCAGCCGGTCCGATTTGAAGAACAAGGTGGAATTGCATGGCAAATGAGTTCACGCCGAAATTCGACCTGGCCGGCAAGGTGGTGCTGGTCCCCGGCGCCTCGCGCGGCATCGGCCGCGCCAGGACAACCGCACTGGGTCAAACCCGGTATCCGGCTCCCTCATTCATTGCCGGCAAGCCAACGGACGATATTCGCCATCAGTCTTCCGTAGAACGGCCATGCGAGGAAATCCTGCGAGAGCCAATGCGGGCCGATATCGGTTGCCCAAGCAATCGTGCGGCCGCGGCCATGGCTACCGACGGCAAGGAGCGGCCAGTCGGTGCCGCGATGGTGGCAAGTCGCCAGAAGCCGGGACGAACCGTCGCGCCTGAATTCCAGCTTGTTCATGCCGAGGATCGGCGGCAAAGGCCCCTCCACCCCGGAAAAAATCGGATGTGACGACTGCAGGATGGCGGCCTGCAGGCCTTGCGGCACCTCCATGCCGTCGCAGTAGGGTAGGCAACGGACCGGCAGAACGTCCTCGACCGGGGTGTCGTGGAAACGCGCCGTCCCGAACATGCCCTGAAAGCCCATGTAACCGCCGGCCAGCATCAGCCCGCCGCCACCTTCGACATAGGCCTTGAGCACATCGAGGCGGTTGACGCCGACACGCCCGGCGCGGGCATCCGGCGTCACCAGCAATGTCAGGGCGCCGACGTCGGAGATCACCACCGCCTGATATTGGGCGAGCCCATCGAGGTCATAGGGAAACGCCGCGCTGCAACGCTCGCCGCCGATCTGCGTGACCGCGATGCCTTCAGTGGCCAGCGCGGCATTGAAGGCCGTCGCACCATTTGTCGAGGCCGCACTTGTAAGCACGTCGCTGCCGATGGCAACCGAGGTCGTCGCTGCAAAGGTTTCGCCTGCAAGCAATATCTTCATTGCCGCCCCGCACTGTTTTCATTCGAGAGGTTTTTAGGAAGGGCGCCGGATGGACCGGCGCCCCCTAGAACTCAAGCTCTGTAGGATCAGAATTTGAACTCGGCCAGATTTTCGGGAGTCACGATCTTGGCCGGACCAAGGATCAGTTCGCCGCCGGCGCCAATCGTGTATTCGCCGAGCCTGCCTGCCGTGAACTTCTCACCCTCCTTGCCGGTGATCTTGCATTGCGCAAACGCCTGGGCCGTCTGATAAGTAAGATAGCCAAGATCGGTGACGTTCCACCAGATATCCTGAGCCGCTTCGTCCTTGATGTATTTCGAGATCAGAGTGGCCGGCGCGAGGCCGGTCAGCTTGACCTTGCCGATCATGCCCGCTTCCTCGAGTGCACGCGCGGCCGCCGGAAGGCCGATGCCTGCCGGGACGATGATCACCTTGAGATCGGGAAACGCCTGGACCAGCGCCAATGCCTGCTGCTGGTTGATCTGTTCGCTTTCTTCGCCATAGGCCACCTGCACCAACTTCATTTTGGAGAACTTCGGCTCGGCCGCCATCTTCGCCTTCATGAAGTCGATCCAGGCATTCTGGTTGGTCGCCGTCGGCGTCGACGACAGGATCGCGAATTCGCCTTCACCGCCGCTGAGGGCGAATGCACTTTCGAGCATCATCTCGGCGAGACTGTCGCCCTTCACCTGATTGACGAACACCGCACGCGCATCGGCGGCCACATCGGAGTCATACGAAATCACCCTGACGCCCTGCTGAACGGCGCGCTTCAGCGCAGGCGCGACGGCATTGGCGTCGTTGCCGGCAATTGCGATGACTCCGACCTTCTGCGACACGAGGCTGTTGATGAATTCGATCTGCGCCTCGGCGGTCGCCTGCGATGGGGCGACCTGGGTAGCGGTGCCGCCAATTTCCTTGGCTGCCTCTTGCGCGCCTCCGAAGGCCACTTTGAAGTAGGGATCCGTGTCGAGCTTGGGCAGGAAACCGACCGTTACGGGTTCCTTGGCGCACTCCTGGCTGAAGGCCAGCGAGCTTGGCGCAAGCAGAACCGCGGATGCGAGCAGGGCTAATCTAAACGCTTTCATTGTGACTCCTCCGTCAAAATTCGGGCTTGAAGGAAGGGGCCCGAGATCACCCCTTTGTCTCGCGCATTGCGCGGGATCTGCTGAGCATCTCCTGTGTGGAGCGCCAGTAATTGCCGATCAGCAGCGAGCCGATTAGAAGCAGGCCGATGATCATGCCCTGCGCGTCGCCACCGATCTGGTTCAGCGCCAGCACGTTGCGGATGATGGCGATCAGGACCAGTGCCAGCATGACGCCGGTCAGGCGGCCCTTGCCGCCAAAGACGCTGACGCCGCCGAGCAGCACGATGGTGATGACGTCGAGCTCCATGCCGAGCGCATTGTTGGCGCGGGCGTTGGAAAGGCGCGCGGTGTAGACGATGCCGGCTATCGCCGCGACGACGCCCGAGACGACGAACAGGTTCAGCACCATCCGGCGCGTGTTTATGCCGGAATAGCGCGCCACTTCGGGGCTGCCGCCGAGCGCGTAGATGCGCTTGCCGGTCGGCGTCTTCTGCAGCACGACCGCAAACACCGGCGCCAGCACCAGGAAGGGCACGATGGTCCACGGTATCTCGGTGCCAGGCAGGTTGTTGATGCCGAAATCGACGACCGCGGGCGGCAGGATGTTGACCGAGCCGGTGCCGAGCAGGATGTAGCCAATGCCTCGATAGAGCGCCATGGTGCCGAGCGTCACAACCAACGACTGCAGTCCAAGGCCCGAGACCAGATAGCCGTTGAAGGCGCCGAGCAGGCCGCCGATGACGAGCGTCAGCGGGATTGCGGCAAGTGTCGGCACACCGGCCTGGACCAGCAAGCCAAAGACGACGGACGTCAGCGCCAGCACCGAGGCGATCGACAGGTCGATCTCGCGGGTGATGATGAGCAGCGCCATCGGCAGGATCAGCAATGCCTTTTCCGAGGCGCTGGCGGCCAGTTGCGAGAGATTGAAGCCGGAAACGAAATTCGGCACGAAGATCGCCGCGTAGAGGAAGATGGCCACGCAAGAGGTCGCCAGCAGCAGATCCCAGAAGTCGATCGAACGGAGGAACTTTTTCACCGCGCCCTCGCCTGTCTTGCCTGCTCGGCCCGCCGCACGATGAAGGTGTCGATGCCGATGGCGACCAGGATCACGAGGCCGTAGACGCCCTGCAGCCACAGCGGGTCGACGCGCACCAGCGTCAGCCCGTTTTTGATGACGAGCAGCGTGAGCGCGCCGAGGATGATGCCGAGCAGCGTGCCCGAACCACCGCGGATGGCGACGCCGCCGACCACCGCCGACGCGATCACGGTGAGTTCGAAACCGAGCGCGACGCGTGCATCGATGGTCGCATAGCGCGATGCCCACAGCGCGCCACACAGGCCGCCGAGCAGGCCGGCCATGCCAAAGGCCAGCAGAATGCGGCGGTCGACGGGGATGCCGATAAGACGCGCGCCGTCGGGATTGGAGCCGGCGGCGAACAGTTCGCGCCCGATCGCCGTGCGATAGAGCAGCACGTAGCCCAGGCACAGGATAACGATCGCGATGACGACGATCAGCGGCACGCCGGCGATCTTCAGGCCGGTCATGTCGAGCCAGGCTTGCGTGACTTCGTCGGCGCTGATCTGATCACCGGCTGCCCAGATCGAGTTGAAGCCACGGAAGATCGACATCGAGGCCAGCGTGACGACGATCGCCGGGATCTTTCCCCTGGTGACGACGAGGCCGTTGATCAGGCCGGCGACGCCACCGACGGCGCATGCGGTTATCAGGCCAATGCCGATGTCGAGCCCTGGATAGGCCTGGACCATGCTGGCCGCCATGTAAGCCGACAGGCCGATCACCGCAGCGATCGAAAGGTCGATGTTGCGGGTGATCAGCACCAGCATCTGCGCGAGTGCTGCAACGACGAGCAGGGCGGCATCCATCGACACGGCGGTCAGGTTTGCAGCGCTCACCATGCGCGGGTTGATGATGGTGACCGGGATGGCGACCGCCAGCATCGCGGCGAGCAGACCGAACTCCCGCCGCTTCAGTATGTCGAGCGGTCCTTTTCTCTTCTCCTCGCCGGCGGCCTGTGCCGCCGCATCGGCGCTTTCGCCGGCCTTGGTCGCTGCTTCCAGCACCTTTTCCTGAGTGGCTTCGCCCCTGGCAAATTCGGCCGTCCGATGGCCTTCGCGCAGGACGATGATGCGGTCGCACATGCCGATGAGCTCGGGCATTTCGGAGGAGATCAAGATGATTGCCATGCCCTGGGCGGCAAGGTCGGCGATCATCGCATGCACTTCCGCCTTGGTGCCGATATCGATGCCTTGCGTCGGCTCGTCGAGGATGAGGACGCGCGGTTCGGTGCGCAGCCATTTGGCCAACACCACCTTCTGCTGGTTGCCGCCGGACAGTTCCTTTACCGGCTGCGCGTAGCCGGAAAAGCGAAGCTTCATGCGCTTCAGCCAGTCCGAAACCAGATTGATCGCGCGGTTCGTGCCGTAGAAGCCGGAGCGGGCTGCCTTGTCGAGGACTGGCAGCACCGCGTTGTCGAGGATGGAAAAATCCATCACCAGACTCTGGCCCATGCGGTCTTCAGAGACATAGGCGATACGCGCATCCATGGCGTCGCGTGCCGACGCGAAGCGCACAGCTTCGCCGTCGATCAGGATTTCGCCGGCATCGGGCTGGTCGATTCCGAACAGCACGCGCGCGATCTCGGTCCGCCCGCTGCCGACCAGGCCGCCGAGCCCGAGCACCTCGCCGGCATGGAGCTTGAGGTCGATATTGGAAAAGCCACCGGCGTGCGAAAGCCCCCTCGCCTCCAGCACCAGTGCGCCGGTGGCGTGGCTTCGTTGCGGATAGAGGTCGGTGACCTCGCGGCCGACCATCATGCCGATGGCGGCGGCGCGGCCAAGCTCGGCCCTCGGCTTGACGCCAATGAGGCGCCCGTCGCGCAGCACCGCGATGCGGTCGGCGATGCGGAAGATCTCGTCCATGCGGTGGCCGACGAACATCATCGCCACACCGTGCAGCCGCAGGTCGGCGACGACAGTGAACAGCCGCTCGACCTCGCGCTGCGAGAGGGCGGCCGTCGGCTCGTCCATGATCAGCACCCGCGCGTCGAGCGACAGGGCGCGGGCGATCTCGACCAGTTGCTGTTCGGAGGTGCGCAACGTTCCGAGCCGGGTTTCGGCCAGCACGTCGAGGCCGACTGTCGCCAGCACCCTGCGCGCGCCGGCAAGCATGGCGGCGTTGTCGATGCCGCCGAAGCGGTCGCGCGGCATATGGCCGAGATAGATGTTCTCCGCCACCGAAAGATCAGGGAAAAGACCGGGGTGCTGGTGCATGACCGAGATGCCGGCAGCCTGGGCGTCGTGCGGCGAATAGAAGACCACAGGCTTGCCATCGACTTCGACATGGCCGCCGGTCGGGAGATACACGCCGGCCAGCAGCTTTACGCAGGTGCTCTTGCCGGCGCCGTTTTCGCCAAGCAGAGCCAGCACCTCGCCTGAGCGCAATTCGAAGGACGCGTCCTTGAGGGCAATCGTGCCGCCGAAGGCTTTTGTCGCCTGAACCAGGGCAACCGGGACAGCCGCGTCGCTCTTCACCATGGCGTCGGCTTCGCCTAATGCGCCCAAGTGCAGCACCTTTCCTCCCTGGTCCTGTTTTTTCAATTTGCTATATTAAATGGCCGAATGCCGCAACTGGAAAATTGACTTCCATGGCCGCGAAGGGCACTGTCGCGTCGCGCACGGGTGCGATTGGAGTGCTCGACCCCGCGGCAGCCTCAAAGCTGCAAGCGGCTGGAGTGGCTCTGCGGGAATGAATGGGGAGGCGCCGGTTTTGTCCGGAAAAGGCAGCAATTCGGTCAAGGTTCGGCATTATAACGAGCGCTTCGTGCTTGACGCCATTCGCCGCCTGAAGGAGGCATCCAAGTCCGATCTGGCGCGCGCCGCAAATCTGACGCCGGCCGCGGTCGCCACCATTGTCGACGGGCTGGAGTCGTCCGGATTCGTAAAGCAAGTGGGGAAAAGGTTCGGGCAACGCGGATCGCCATCCACTCTCTACCGACTTGCACCTGAGCGTATCTACAGCGTCGGCATCAAGATCGGCCGGCGCGCGCTGGAAGCCGTGCTCGTCGACTTTGCCGGCGAGGTCCGCTCGCGCGAGTCGCACGAATATCGCTTTCCGGATCCCGACATGGTGCTCAAGGCCGGCAACATGTCGCTGGCCAATTTCGACAAGCTGGTCGAGGGGCTTGGCGATGCCAGCATCGTCGGCGTCGGCATCGCCTCGCCATATTTCCTCGGCGGCTGGAGCGAAGAGCTCGGCTTTCCCGACGATCTCGGCAGCCGCTGGGAAGCAATCGATCTGACGACGTTCTTCGCCACAAAGCCGAAGACCCCGGTCTTCGTGGAAAACGACGCATCATCGGCCGCACTCGCCGAACTCATCCAGGGGACCGGCGCGCGGTTCCGCGACTTCATGCATATCTCGATCGACACCTTTGTCGGCGGTGGACTGGTGCAAGGCGGCAAGGTCCATACCGGGCCGCACGGCAACAGCGCCGCGCTCGGTCCTTTGCCGGTCTCGCCTTCAAGCCTCGATTCGGTGGCGGCCAAGCCGGCGCGCTACCAGAGCCTGCTGCATCGCGCTTCGATCTATGTGCTGGTCAATCATCTCAAATCGCGCGGCATCGAGATCAACCGCGTGCGCGAACTCGACCCCTTGCCGCCAGGGGCGCGCGAACCGCTGTCCGAATGGATCGACGATTGCGCCAATGCGCTGGTCGAGGCGATCATCGCCATCACTTCCGTCATCGACATCGAGGCGATCGTCCTCGACAGCATCCTGCCGCGGCCGATTCATCTCGAGCTGCTGGCAAAGGTGCAGACCCAGTTCAACAGGATCAGCGCCATCGGCATCGTGGCGCCGGAAATCGTGTCGGGACAATTCGGCCCCGAGGCTTCGCCGATCGGCGCGGCGATGCTGCCGTTCTCGGCACTGTTGGCGCCCGACAGCGGCGTGCTGATGATCGGCAAGGACAGAACAATGCTGCCGGGTAGCCTTTCGAGGCTTGCCAGCCAAGGCCAACCAGCAAGAAGGTCAGCGCCTTCAACGGCATAAGATAGTGCCGCGAAAGAGCATCAAGCTCCGGACATCATCAACATCAGCTCACAGTCAGGCACGGGCACGGCGGGCTTTTTGCGCCGGCACCGGAACCTTTAGCGGCTGCTAATCTTCATTCATTACCGACATCGAATGCTGATCGGTCCGCGCTCCGCTTCAGTGCGGGCCCAGGAAGCAAGGAGGAACATATGAACTGGGATCAAATCAAGGGAAAATGGACGCAGTTCAAGGGCAAGGCGAAGGAGCAGTGGGGTGACCTCACCGACGACGATCTTGATCGTATCGAGGGCAACCGAGACCAGCTCTTGGGACGCATCCAGGAGCGATATGGCATTGCCAAGGAAGAGGCGGAGCGCCAGGTTGATAACTGGTCCAGAAGCATCAGCTGAGCCTTTGGATGCAATGCCGTTTGCTGCCCACCACCGGGGTGAAACTCTGCGTCGCCCGTGCCGACTGGTGCGGTGGGCTCTTTCGACAGCGAGGCCCGCGAGGATGCTTTAGCCATATCTGATGTTCTACTTGCGTGGCGGGCTTCGCCTCGGCGTGCCCAGCCCGTAGGCGAAGGAGCGTAATCATGAACAACATTATCTGGCTGGTCGGCGCGATCGTGATCGTAATAGTCATTTTGAGCTTTTTGGGTCTGCGATAGCATCTGAACCCTCTCTTCGAGCCGGCGACCGTCCCCGCTCGGCATGGCCTCAGCACGCCCAAGCTGGTCAGACTTAGGTCCCAAGCAAGACGCTCTGGGGTTGGACCGAAGCCCCGGCTGAGGAACGTAGACGGCTGGCTCACGTTGTGGTGAGCTTTGGCGCGACGAAGATGCGTCCGGGCGGAAGAGTTCAAGCCAGGGAGGAGAGGCCCGACGCTCCGAACGGGCGTTGGGCCTGGGCGTAAATGCAAACGATCAGCAGGCTGTTCAATTCCCATGCCCAGGCAGCACGTGCCGTGGCCAGACTTCAGGCTGCCGGGATTCGCCGCCGCCAGATCAGCGTGGTCGGATCTTACAACGACAATGATGAACCGATCAGCGTTGCTGGATATTACGACGATGAGATGAGCGCTCTCTGGCGGGGTGCCGTCGCTGGTGCCGCACTTGGCGCGACGGCTGGTCTGTTGGCCGGCTTCAGCGCTTTTGGAGCTCAAGGCGTTGATCCTGCGGGGATGACCGGCATGGCCCTGGTCGGTGCGGCTTGGGGCGGCTTTGCCGGCGTGCTTCTCGGAACTTTCGCCAATTTCGCCCAGAAGCCGCGCAAGCCGAAGATCGCAGAAGGTGTCGTACTGGTGATGGCCCGCGTCGATGAAAGGCAGGCAGGCGCCGCGCATACGGTGCTCCGGAGTTTCGCGGAGATGCCTTCCGGGCCGATGAAGAGGAGCGCTTTGCCAAATTCAAGCCGGCTCCGCGTCCGATCTGGTGCCCGATGAAGTTTGTTTCGCGAAACGGGAATTCAAACCGGAGGCGCCCGACGAAAGCTTGGCAAACCAACACTTTGGAAGCATGCGGGCTACTTGCCGTCGTGTTGTCCTTTATTCTTACCGTTCTGTTGGTTGGTCTCATCCTTGGCTGAACCCATGCCCTTGCCACCGGCGACACTATGCCCGGCAATTGGCGAAGGTTGTGGCCAGTTCGAAGGATTAAACCATTCGTGCTAAGCGTTAATAGCTTGTAGCCATAGGAGAGGACGCCAACGTGGACAAACGGGCTGAAGGAGACGCGGAGAAATTGGCTCGAGGCGAGTTCGAGCTCAGAGCCGAACGATATGGTGTGAACGCCTTTCTTCTCGTTGTCGAACTCGTAAATCTGCTGGAAAAGCGCGGAACGATCAGCAGCGACGACGTCGCCAAAATAGCCGAGGCCGCCGCACTTGCCGTTGCCGCATCCAGCGAACCCGACGTGAACAGCATCAATCTGTTGCAGGCCATCGCTGCCGCACGCCGGCCCAAATAGGCTTATATCAAATCCGCCAGCAATCGGCGCCAACCGATAAACGCTATGTTGAACTGATCTCGGTCGAGCGTACGGAGCCTTTCCATGTGCAATGACTACGAGCAGCACATCGCCTGGGCCGAATACTGCCGGACGATGGAATCGCTGGCGCTCAAAATCCCCAGCCATCAAACCGAATTGGATCTGCCGCAGGCGGATGACATCCACATCAACGACCCCGCGCCTGTAATGCGGGCTGCCGGCGACGCAATCGAACTGGCGTCGATGACGTTCGGCTTTCCCCCGGCCGGGCCAAAAGGCGGACCTGTATTCAACTTTCGCTCGGAGGGCCGGCAGTTCGGCAACAGCAAGCGCTGTCTCGTTCCGGCGTCGGCATTCTTCGAATTCACGGGAACGAAATATCCAAAAACCAAGCACAGGTTCACGCTGAATGGCCATTCGTTCATGGCGATTGCCGGGCTGTGGCGCGAGGGTGTCGGCAACAAGCCGCCGACGTTCACGATGCTGACGACCGATCCGGGGCCGGATGTCGCGCCATATCACAATCGGCAAGTGGTTGTGCTGCGGCCATCGGACTGGGCGGCGTGGATCCATCTGACGAAGTCCGAGGCTGAACGATAGTGTTGAAGAAGTCGGCGATGAAGCCGTGGATCCACTCGCACCGAAGCGTCTTGATTAAGGTCGACGCGACCTCCTCGCC
>NZ_JAMYRZ010000084.1:0-8659 GCF_040321675.1 Mesorhizobium sp. M0296
TAGGAACCACCAACCCACCGCGGCAGACGAACCGTGGTCGTTTCCAGCGGCTCGGCGTGGAGTGACTCCGGAAGACCGACGATACGGGCAGCGCCTGCCATTGCAGCGCCGGTCAGGAATCGGCGGCGGGTTTGCAGAATCTGCATCAAGCGCTCCTCTTCCGATTTGCAAAAGGCAATTCTGGCCGGAACCGAGCAAAAGAGGTTTCGGCAGAGGCAGAGCGCGACGAGTGGTTGTGGAACCTAGCGCGCCTAGTCCGATGCGGGAGTCTTGCGCTCTCAGTCGCCGGCCCATGTATTAGCAACCGACGATATACTGACGATACGCCCAATTTGCGTAGGTTGCGAGCGCAAAACTTACTACGCCAATCCGCGTCCGAAGAACGATAGCGGACGTTCAGCGGGTGGGGCCGGCCGCAGTAAACTCGAAGTGGCCATTCGCAACCGCGCAAACGGTCTCCCACTGACAGCGAGGTGCTGGCGGGACGCCAAAAGCCGCAATTCCGCTGTCGGCCACGCCGCGCCCGAGACCCTCGGATCGTTTCTCCAATGGCCAATATTGGCCGAAGGAGAATGACGATGGGCATTTCACAATACGATCCGGCAGCCAAGGGGCGGCCGGTATGGAACGCTGGTCGGCAGGTCGGAGCCAAGCGAGCCCCGAAGCCGCGGCAGATATGGGCAATCCGCTTCTTCCTCAATCGCGAAGGACGAATGAGGGATCATGCCTGCTTGACCTCGCGATCGACAGCAAGCTGCGGGGTTGCGACCTAGTGAAGATCAAGATCGGTATGCTTGGGGCGGGTCCGGAAATCCGGGCCCGCTTCAATGGTGGTTCAGCAGAAGACCGGCGACCGGTTCAGTTCGAGTATCACGTCAGATGCGCGAGCAAGTCTGTTGGCATGGCTTGAGAGACGTAGCGGAACAGTGGACGACTTCGCGTTTCCCAGTCGTGTTGATGCCGCCGCGCATTTGAGCACGAGCCAATATGCACGACTGGTGGATGAATGGGTGTCGGCGATCGGTCTGCGCCGAGAAGAGTATGGCACGCACTCGCTTCGCCGCACCAAGCCTCCATCATCTACAAGGCGACAGGCAATCTCCGTGCGGTGCAGATCCTGCTCGGCCACACCAAGATCGAGAACACGGTGCGGTATCTCGGTGTGGATGTAGAAGATGCGCTCGCATTATCCGAGGCGACAGAGGCCTGACCACAAGCGGCTCCGCTCGACTGGTGGAGCCGCGATCGGCAATGCGCCGATGTCGGTCATCGGGCTCGCGTTCTTTGATTCCCCAAAGCGGACGCAGCGGCATGCGTCGCCAGGATAGTAATTGCGGACGCAGCTGTCACTGGTTCAGGCGAGGCGGCAAGTAGACGACCAAGGTCAGTCCGGAATACCGGCACGGCGCAGGAGCGTGACAATCTTATCGAGCACCTCCGCCTCCCTGTAGGGTTCCTAGCGACGAAAGACCTTGAGTGTGAAGCGCGGATGGGCCTGGCGCATTACCGCGATCGTCTCCGCGGCCGCATCAGGCTGGCCATCGGCCAGCCTGGCAAGTCGCAACATAAAACTGAGGAAATGAAGGTGTTTGGTACGCATCGGCGCCCTGAGCGTGAGGCCCACCAGCGCTCGTGGCCCACTTCAAGGGTCGTTTGCAGCCCATGATTTCTGCTGGGCCGCATACGGTCGGCCGTCACTCCGGCAACCCCGCGAACCGCATCTGCTTGATCCAGCGGTCGAGGCTTCCGGGTGCGGTCCAAATCTTGTCCCACTCCCTGCGTTCTTTACTGATGGATTCACTGGGAGTGTTCTGGAGGAAAACCGCAAGCGCTTCCTTTGCCTCTCGCTTGTTTCCTAGACAAGCGTGGATCCCCGCAAGCATGCGCTGTGCGCCGCTCGGGATCCTGGACATTTTCCGCATCGCAGCCAGCGCCGCCCCACAATCGTTCTTTTCCCAGAGCGCCCAGCCCATCTGCCAGTGAAACCAGTCAGGGTGGAAGGGATCGATGCCTTTGGCCTGCTCGATCCGATCGATCGCTTCGTCGGCGCGGCCAACATACAGCAGCACGTTCGTACTCATGACGAGGATATGCGAGTTGCTCGGGTTCAAGGCGATCGCCTGATCGTACTGGGCAAGGGCCTGCTCGACCTCTCCGGCTTCGGTGTGGATGCTGGCGCGGACCTCATGCGCTTCTGCGTCATCAGGAGCGAGCAGGATGGCCTTGTCGGCGTATTTGGCAGCGAGTTTCAACGCCTCGTTCCGGTTGTGTTCCTGCGCGTGCCACCCGAATACCGCGTCATTGCGATAGTACCAGGCCAGCCCGATATAGCCGAACTGGGAGTTCGGATCCGCTTCGATCGCCTTGAGGCTGAACTGCCTTAACAGCTCGTTCCCCTCGGCTGAGATATCCTCTCCGATCTTGGCCCTCCCCATCAGGTAATAGCGGAGCGCGCTGACCTGCGCGGCATCGCTCTGTGGCAACGGTCGCTCGATCCTTATTCCGACCCGATCCGCAAGCGTGCGGATGATTTCCTCCTGGACGACGAAAAGATCGCCAATCTCCCGGTTGTAGGAGTTGGCCCAGACATGTGATCCGTCATGCGCATTCAGCAACTGGGCGGACACTTTCAGCCGGTCTCCGATCTTCTGCTGGCTGCCTTCGAGCAGGTAGTCGACGCCGAGTTCATCTCCGATCTGCCTGGTCTCGACCGGCTGGTCCCGGTACCTGAAGCTCGAGTTCCGGGCGATGACGGCATAAGTCTTGCTCCGCGCCAGCTCGGTGATGATCCCCTCGGCAACGGCATCGCTGAGATATCCCTTGTCCGCACCGGCACTCATGTCGTCGAAGGGAAGGATCGCAATCCTGGGCATGCCGCTCGAACGAACGGGAGCGGCTCGCCATGCTTCCGCGCCGTAGTATGCGCCGATCGCTGCCGCAAGGAGAGCGAGTGCAGCAAGAATGAAGCCGCGCTGCGATAATCGTGTCCTGGCACGTTCCGTGCCGGCTGCGGCGTTTGGGTCCGCCGCGTCCGATAGATCGGCGTTCAGTCGGTAGCCTCTCTTTGGGACGGTTTCCACCATCACGTGCGCGTCGTCCCCCAACGCGCGGCGGATATCGGCAATGCATTGAGTGAGGCTGTCGTCGGTCACGAAGGTCTCGGGCCAAACCGCCTGCATCAGCGCATCCTTGGAGACGATTTCGCCCGGTCGCGCCGCGAGCACCGAGAGCACCTCGGCGGACTGGCTGCGAAGATTGACCGCTTTGCCTTCGACGGTTCGGAGTTCTTTGCTTTTGGTCAGGAAGACGAAACCGCGGAACGTGATCGTTTCAGCAGATTTCAGGTCAATTTCAGGGGCCGTTCGGGACATTTCACCTTCCTGGCGCGCTTCCTAGTCTAGCCCATTCGGCCTTCGCCTCCAAGCGACCCCAGCAGCACCGGATGAAACGGAGGACGACATGAATCGCACCAAGCTCATCATCGCTCTGGCTCTTCTCTTGGCAGTGCCAACGGCTGCGAAAGCAGATCCTCAATCTCTAAATGCAACCGCGCATGTAATTTCTCTTGTATTTGTCGATGGCCGCATCGATGAACGCCGAGAACAAAAATCCTTCGACACGATCAAAACCTGCCTCGCATGGAAGCACCAGGGGGAATTTCTTCCGCCGCAGCCGGGTTCTTTTGTTTCTTTCACGTACTGTGAGCTAACTAACGTTGGTCCTACTCGGACGGCCAGTATCTTCCAACTTACCCAGGAGGGTCAGTGAGGGCGATCCTCGACCGCCCCTGCCGCGCCGCCCGACGACGGCGACCCCGACGAACCGGACGACTTCGGCCCGCCGTGCGCGTGCTGCGGCGGCCGCATGATCGTCATCGAGCTGTTTGAACGGTGGAGGCAACCGCGCGGACCACCACACGGCTCCCGGTCGACCGGGAGCAGCACGCCATGACCGGGCATGGGATGGTTCAGCCTTCAGCTGCAGGCACTCAGCCGCCGGCAACGGATCGACGCACGTCCACGATGATCCTCGATGCTGAAGAGGTCGCGTCCAGCTGCCGACCAAGCCGACAACACCGCGCGGGGGCGCAACGAAGCGGTCTGTCCGCATTCACCCCAGCGCTTCCCGACGGCGGTCACGCCATCGCCGACGTCTGCCGAAATCCGAAATCCCCATAGCCATCGTCTGCGGCCCGCGGGTTCCTTCCTCGGGGACTTTCGTACGCCTGCGGCGCCCGAAACTCTTCACGTGAGCCGAACGGCGACTGGTCCCGCGGCAATAACCGGACGGACAGCAAACGGCCCCGTGCCGCAGGCAAGATCGGTGAAGACGAAGCGTCCCGGCTCCTCGGCCCTCGGACTCCATGCAGCAGGCCATAGGGCCTCGCGATGGGCCATATAGCTGGCTTCGATGACTTTCTGGTTGGCCGCCAGCCCGTTGGCGAACAACTCCTGATTAGACGCCATTTGCCGCCCGGCCTTGGAACTTGACGTTCTCCCGCGCAGTCCCATCCAATTGCCGCCCGCGTGGGTAACGCGGATACTTCACCAGGTCCCGAAATCACATGCGCGCAGCCGCCGTCTCTGTCTGATCTTTGGACTTAAACATATCAGTAGAAAATAGCTGTAACCATCTTTCATCTTGCCGCGTATGATCCGATCATCTGCCGTGCAAGTTTGAGGACATGCAATGAAGAAGGCCGCTGCTCTCGTCGTGCTTTCCCTCGTTATCATGCTGCCCGCCGTGGCAGCCGCGCAGTCCTGCGTGCCGGAGCTTGGGCCATCGCCGCCGCAGGATGCTATGCAGCTGTATCCCGGCGGTGTCGAGAAGGCGCTGGCCGCGCTGCCGGACATCGTCAAGAAAGTCAAGGAAGCATCCGACGTTCCCGGCTTCGCCGTGGCGGTGGTGCATGGCGGCAAGATGATCTTTGACGAGGGCTATGGCCTTCGCGACAACCGGGACGACACTTCTAAGGTCAGCAGCACCACCATTTTCCAGGTCGCCTCGGTGTCGAAGTCGATCTCGGCCACGGTGGCCGCGATCGCCATGACGAAGGACCACAGCTTCGACTGGGATACCCCGGTCGGCAAGGTCTGGGACGGCTTTCGCCTCAATCTCGACTATGTCTCGGGCAACGCCACCATCGGCGATTTCTTCGCCCATCGCTCGGGCCTGCCGATGGCGGCGGGCGACGAACTCGAGGATCTCGGCTTCCAGCGCAAGCAGATCGTCGGGAGCCTGTGGATGGTGCCGCTCGATCCCTTCCGCATCTCCTATCACTACGCCAATTTCGGCACGACGGTCGGCGCCGAGGCGGTGGCCCACGCCGAGAAACAGCCCTGGGAGCCGCTGGCCAAGAGCCTGTTGTTCGATCCGCTCGGCATGCGCTCGAGCAGCTATCGGCACGAGGACTTCATTGCCGCCGGCAAGAACCGCGCCCTGCTGCATGCGCGCGTGGCGGAGAATGTGTTCGAGCCGCTCTATGACCGCGACCCCGACCAGCAGGCGCCGGCGGGCGGCGTCTCCTCCAGCGCCCAGGATCTTGCCAAGTGGATGATCCTGCTGCTTGGCGACGGCACCTATAACGGCCAGCCCATGATCGACCCGAAGATCCTGCAGCCCGCCATCACACCGCAGAGCGTGACCTACCGCGGCGAGACGCCCGATACGCGGGCCAGCTCCTATGGCTATGGCTTCAATGTGGGGGTGAACGCCAATGGGCGCACCACCATGGGCCATTCCGGCGCCTTCCTGCTCGGCGCCGGCACCACCTTCCAGATCTTGCCCTCGGCCGATGTCGGCATCGTCGTGCTCACCAACGGCTCCCCCGTCGGCGCCGCCGAGGCGGTCGCCGCCAGCTTCATGGACATCGTGCAATATGGCCAGGTCACTCGCGACTGGTATCCCTACATCAAGCCGCGGTTCATGGCCTACTACAAGCCGGTGGGCGACCTCGCCGGCAAGGACAAGCCGACGAACCCCGCCAAGGCGCGCAGTCCATCCTTCTACGAGGGCCAATATACGAGCAACTATTTCGACACCGCCACCGTGCGGGCCGATGGCGACAAGCTGATGCTCGAACTCGGCCCCAAGCCCATGCAGTTCACGCTCGAGCACTGGGACGGCGACACCTACGCCCTCACGCCCCGCGGAGAGAACGCGCCGACCGGCTCGCTGTCATCGGTGAAGTTCGTCGGTTCCCCCGGCGGCATTCACGCGCGGGTGATGACGGTGGATTATCTCAATGAGAACGGGTTGGGGCATTTTCAGAGGTAGGGGTGGAGGCGTTGGGTGCTCCATACACCCTATGCCGTCGACTCGGACTATTCCGCGTGGGAGCGCTCTAAGTCTCGATCGGGCGGAAAGTGGTCGCACACGGGAGCGGCCGATGCGCCCGCCGGCTCGGTCGTGCCATTTCAAGACCCCGCGGTGTGCTTTTCCAGAGCGACTTTCGCCTATCGGAAGGAGTCGGGCGGATTCTCCCATAGCCGACAGTCCGCGTCCGGCCCCAATCAAGTCGTTTCGTAACCGGCAGCCGCTTGCGGGTAAGGTCCTGATAGGCGAAACTGATTGGAACCGGGAGGGTTTGCCACCTCGCCTCCGAGGTTGGCCGCCGACAGAGTGCTCCGAAATGGACCGCAAGCTCGCCGCCATCCTTGCTGCTGACGTTGTCGGATACTCTGCCATGATGGAGCGCGACGAGGCGGGTACGCATGAACGGGTGCGCGCCGATCATAAGGAACTTTTCGAACCGACAGTAGCGCGTCATCATGGCACTATCTTCAAGCTGATGGGCGACGGCCTGCTGGCGGAGTTTTCTTCTGTCGTCGAGGCGATGGAATGCGCGGTTTGGCTGCAACGTGGGCTGGCCGAGCGAAACGCCTCGTTGCCGAAAGACCAGCGCGTGGAAGTGCGCATCGGCGTCAATCTTGGCGAGGTGATTGTCGAGGGTGACGATCGGTTTGGCGAGGGCGTAAATATCGCGGCGCGACTAGAACAACTTGCCGAGCCTGGCGGCATCTGGGTGTCTGCAAAGGTCGCGCGCGAGGTTGAGAAGAAGCTGGCTTTCGGCTTTCAGTCGATGGGCCCGCAGAAGGTCAAGAACATCTCGGAGCCGGTGGAGGCCTATCGTGTCACGATCGGCGGCAAGGCTAGGCCCAGGCGCGCGAGCCGCAACCGCTCGCGGCTGCCAGCCGTGGCGAGCTTCCTGGTGCTGGTCTTAGCAGCCACAGCGGTCCTGGCGTGGTGGCAGTTCTATGGAACAAAGCGCGAGATAGACCAGGGTGGTATCCCGACCGTTGCGGTTCTGCCGTTCAAGAACATGAGCGGCGACCCGAAGCTGGAGTATTTCAGCGACGGCATGACAGACAATTTGATCTCGATGCTGGCAGGCGTCACCGAACTTAAGGTGCTCTCGCGTAGCTCTACCTTTGTCTACAAGGACAAGCCAACCGATGTCCGCCAGATCGGCCAACAGTTGAACGCGGCCTACGTGATCGAGGGCGGCGTCTGGAAGGAGACGGAGCGGGTGCGGATCACCGCGCAGCTGATCGACACGCGCACAGGCGAAAATCTCTGGGCGGAAAAGTTCGATCGCTCGGGAAGCAATCCCCTCGTGATTCAGGACGAGGCGATCGAACGAATCATTGGCACGCTTGGTGGCCAGCGCGGAAAAATGTACGACATGGAGTACAAGAAGGTCTGGGAAAAGGACACACCGGATCTTGAAGAGTACGACTTCTTCCTTCGATCCAATTTCTTCTTTGGGCAGTTTACGCCCGAGAGCCTGGTAAAGGCGACGGACATAATTCTTGAGGGCTTGGCCAAATTTCCCGATTCGTCGCTGTTATCGTGCGGACTGGCCTGGGATCACGTCTTGGCGGCTGGCCTCGCTTTTGACGATAAGCCTGAAGAGCATTGGCGCATGGCGTCTGAACTGGAAGCAAGGATTCTTCCACGGGCTAACCTCGGACCCGACGCAAGAAAAAGCTGCTTGTGGTCATCCGTCTACGTCACTGCTTATCAGGGGAAATTTGATCTGTCTCTGCGCAGGGCCGACGAGGTGATCGCGCTTTCGCCCGGAGACGCGTTTCTCATCGGCGACCTTTCATCAGCAGCCCGCTTCAGCGGCCTGACTGACAAGGCGATTGAGCGAGCAGAATACGGGCTCAGGAACGATCCAAACTTCGCCGATTACTATCTCGTGATGAAGGCAAATGCCCTGACGGATATCGAAAAGTACGCCGAATCTGCTGCCCTGATCACGAAGGCGTCAGACTTCCAGATCACTGTTCCGCTGCTACGTGCCATCAACGATGTCCATCTTGGAAAAACTGACGATGCACGCAGTGAAGTCCTCAAGGCGCTTGCCATGCAACCGTGGCTTAAGGCCACGCGGTGGCGCGATATGACGTTCCATATCAATCCTGCAGTGATTGATCGACAGGTGGCCGACCTAGTGGCCGCGGGACTGCCAACGAAGTAGTTTCGGTTGGAAGCCGGAGTACAGGCGTGCAGTATCCTTCCCCGTCGTTAGTTGCTTTCAGGATGCACCGATTTGAATGTCAGCTTTGGACCGATAGTGTTGAAGAAGTCGGCGATGAAGCCGTGGATCCACTCGCACCGAAGCGTCTTGATTAAGGTCGACGCGACCTCCTCG
>NZ_JAMYRZ010000085.1:0-6785 GCF_040321675.1 Mesorhizobium sp. M0296
ATCGGCATTTATGACCCCCAGGCCGTAACAGGCCTACGATGTGGTCTCAAAGTTAATTCAAACACCTGGGGGCCGGCCCAGGGGCGGGCCGCGATTTCCTGCCTATTGCGGAGTCATCGATGTCCAGCCCGGAAAATCCGATCCTGTCGGTCACCCGCGTGGAGGCCGTCTACAACGGCGCCATCGCCGCCCTGCACGGTGTCGACCTGTCGGTCGGCAAAGGCGAGATCGTCGCACTGCTCGGCTCCAACGGCGCCGGCAAGACGACGCTGCTACGCGCCATATCCAATCTCCTCCCGGCCGAGCGCGGCACCGTTACCGCTGGCCGGATCACTTTCGAGGGCGAGGATGTCTCCAGGGCAAGCCCCTCCCACCTCGTCCGCAAGGGTCTGGTCCAGGTCCTCGAGGGCCGACACTGCTTCCGCTCGCTGACGGTCGAGGAGAACCTTCTGACCGGCGCGCTCGGGCGTTCGTCCTCGCGCACCGGCGTCAAGGCCGACCTCGACCGCGTCTATGCGCTTTTCCCCAGGCTCGCCGAGAAGCGGCGAACCCGGTCCGGCCTCACCTCCGGCGGCGAGCAGCAGATGACGGCTATCGGCCGCGGTCTGATGTCGCGGCCGAAACTCTTCGTGCTGGACGAGCCTTCGATGGGGCTGGCGCCGCTGATCGTCGACGAGATTTTTAGCGCCTTGAAGCGGCTCAATCGGGACGAAGATCTTTCGATCCTTGTCGCCGAGCAGAATTCGGCAGTGACGCTGAAATATGCCGACCGCGCCACCGTGCTCGAAAACGGAAAGAGCGTGCTGGAAGGTTCGGCCGCCGACCTGCGCCAGCGCGACGACATCAAGACCTACTATCTCAGCGGCACGCCGCTTCCATCGCAACATTTTCTCCAGGAGACCGCAGCATGACCATCCAATCGAAGCAGCCGTTCGATATCCGCAGCGCCGTCCCCCCGGTCGAGCGTCCGTCGGCCAGAGCGCATGTCATCAAGACCGACGCCGAGGCGATCGCTGTGGCGGAAAAACTGGCCGCAGACTTCGCCAAGGACGCCTCCAGGCGGGACCGCGAGCGCATCTGGCCGAAGGAAGAGCTCGATGCGTTTTCGCAGAGCGGCCTGTGGTCGATCAACGTGCCGAAGGCCTATGGCGGACCGGAACTCTCCTATGTGACGCTGTCGAAGGTGATCGCCATCATCTCGGCGGCCGATCCGTCGCTCGGCCAGATTCCGCAGAACCATCTCGGCGTCGTCGCCGCCATCCGCACCGTCTCTGACGAGGCGCAGAAGCAGCTGCTCTTCGCCGAAGTTCTGTCCGGCACGCGGTTCGGCAACGCGTTCTCGGAATTCGGCTCCAAGCGAGCGGCCGATTTTGAGACCAAATTCGTCGACGCTGGCGACCACGTCGTGGTCAATGGCCAGAAATTCTATTCGAGCGGCGCGCTGCTCGCCCATCTGGTACCGATCGTGGCGCTCGATGACGAAGGCCGCGCCTGGTATGCCATCGCCGACCGCGGTGCGCCCGGACTGACTGTCATCGACGACTGGTCGAGCTTCGGCCAGAAGACGACACTGTCCGGCACCGTTCTGCTCGACAATGTCAAGGTGCCGAAGACGCATCTTGTCCCCGGCTACAAGGGCTACGACAGGCCGACGGCCGACGGCGCCATCTTCCAGATCATCCAGGCCGCGGTCGATCTCGGTATCGCCAAAGCGGCGATAGACGAAACCGTCAACTTCGTGCGCACTAAGTCGCGTGCGTGGATCGACAGCGGCGTCGATCATGCCTGGCAGGATCCCTATACGATCCAGGCGGTCGGCGACCTTCGCCTGCGGGCCAATGCGGCCGAGGCGGTTCTGGACAAGGCCGGCCCTGCGGTTGATCGCGCTGTGCTCGACCCCAACGAGAAGACCGTCGCGGAAGCGCAGATCGCTGTGGCGGAATCCAAGATCCTCACCACCGAGATCGCCATCAACGCCACCAACAGACTTTTCGAACTCGCGGGCACGCGCTCGACATTGGCCGAGCACAATCTCGACCGGCATTGGCGCAACGCCCGCACCCACACGCTGCACGATCCGGTGCGCTGGAAATACGCAATCCTCGGCAACTACTACCTGAACGACGTCAATCCGCCGTTCCATGCCTGGAGCTGAGCGAGACGCCGTCAAGTCATAGAGGACTATTCATGAGCATTGCCATCCCCGACAGGATCAAGGTCCTGTGGTTTCTCCCGACCCATGGCGACAGCCGCTATCTCGGCACCTCCGAGGGGGGCAGGGCGGTCGACTTGCCCTACCTCACCCAGGTCGCCAAGGCGGCCGACGCCATCGGCTACTACGGCGCGTTGCTGCCGACCGGGCGCAGTTGCGAGGACAGCTGGGTGGTGGCGTCGGCGCTGGCGCCGCTGACGCAGCGGTTGCGCTTTCTTGTTGCCGTCCGTCCCGGGCTGCAGTCGCCGACGCTCGCGGCGCGGATGACCTCGACGCTCGACCGCATTTCGGGCGGGCGCCTGCTCATCAACGTCGTCACCGGCGGCGACCCGCTCGAGAACAAGGGCGACGGCATCTTCCTCAGCCATGACGAGCGCTATGAGGTGACGCGGGAATTCCTCGATATCTACAAGGCCGTGCTGCGCGGCGAGACGGTTGCCTACGAAGGCAGACATTTGCGCATCGAGGACGGCCGGCTGCTGTTCCCGCCCGTGCAGACCCCGCATCCGCCGCTGTATTTCGGTGGCTCGTCGGAGGCGGCCAATGCGGTCGCCGCCGAGCAGATCGACAAATACCTCACCTGGGGCGAACCGCCGGCTGACGTCGCCGCCAAGGTCGACCATGTGCGCGGCCTTGCCGAGAAGGCCGGACGCCAGGTGAGTTTCGGCATCAGGCTGCATGTCATCGTTCGCGAAACCAATGACGAAGCCTGGGCCGATGCCGACCGCCTGATCAGCCGCCTGGACGACAAGACGATCGCCGAGGCGCAGAAGGTTTTCGCGCGCATGGATTCCGTCGGCCAGTCGCGCATGAGCCGGCTGCATGGCGGCCGTCGCGACAAACTCGAAATCAGTCCGAATCTGTGGGCCGGTGTCGGCCTGGTGCGCGGCGGCGCCGGCACCGCTCTGGTCGGCGATGCGGCGACGGTGGCGGAGCGCATCGACGAATACCGGCGCATCGGCATCGATACCTTCATCCTGTCCGGCTATCCGCATCTGGAGGAAGCCTATCGCTTCGGCGAACTGGTGCTGCCGCTGTTGCCGCTCGATCACGAAATCTCGACGCGGCCGACGGCGGTTAACATGGGCCCCTTCGGCGAAACGGTGGCCGGCGACCATCGCCCGTCGTCGCTGCGCGCGAGCCAGTCTTGAGCGCCAGCGAACCGATCATAGCGATTGTCGGCGGCGGCTTTTCAGGTGCGGCGACTGCGTTTCATCTGGCGCGGCTGCTGCCGGCCAGTGCATCCGATATCGTGGTCGTCGAGCCGCGCGAAAGGCTCGGCTATGGTCTGGCCTATTCGACGACCGATCCTTCACACCGCATCAATGTGCCGGCCTCGAGGATGACGCTGATCTCCGGCCAGGATAGCCACTTCGCCGACTGGCTGCAGCAGAGCAGCGCTATTGTGGGGGATGTCGAGGCTATTGCCGCCAACGGCGCGATCTACCCGCAGCGCCGTGTTTTCGGCGGCTATGTCGAATCCCATCTCCAGCCCTTTCTGCTCAGCAAAACGATCCGCCATGTCAGGTCCGCCGTCGCGTCAGTCGAGCGCAGTGGCGAGGGCTACAGCCTGATCCTCGCCGATGGCAGGACGCTCGCAGCGGACGCCGTGGTGATTGCGACGACGCATCCGCCGCCGGCCTTGCCGTTGGCCATGCAGTCCGTGGCTGGCATAGCTGGGCTGGTGGCCAATCCCTATGACCTCGAGAGCTTGGAAGCGATCAGCCGCAATGACCATGTCCTGGTCATCGGCACCGGACTGACGTCCGCGGACGTGATCGCGACCCTCGACCGCAAGGGGCATCGTGGCCACATTGTCGCGCTGTCACGTCATGGCTAGCGCTCGCGCAGCCACGCCTCGATACCGGCCGATCCAGTCGGTGATTTCACGACCCTTCCTTCACGCAGCGCAACGGCACTGTTCAAGCGCATCCGGGTAACGATTCTTGATGCCAAGCGTCAGGGCGAAGACTGGCACCCGGTGCTCGATGCCGTCCGGCGTCAGGGACAGGCCATCTGGCAGGCCTTGCCGCTAGCCGAGCAGCGCCAGGTTGTGCGTCATCTTCGCGCGCTGTGGGATGTGCATCGCTTCCGCGTTGCGCCACAGATCGCGGCCGTGCTCGATCGCCGCGCTGCCGAGGGCAGGCTTTCCTATCGCGCCGCATCGATTGTCGGCGCCGAACAGGTAGACGGATGCATTCGCGTCAGGCAGCGGCTGCGTGGCCAACGCAGCCTCGTTGTCGATGCTTTCGACAGTGTGATCGTGACGACCGGACCGGCGCACGCCGATATCTTGCGGACCAACACGGCGATTGCGGCGCTCGAGCGGATGGGATTGGTCCGGCTCGATCCGATTGGTCTTGGTTTGGATACCGACAGCCAAGGCCGTGCGGTAGGCACATCCGGGCGCCCGACCGATAGCATTTTCGTCAGCGGGCCACTGGCGCGAGGCAGCGTCGGCGAACTGATGGGAATTCCCGAAGTCACCGCACATGCCGAGCGCATCGCCGCCGAAATTCACCAATGGTTGGGATACCAAACGGCGTTGCGTCGCAAGGCGTCGTGAAGCTGCAAACACGATGAGGCTATCCAGATGACACTGACCGAACGCGTTCCCCTATTGGAAACCTTAGTGGAAACCCGGGTTCCCCTGAAATTTGCGATGCGACACCTGGCCGGAGCTGTCTCCGTGGTCACCGCCGGTGTTGGCGACGAACGGACGGGCGCAACCATTACCACCGCCCATTCCCTATCGGTCGAACCAGAGGTGATGGTTGTCAGCATCAATCTGAACTCGTCTACCTGGGCAGCCATCAGCCGGCATCGGCATTTCTGCGTGAATGTGCTGCGTGCCGACCAGATCGCGATTGCCGACCGCTTTGCCGGGCGCGGTGGCCTGAAGGGGTCGGCGCGCTACGAGGGCGCTCGCTGGTCCAGCCTTGCAAGCGGCGCACTGGCACTCGACGAGGCGCTGGCCGCGGTCGACTGCGCGGTTGAGGATACTATTATTCGCCACAGCCACGCGCTGATCCTCGGCAGCGTCCGGCATGTGGTGAGCGGAGAGCCCGGCCCGGCGCTGATCTATCATCACGGCGCATACGGATCGTCGTAAACGTATTTCGGTTCCTGGTGCTTGGCGGCGCGGTGAAGGTCCAGGCATTCAAATTAGGGCTTGATCTAGAATGCCTTGGAGAGAAAACAGTAAAGGGGAGGCGGGTCTTTTGGCGTCTAGCCAGAACCGCAGGCTAGAAGTGATTCCCAGCCATTTTGTCGCCCGTCACAATGTTACAAAACTCATCGTAAGTAGTTGATTTTATTATAGATACCTAGAGTTCAATCCTCTCTCGCAGCACCATCGAATTCAGCATGCACCTGTTAGCGTCAACTGGTCGCCGACTGTCTGCAACAGGTGGAGAGCGGAAGTATCATCCCGGGAAATGTCGCCTCAATCGAGGCTGGCCGGCGACGAGAACGGCTGATTGGCGTCGACCACGAAGATGGCCAGCTCATCGAGATCGGTTGTGCCGGCGCTGAACACCTCCATCGGCGTGTTGGCCCCGTGTCCGATCATTGCCGTGCCAGCTTCAGCATAGGTCACTCCGTGGGGCGTTCTCTGGCCGAGCTTGCCGGCCAGCACATAGAAGGCCTCCGGTCCCGGATGCGTATGGATCTTCGTCTTGACGCCGGGCGCTCCACCGGCGCGGTTGACACGCAGCGAATACTCGCTTGCGCTGATCGGAGGGATCGGTCCGATCTCGACGACCTTGGTTCCGCCGGTCGTAGAGCCGTCCTTCGGTCCAAGCGTGAACAGCCAGACCTTGCCTGCGATCTCTGCCGCAAGCGAGGTCGGGCCTGCCGCGCTTTGGGCCTGCGCCAGCGTTGGCAGATTATCCAGCCGCCAGTACAACGGTCCGGAGGGCAGTTCCTTCACCTTTTTCTCAACCACCGGCTCGACGGCGAATTTGCTGTCTGCGGGCATTGCGGCTGACCTCATCAGCCCGAAAGCACGCATCGAGAATATAAGCACGCCAATACGACGGGCGCTGAGGGAATGCGGCTTCATGATTGGTCCTCCCTTTCATGGTCGTCCCCTCGCCCCAATATTAGCTATAGCATATGTACCGCCTTACGGAACGGACCTAGTTTCGGGCCAGCTAGAGCGCCTGCCGCCAAAGAAAATGATGCCAAATCGCCTAGGGAGAGTTCTCAGGTATTGGAACTAGGTCGTCGCGGTGGCATTGGCTGCGATGACGAGTGCCAGCAGCGCAAGGCGTGGCTCCTCCGTTGTCAAATGGGTAGCCGACGACCCCGTTTAGAGTTCGAAGCAGTCTTGCCCGCTGGCTACTGTGTCTGACGTGAATCCAACGGTCCAGCCGTCCAAAATCGATCCGCGCATGGCAGCCAGAGCCGTTCGGGCGGGCGCTCGAAAATGCCTGAGGTGCCAAGCATCTCGCCATGTTAGGAAAATGCCAAGGTCGAGGCTCGCATGGATAGTGTGCTGAAGGTTCTGCAAAAAGTGTTGGAGAGAGAACGGCGCTTGCTCTGAGGGGCGAGCGGCCATGGCACGGTGGTG
>NZ_JAMYRZ010000086.1:0-6409 GCF_040321675.1 Mesorhizobium sp. M0296
GTTGCCGCGCCGCGGCCATGCCTGTGTAGCCGCCGCCCACCACCACCCAATCCGCTTTTTGTGTGCCGTTCAACGTCGGACGCGCCGGCCGCTCAGGTAACTGGCTTAGCCACCCGCAGGTCGGATCGTTGTCGGGTAGCCGCTTTACTCTCGTCATGAAAACTCCGTCGGTTGCCGCAGCCGGCATATCTCGGCCTGCGGCGCAGGTTGTTTTCCAAATCGTTGCCCGCTGCGAGGGCGCGCAAATATAAATCACATGGGATTATTGCGTGAGCCTACGGCGCCGGCGCACGATGCTGCTAGGGTAATGTGCAAGGGCTGCCTGAGACCCTTCCGTCGGATTGCGGCGGCGGCGTTCAGACATTTTTGTTTCCTCGATAGTGGTCGGCTATCTTTTCTCATTCGGAATAAATCATATGATCTTCAGCATCTGAACGTGCGTTGGTCTTATGTGGAGG
This sequence comes from Mesorhizobium sp. M0296, assembly GCF_040321675.1. Lineage (NCBI taxonomy): Bacteria > Pseudomonadati > Pseudomonadota > Alphaproteobacteria > Hyphomicrobiales > Phyllobacteriaceae > Mesorhizobium > Mesorhizobium sp. M0296. Next base: position 459 of record NZ_JAMYRZ010000086.1, read on the forward strand.
ATAACCCCGAGTTATGAACTTACGAAAGAAGCTGCCTTACCCAAGCTCTCTTCACATTCGAAGCAGCGGCTAAGACAATGAATTTCACGGAGGCCGGCAGACTTTTGAATGTAACGCAGCCGGCCGTCAGCAAGAGCATTGCCGCGCTGGAAGCGTATACAGGCACAAAGCTATTCACCCGCGAGGGCTCAAAGCTCGCCCTGACGGGGGAAGGCGAGTCATTGTATCGGACAGTACAGCTGTCATTTTTGGCGCTGGAGAACGCGATCGATCAGGTGTCCCGAGTACCCAAGCAAAAGAACGCTTTAACCTTGTCGTTGTCCACGTCATTCGAGACCGGTAACTTCTCTTGGTCGAATACCGGTTATTCGGCCGACCGGGGCGGCATCATGTTTCCCAGCCACACTGACCGAACCGGGGAGCTGCCTTCCATCGACAGGGATGTCGCTTCTCAGCTCGAGCTGGAAGCGGTGAATTTGTGTCGCAGCGCTTCACAGCGTCGCCGGTCGGTTGGATGATTATCTGGTCCTTTGTCTAGTTGTCGGTAGAAAAGGACTACTTCAATTCATTGGAGGAGCAACTGCGATATCGCATTCAGAATAGTGTTCGATCGTTCTATAATCCAACTGCCGACATCTTCCGCGAGCCGACGTTTACCCATGTCGGCTGGATAAACAATACAATAGCGTTTGCCGGTCCTCAAAGTGCGCCGCAATGCGGGCACAAGCAGGCCCTCGCGAAGAAGGTATCCGCAGGAAGTTACATAACCGAGTGCGACGCCGCGACCATTCAGAGCTGTCTGAATCACGACTGAGTAGTCCGGCACCTGTATCTCTGGCATGGAGATATCAAGAGTCTGGTTCGTTTGCGCGAGAAATTCCCGCCAGGGAATTCGGGATGATGCGAACGTCACCAATGAATGCGTACTGCGAGTTGTCAGCCCGTCGAGCATGCCGTTTCGTCTGATGTATTCGGGCGAAGCCACAGCAACGAGCCACTCGGGCGCTAAGGGGACTGCCCGGTCCGTGGGAGCGACTTTGCTGTCAAGTCTCAGGCCCAGATCGCATGGTTCCATCGGACCGGACGGTTCGCCACCAGTGAGTTGGAAGTTCAGGGCTACATCGGGGAAAGCGCGACGAAACTCCTCCATCTGCGGAATGAGCCAGTGAGCCACGAATGACGTGGATAACGACAAGGTTAAAGCGTTCTTTTGCTTGGGTACTCGGGACACCTGATCGATCGCGTTCTCCAGCGCCAAAAATGACAGCTGTACTGTCCGATACAATGACTCGCCTTCCCCCGTCAGGGCGAGCTTTGAGCCCTCGCGGGTGAATAGCTTTGTGCCTGTATACGCTTCCAGCGCGGCAATGCTCTTGCTGACGGCCGGCTGCGTTACATTCAAAAGTCTGCCGGCCTCCGTGAAATTCATTGTCTTAGCCGCTGCTTCGAATGTGAAGAGAGCTTGGGCTGAAGGCAGCTTCTTTCGTAAGTTCATAAATCGGGGTTGTCCTCCACATAAGACCAATGCATGTTCAGATGCTGAACATCATATGATTTATTTCGAAAGAGGAAAGATGGCCGACCCTATCGAGGAAACAAAAATGTCTGAACGCCGCCGCCGCCGCAATCCGACGGAAGGGTCTCAGGCAGCCCCTGCACATCCCCCCTATTTGACCCGGGCCGCGCCGAGTTACGAGATTCTCAACGAAGAACAGCTCGTGTCGATTGAAGAGGCGGCGGAAGATATCCTGCAGATAGTCGGAGTTGAGGTGCGCCACGCGCCCAGCTTGAAACTCCTAAAGGAAGCTGGATGCCATGTCGAAGGCGAACGAGTAAAGTTCGACCGCGGGTTCTGTCGACAGCTCATCCAGCGCAGCGCTCCTTCGGAATTCATACAGCATGCGCGAGATCCCGCAAAATCGGTGCGTATTGGTGGAAACGCGATGGTTATGGTCCCGATTTATGGACCGCCATTCGTAGCCGCTACTGACATCCAGCGCCGCTATGCGACGCTCGCTGACTTCAACAATTTTGTCCGACTAGCTCATATGAGTCCGGAGGTCCATCACACTGGGGGCCCAATATGCGAACCAACGGACATTCCCGTTCCGACACGCCACCTTGATATGAACTACGGTCATCTTACGCTCTCTGACAAATGCTTCATGGGAGCTGTCACGTCTAAGGAGCGAGCCGAAGACACTCTGAGAATGTGCGAAATTGTGTTCGGCAAGGAGTCTTTGGACAGGAACTGCGTCGTTTCCGCTCTCATCAATCTCAACTCGCCGCTCGTACTGGACGAAACAATGCTCGACGCCGCCCACGTCTATGCTTCGGCCGGGCAGGCTTGTGTGATCACGCCTTTCATGATCGCTGGAGCATCTAGCCCCACGACGGTCGCGGGTCTTTCTGCGCAATCTTTGGCGGAGAGTCTCGCTGGCATGGCAATCATTCAACTTGTTCGCCCGGGAGCGCCCGTCATGCACGGGTTCATGATGATGGGCATGTCCATGCGGTCGGGCAGTCCAATCCGCTACGACGAAACGTGGAAATCCCTCCTAATCGCCGGCCAGCTCGCGCGCCGACTCGGGGTGCCGTTTCGTTGCGGAGGTTCCTCGTCCAACTCAAAAATTCTTGACGCGCAAGCCGGCTGGGAAGCCGCACTGTATATGATGTTCTCAATGCTGGCCGGCGTGAATTTCTTTATTCACGCAACCGGGACCCTTGAGGCAGGTCTCGTGGCGAACTTTGACAAGTTTCTGATCGATTGCGACATGCTGGGCGCCGCGTCGCGGATGATGTCGGGGGTGGATACGAGCACCGATTCGCTTGCGCTCAACGCCATCGCCGGTGTCGGGCCTGCAGGCAATTTCCTATCCTGCGCGCATACCATGCAGCGCTACAAGACCGCTTTTTATCAACCGACCAACGCTGATGGCGATTCCTTCGAACAGTGGGCAGCAGCCGGCAAACTCGACGCGGCGCAGCGCGCCACCAAACGCCGGCAGGAAATGTTGGCCGAGTACCGCCAGCCGGCATTGGATCCCGCAATAGACGAAGCTCTGATTGATTTCGTAAATCAGCGTCGCGCGGTTCTGCCCGACAGCTTCGCGTGAGTGCCATGTCAGATGTCCATTCAATCGCAAAAGATCCACTTCTTCAGCCTCTGACCATCCGCGGATTGACGCTAAAGAACCGAGTAATGAGCACATCTCACGCCTCAGGCATGGATGAGGACAGCATGCCGGGCCTGCGGTATCAACGTTATCATGAGGAGAAAGCCAAGGGCGGGCTGGCGCTTACCATGTTTGGGGGCAGCTCCAACGTTTCACCGGATTCACCGTCTGTCTTTCGCCAGTTAGATGTTGGGACCGACCGGATCATCTCCCACTTTCAGGAGTTTGCCGAGTGTATCCACAGACATGGCGCCGGGGCGATGCCCAGGCGGGCGTATGGGTGCCGACAATCGCACCATCGCCTGTGCGAGAAGATTTGCATCGTAATTTCCCCCGAGAGATGGATCGACACGACATCAATCGGGTCGTTCGCGCGTTCGGCCAGGCGGCCCGCCGGTGCCACGAAGGGGGACTTGATGGTCTGGAGACATTGGCCGGCGGACATCTAATAAGACAGTTCCTTTCGCCCAGAACCAATTTTCGAGCTGATAACTTCGGCGGCAGCATGGAAAACCGGGGCCGCTTTGCAGTTATGGTTCACGAAGAGATCCGCCGCCAAGTTGGGAGTGATTTTGTCGTCGATATGCGATTGTCGCTCGATGAGGGCGACGGCGGCTTAAGGTGTGATGAGGTTTTGAGAACTGCCGAGATTCTCAAACGCGAAGGTGCGGTAGATTTTTTCAACTGCATGGTCGGCCGAATGGATACGGAGCTGACCCTCGTGGAACAAAACATGCCAGGGATGAGCCGGCCTCTGGCGCCTTATCTTGACATTGTTGGCCGGTTTCGACGCGAAATTGGCGTGCCTGTATTTCATGCGGCGCGAGTGACGGATGTGGCTACTGCACGCCATGCTGTCCGGGATGGGCTAGTCGATATGGTGGCCATGACACGCGCGCACAAAATGACGACGCCCCTGCCCCGAGCGCGGTTCCGGTCGCGATCAGCGATTTCGTGAATTGGCGGCGGTTCAACATTTCTTCCCAACTGGTTGATGCGATTTCACCTGATACCCATCGCTCATTATAAATGGGGATGCAATTTGACATTTGGTCCAGATATGTCATTTTGTCACGGCAAATGCCTCAAGATTCCCGCAAGGTTGCAGGCGAAGAATGACCCAAGTGCGGCGTCGTTTTGTCTGGGAGATCGACTGGAATCTCCTGAGAACATTCACGGTCATCGTGCAGGAGGGAAGCCTAACCGCTGCCGGAGACAAGCTGTCCCTGTCACAGCCCACAATTAGCAACGCGCTACGCCGGCTGGAGGAGCATATGGCCTGCCGCCTGGTCGACAGAAGCTCGAACTATTTTAGGATCACGCCGGCGGGAAAGACACTCTACAACGAATGTATGGCAATGTTCACTATCGTCGCCGGACTGCCGGAACTCATCGAGAAGGACCAAAACCACATCTCCGGCCACGTCGAGATGGCTTTTGCCAGTCATGTCGAATGTCCCTTCCTCGATACTTTCCTTGTCGACTTCCACAAGGCCCATCCGCGCGTCACCTTTTCCACCACGGTTTCGTCCAGCAGGTCCGCAGCTGAAGCGGTGCTCAACAATGAAGCCGCACTCGGCATTTTCCTCGCGCAGGAAAAGCTCGACGAATTGGAATACACCCTGCTTTATCGCGAGCATTTCGGCTTCTTCTGCGGACCAAGCCACCCGCTCTTCCAACGACGAATTTCCGGCTTCGATGAGATGCGGAGGCTCGACTACGTTACCTTCAAAACCGACGAGCTTTCAGGAGCTCTGGCGCCTGTCGCCGCATTCCGCAACCAAGAGCAGCTTTGTGGGAGGATTGTGGGACAGTTCACCAATCTCGAAGAGGTGAAGCGCCTGATCAAGGCGGGGTTTGGTTTCGGTCCGCTGCCGATTCACATCGTTGCTCCAGATGTGGAAGCCGGGCAGCTCTGGCAAATTCCGCCATACACGAATCCGCCTTCTGTCGACGTCTATCTCGTGACGAAGCGCACTACCAGGCGCACCCGCGCCCAATCCACCTTTCTCGCGGCACTTTCGGCGGCAATCGACGCCACCCCCCTCGAGAGTCGCACATACCCACAACCCGCGGGCCTCACACAAGCCGACTGAATTGCTCGCGGCGCAGCTCGAGCGTCTTTTCGCGACCGAACTCACTACCAGCTCCATGGCCGCATACTTCGCTACGGGTGCACTATGCGAAGTCACTGCTGGAAGGCAGCGACTTGCAGATCGGGAACATCGCCTACCGATGCGACTTCGAAAATGCAGGGCATTTAAAGCCGCGTGTTCCGCCACCAGACCGGCATCACGCCAACCCATTTCAAGCCGCATGGCCGGCGGCAATGAAACCCGGCCGCGTAGCGGCGCCTCAGCGGCACCCGAGCCGGCTCCCGGGCGACTTGCATCACGAAATCCGCTGCCCGCTCTCATCGAGCAGAACGCAGCCGCCCGGATCGAATCCGACCTGGCCGTTGATCGCCGCGGTGGCCCGCACGCTGGTCTTGCCGCCGATCTCGATCTCTAGGTCACGCTCCCGGCCAAATATGACGTCGAGACAACGCGACCCGACAACCGGTAGGGCATCGCTCCCGATTCCAACGACAGTTTCTGCGGCCGAACCACGACTGTACCGGGGGTGTCGGAGATCAGATTGCCGAACAGCGCGTCGCGGCCGGAGCCGAGGAGCTGCGCTGTTACATAGCTGCTGTCGATGCCGGCTCAATACTCCCCAGAAGTGCCGTTTGAATCTTCCCCAGTTTTAGCGCTGCCGCCGGTCTTCCGGAGCGCG
>NZ_JAMYRZ010000087.1:0-6356 GCF_040321675.1 Mesorhizobium sp. M0296
CCAACACCGTTTCAACCATCGAGCGCCGGCTTTCGTCGCTCTCCTGGAATTTTGCCCAGCGCGGCCAGCCGCTGGACCGCAAGGACCGGCATATCGCCACGGTGATGGCTGGCGTTCGCAACACCCACGCCTCCCCTCCCCGGCAGAAGGAAGCGATCCTGCCTGAGGATCTGATCGCCATGCTGGAAACCCTCGACCGCGGCACGCTGCGCGGGCTGCGCGACCGCGCCATGCTGCTTCTGGGTTTCGCCGGCGGGCTGCGGCGCTCGGAAATCGTCGGCCTCGACGTTGGTCGCGACCAGACCGAGGATTCTTCTGGCTGGATTGAGTTTTTTCCTGACAAGGGCGTGCTGGTGACCCTGCGCGGCAAAACCGGCTGGCGCGAGGTCGAGGTCGGCCGCGGCTCCTCCGACGCCACCTGCCCGGTGGTCGCGCTGCAAACCTGGCTGAAGCTGGCGCGGATCGGCCATGGCCCTTTGTTCCGAAGGGTAATAGGGCAAGGCAAAAGAGTCGGCGCCGATCGGCTTAACGACCAGGAAGTTGCGCGGCTGGTCAAGCGCACGGCGCTCGCAGCCGGCGTGCGTGGCGATCTGTCGGAGGGCGAACGCGGTCAAAAGTTTGCTGGCCATTCGCTGCGCGCCGGCCTCGCGTCCTCGGCCGAGGTCGACGAGCGCTATGTGCAAAAGCAGCTCGGTCACGCCTCGGCCGAGATGACGCGAAAGTATCAGCGCCGGCGCGATCGTTTCCGCGTCAATCTCACCAAGGCGTCCGGGCTCTGAAAAGCCCCCTCCCTGCCCCGTTTTGTCCGCTGGGATGAGGCGGTCAGATCTCAGGCGATAACATACCTCATCCAGCACAGCGAGCGCTGTATCCAGACTATCGGCGGCCGACGCTTCGTAGTCAGGCATGATCATCAACTGCGTTATGGCACGGCCCACAAGAGGGCATCGCGATAAAAGTACGCCAAACAACGCTAAGGGAGAACAAGCAGTGATCTGATTTCGTTCGACGCTCGTTTTCGAGAGCCGTTCTGGGTCGTTCGCAATCAACTGTGTAGGCCAGCGGAGCGAGCAAGGAGCGCCAGATCCGGACAGGGCTGAGTGGGGTGTTTTTCCGGAAGGTGGGGCCATGCCCTAAGGGACACGAGATGTAGTGGACTCGTTGATCCGCGCGGTTTCGATTCGCGCACCCGGGCACAACGCTTGGATAAGTCCCATCAAATGCTCTCCGGTGCCCGTCATCTGTATAGCTGACATTGGGCCGAGGGCTTCCAGCACGAGCCACATGGCGCGGGTATCGACCGTGACCCATGGTGCGCCGCCCCTGCCGCCAGTTCCAGCGGCGGCACGTGACACCTCGCACCAGATGACTTCGCCCGGTTCGGGATGCTCGGTTACCATTTCACCTTGCTCGATCGTGTCGAATGGCTCCGCTCCCTTCGCAATTAAAAGTCTCGGGACCCCTGGTAGAGATCGAGATCTTCCCCGCCAATCGGAAGGCCATACAACACGCTGACGGCATTGTAGGCATCAACCAGTGGGGAAATCCGCGGAGAGAGCCATCTTTCCGCACCCGCTTGAGAAGCGCGGCGGCCGAGCACGGCGTTCGATTGGCCTTTGTGCCGAAAGCCTCGTAGGCAACGGCCCACGCCGCAAGATGCGCGTCCCTTTGGGCGTCATCGCGAAGCGCCGCCTGTTCCGCCGCCGCAATCGTGTCGTTCAACGCCTGTGCATCCGGCACGTCGATTCCAGCGTTCCGCACCACAATGCTGATCAGATGAAAATCCCGGTAGCGGGCCTTGATCTCGGGGCAATCAATGGCGTGAAAGACATGGGATGCTCTTTTCTCATGGGGAGGCTTTGCGCTGGGGGTCGTTCGGGAAATGTATGAAGAAAGGTGTTTGTCGAGGCGTTGGTGCGTGGAACATTTTTCAAGGGTTTGCCGATAGGCAGGCGAGATCGCCAACGACATGATCTTCGCCCGATACCCTACAAACACAATGCCAGCCGCCGTCACCGAGTCGCGAAGATGAAATTCAAGGTGACAAACTGGCCGGAATACGAGGCGGGCCTTCGGCGGCGCGGCAGTCTGACGCTGTGGTTGACAGAAGAAGCCTTGGCCAGGTGGCATGCGCCGCGAAGAACGACCCGCGGCGGCCAGCCCCGCTATTCCGATCTCGCCATCGAGGCGGTCTTGACACTGGGATGCGTCTTCGGGCTTCGTCTGCGCCAGAGCGAGGGATTGGCGACCTCGCTGCTCGATCTGATGGGGCTTGATCTACCGGTTCCCGATCACACGACGCTAAGCCGCCGGGCGCAGATATGGGAACCATCGGCCAAGCGGCAGCGGCATCCGAGGACGGTCCGCTGCATGTGCTGATCGATAGCACCGGATGAAAGTCTACGGCGCCGGCCAATGGCTGGAAGACAAGCACGGTGCCAGATCACGCCGGACCTGGCGCAAGCTGCATTTGGTTCTCAATGCCGACAGCGGCGAGATCATCGCCCATTGTCTGACCGACCAGGACGGCGACGATCCCACGCAGGTGAAGCCGCTGCTCGACCGGATCGACGCAGAGATCGACCAATTCACGGCCGACGGAGCATATGATGGCGGTCCCACCTACTGCGCGGTGCTGCAACACAGCGTCCCCGCAAGGATAGTCATCCCGCCACGTTCAACGGCCGTGGAGAGTGATGACACCGGACCACCCGGTCAAAGGGACGGTCACATCACGGCGATCGCCAATGATGGAAGGCTGAATTGGCAGGCGTCCACCGGCTATGGCAAGCGCGCCCTGATCGAGACCGCCGTCGGGCGCTACAAGGGGCTGATCGGACGTCGCCTGCGAGCCCGCTCCTTTTCGGCTCAGCAGACCGAGGTCGCCATCGGCTGCGCCGTTCTCAACCGCATGACGGCGTGCGCACGCCCGGAGTCCGTTCGCTGCCCGGCAAGGCCGACATAGCAGGCGGCATCAAAGAGCTGATTGTGCCTAATGCCACATTTTGCACCAATGCCTTGTGGCGCGGGCAGCCACAGGCACAGGCTACGCGGAAAATGAAAAGCGGGGCCAACCCATTCGCTTGCACACAGCCTGGGTTTTGCCAGCTCCTCAACCGCAACGTGCTGTCAATCTTCGTCTTGCCATGTCTTGAACGCCGAACTGTTCACGCCATTGGCGCCGCTTTGTCATCCCGTGCCCCGAAATGAGGCCGTCGTTCGAACGATATGCGCAGTTGCTTATCCGCCAGAAACCGGCGAGCCAGATCGGTGTCGCGCTTACCCACGCGTGACACCCAGTCCGAAAACAGGCGAACCGCGCGCCGGTTCATATGCCGCGAAGGACAGACCAGCCAGTATCCCGGAAACTCGATGACCTCGAACTCTATCGAGACCGGAACCAGAGAACCCGACACCAGGTCCTCGAATGCGATGGATGTGCTTTCCAGGACCACACCTGCACCGTCCTTCGCCAGTTGAACTGACATTGACGAACGGTCGAAACGATAGGGATACGTCATGCGGGCGCCCTGGATACCGTTGCACGGCAGCCAATAATCCCACCGGAAATAGGCCTTCACACTGTCGATCAACCGCGCATGGCGAAGCTGCTCCCGCGGATCCGGTGAGATCGCGCGCAGTTCGGCAAGATAGGAAGGCGAGCACATCGGCAGGATCAGATCGTTGACGACGCAATCCGAATAAAGGCCGGCCCAGCCGCCGTCGCCATAACGAAGATCGAGATCGATGACCTCCGTTTCGAAATCCGAGAAATTGGGCGTGGCGTCGACGCGCAAATTCCAGCTCGGATAGCCCTTGCTGAACTCGGCCAACCGCGGCGCCAGCCATTTCTCGCCGAAGGAAGGACTGACGCGCAGGCTAAGCTGGAAGCTTTCGCGCTGCCGCACAATGGCATTACGCACCTCGCGTATGGATTCGAAAGCCTGGGTCGTGGTCTGGAAGAGCCGCTCACCGTCGATCGTGAGCGAGAGATGGCGCTTTTCGCGCTGAAAAAGCCGCACCCCGAGTTGGTGTTCGAGCAGCCGCAGCTGCTGGCTAACCGCCGAAGGTGTCACCTGCAATTCCTGAGCGGCCTTTGCCACGCCGCCGAGCCGCGCGACTGCCTCGAAATGCGTCATCGAATTGAACTTGATGTCTGACCTCGTCCTCGTCAGTTAAGCTCAGCTACACAGAATGTTAAGAAACGAAAATTGAGCCGAATGTCAATCGGTCGCACAGTGGTCCCGGAAGGAGATACAGGATGGAGCCGAGTTCAACCCAAAGCTTGGGTAGCGCCGGCAACGTGCCGGGAGTTGGACAGGTATTGACCAGGAAGCCCCTGATCGAAGCTGCCAATATCGAGAAGAGTTATGACGCAACCCGAGTCCTGCGGGGTGTGAGTTTTCAGGTCCGGGCCGACGAAATCCACGCGCTCCTGGGCGGCAACGGCGCCGGCAAAAGCACTCTCATCCGCATCGTCACAGGGCTGACCTCACGCGAAGCCGGCGAGATTGGCTTCGCCTCGTCGAAGGCCGACCACAACAGCCCGATCATCGCGGTGGTGCATCAGGAGCTGGCGCTGTTGCCCGAGCTGTCCGGTCGCGGAAAACATCGGCATTGTGCATGCGAGGTCGGGCTGGTGGCAGATCAGCCGTCGCCGCACGCGCGAAACTGCGCTCGGAGCGCTCCAGCTGATCGACCCAGCGATCGGCGAAGCGATCATCGATAATGCCGGCACGCAAATTGTCCCTCCACGAAGGCCAGATCGTCCAGATCGCTCGTGCCCTTTCCACCGGAGCCGAAGTGCTGCTTCTCGATCCCGGCGATCCGGTTGGGGAAACGCGCTGGCTGCAGGAGATCGCCAACAAGCGAGGCTTTGCACATCGTCGGCTATGCCGACCTGTCCCAACCACACGTCGGCGACCTCCTCGACCGCCACATGGAATATCCGAACTTCCGCGGCATGCGGCAGCCGATGAATTATCATCCCGACCCCGCCAAGACCTATCTGGCGCGGCCGGAGGTCAGTCGTACGCCCGAATGGCGGCGCGGCTTCCGGGAGCTGGCGAAGCGCGGGCTGAGCTTCGACCCGCAGCTCTACTATCCGCAGATGAGCGAGTTCCTCGAACTGGCGCGCGACTTTCCCGACGTGCAGATCATTCTCAATCACACCGGCATGCAGGTCGACGGCGCCGAGCATTTTGGCGCCTGGAAAAAGGCATGCACCAGTTAGCGCAAGCGCCGAACGTCGCCTGGATCTCGGGCCTCGGCATGGGCGACTGGACTTGGACCACGTTCTCGATCCGTCCTTATGTCGAGGAGGCGATCGCAGCCTTCGGCGTCGGCCGCTCGATGTTCGCGACGAACTTCCCCGTCGACAAGCTGTTCTCGAGCTTCGACGCCATTTTGAACGCCTTCAAGGAAATTACGATCGCCCACCCGCACGAGGAGCGGCTCGCGCTGTTCCATGACAACGCCGCCCGGTTCTACCGACTTTAGATCACCGGCAAACAGAAATAGCAGGAGAGTTCGACTTGTTGCTGAAGGGCAAGGCCGTGGTGATTTCGGGGGCCGCGGGCCCCCGGGGAATTGGCCGCTCCACGGCAGCGCTGATGGTACAGCACGGGGCTCGCGTTGCAATACTCGACCTCGATGACGGGCAAGCGCGTGACGCCGCTGCGTCGCTTGGACGCGACCATATTGGCCTTGCGTGCAACGTCGCGGACCTCGACGCCTGCAAGAGGGCGGCGGCGCAAGTGACAGAAACCTTGGGCAGGATCGATGTGCTCTGCAACAATGCGGGCGTCACGCAGCCGGTCAAGACGCTGGAGATCAGCGCGGCTGACTGGGACCGCATCCTCGATGTCAACCTACGCGGCGTGCTCCATCTCAGCCAGGCATTCATCCCGAACATGCGCGAAAATGGCGGCGGCTCGATCATCTGCATGTCGTCAGTTTCGGCCCAGCGCGGCGGCGGCATCTTCGGTGGCCCGCACTATTCGGCTGCCAAGGCGGGTGTTCTGGGGCTTGCCAAGGCCATGGCGCGCGAATTCGGTCCCGAAGGCATCCGCGTCAACTGCATCACACCGGGCCTGATCCAGACCGACATCACCGGCGGCAAACTGACCAACGCCATGCGCGCCGACATCATCAAGGGAATCCCGCTCAGCCGGCTGGGCGAGGCGCGCGACGTAGCCGGCGCCTATCTCTTCCTGGCTTCCGATCTGGCCAGCTACATCACCGGCGCCGTGATCGATGTCAACGGTGGGATGCTAGAGCGGTTCCTGATTTGACGGAATCGAAGGGGATTCCGGATCAGTCGGTTTTGTGATTCAAGATGCTGGCTGGAGTGGAGG
>NZ_JAMYRZ010000088.1:0-5959 GCF_040321675.1 Mesorhizobium sp. M0296
CGCTCCTTCGCTCAACTGCCTCTCCAAAGAATCCTTTCTCAGCCTAAACTCAACCCCAAAATCGCCATATGCGATTCCCCTGCCCACGAGGGGGAGATTGGCAGCTTCGGCGGTTGCTCTAAACTTCCAAAGCTCCAATCGCTTCCGCTGGACTCGTGTTACCCGGTGCCGGACAATACATCTTCATCGACTGAGTCCTTGTGAGGCGGCGCGAAAAAACCATGGCGGATGAGAGACTTCCACGCGATCCCTTGCTGCGCGAGGCCTATGCAAAGGCGTCGCGGGCGGAGGCGGCGGCGCGTCGGTTCATTCATCTGCGCGTGCATTCGGCCTATTCGCTGCTCGAAGGTGCCTTGCAGCTCGGCAAGATCGTCGGCCATGCGGTGCAGGACGAATGCCCGGCAATCGCCGTCACCGACACCAACAATCTGTTCGGCGCGCTGGAATTCGCCCAGAGGGCGGTAAAGGACGGCATCCAGCCGATCATCGGCTGCCAGATCGACCTCGCCTTTTCCGGCGAGGCGAGCGACAGCCAGCGCGACCGCAGGCGGCAAGGACCGGAGATGCGGCCGGTCGTCCTGATCGCCGCAACCGAGGCCGGCTACGGCAATCTGGTCAGGCTGGTCAGCCGCGTCTACCTCGAGACACCGCCCGGCGAAGCGGTGCATCTGACGAGCGAGATGCTGCAGGGCCACGCCGACGGATTGATCTGCCTTACGGGCGGGCCGCGCGGTCCGATCGGCACTGCCTTGAAACAGGATCGCCGCGAACTCGCCGAGACCCGGCTCTCGGCGCTCAAGGGCCCGTTCGGCGACCGGCTCTATGTGGAGCTTGAGCGCATGTCCGGCTACGACCGCGCCATCGAGCAGTCGTCGGTCGATCTCGCCTACCGCCACGATCTGCCGCTGGTTGCCACCAACGAGGCGTTTTTCTTCTCTCGTGAAGACTATGAGGCGCATGACGCCCTGATCGCCATCGCCGAAGGCTCGGTGGTTGCGGCCGACAATCGCCGCCGCCTTTCGCCAGACCATTTCCTGAGAAGCCAGGCCGATATGGCGAGGCTGTTCGCCGACCTGCCGGAAGCAATCGACAACACCGTCGAGATCGCGCTGCGCTGCTCGTATTACCCGAAGACCCGCAATCCGATTCTGCCGCGCTTTGCCGGCCGCGATGTCGCCGACGCCGATGCTGCGGTCAAGGCGGAGGCGCAGGAGCTTGCCAGGCAGGCGCATGAAGGGCTGGAGGCGCGGCTGGCGGCGCACGGGCCGACGCCCGGCTATACGGTCGAGCAATATCGCGAAAGGCTGGATTTCGAGCTCGGCGTCATCGAGAAGATGAAATATCCGGGCTATTTCCTGATCGTTGCCGACTTCATCAAATGGGCCAAGGCACAAGGGATTCCGGTCGGCCCGGGCCGCGGTTCGGGCGCCGGCTCGCTGGTCGCCTATGCCACGACCATCACCGACATCGACCCACTGCGTTTTTCGCTGCTGTTCGAGCGCTTCCTCAATCCCGACCGCGTGTCGATGCCCGACTTCGACATCGACTTCTGCCAGGACCGGCGCGAGGAAGTCATCCGCTACGTCCAACAGAAATACGGCCGCGACCAGGTTGGCCAGATCATCACCTTCGGCACGCTGCAGGCGCGCGCGGTGCTGCGCGACGTCGGCCGCGTGCTGCAGATGCCTTACGGGCAGGTCGACAAGCTGAGCAAGATGGTGCCGTCGAACCCGGCCAATCCGGTCAAGCTCGCCGACGCCATCGCCAACGAGCCGCGCTTTGCCGAAGAGGCGGAGCGTGAGCCGATCGTGCAGACGCTGCTCGATACGGCGCAGAAACTGGAAGGTCTTTATCGGCACGCCTCGACGCACGCCGCCGGCATCGTCATCGGCGACCGGCCGCTGTCGGAGCTGGTGCCGATGTACCGCGATCCGCGCTCGGACATGCCGGTCACGCAGTTCAACATGAAATATGTCGAGCAGGCCGGGCTGGTGAAATTCGACTTCCTTGGCCTGAAGACGCTGACGGTGCTGGACAGGGCCGTCAAGCTGATCCGCCGCCGCGGCATCGAGATCGATCTTGCCCACATTCCGCTCGACGACCCCGAAACCTACGCCATGCTGTCGCGCGGCGAGGTGGTCGGCGTGTTCCAGGTGGAAAGTGCCGGCATGCGCAAGGCGCTGATCGGCATGCGGCCCGACTGTATCGAGGACATTATCGCGCTGGTCGCGCTCTACCGGCCGGGGCCGATGGAGAACATACCGACCTACAACGCCAGAAAGCACGGCGAGGAGGAGATGGCGTCGATCCACCCGAAGATCGACCATCTCGTCAAGGAGACGCAAGGCGTCATCGTCTACCAGGAACAGGTGATGCAGATCGCGCAGGAGCTCTCCGGCTATTCGCTGGGCGAAGCCGATCTGCTGCGCCGCGCCATGGGCAAGAAGATCCGCGCCGAGATGGACAAGCAGCGCGAGCGCTTTGTTTCGGGCGCGGTCGAGCGCGGCGTCGGCAAGCCGCAAGCCGACTTCATCTTCGACCTGCTGGCAAAGTTTGCCGACTACGGTTTCAACAAATCGCATGCCGCCGCCTATGCCGTCGTCTCCTACCAGACCGCCTATCTGAAGGCGCATTACCCCGTCGAATTCCTGGCGGCATCGATGACGCTCGACATGGGCAATACGGACAAGCTCGCCGATTTCCGCCAGGATGCGCTGCGCCTCTGCATCGAGGTGGTGGCGCCGTCGGTCATGACGTCGTTCCGGGATTTCGAGGTCGGCGAGAACCGCATCTTCTATTCGCTGGCCGCGCTCAAGGGCGTCGGCGACGCGGCGGTCGAGCACATCGTCGCGACGCGCGGCGAAAAACCCTTCAAGAGCCTCGCCGATTTCTGTGAAAGGGTCGATCCGAAGATCGTCGGCAAGCGCGTCTTCGAAAGCCTGATCATGGCCGGCGCGCTCGACTGCTTCGGTCATGACCGTGCGGCGATGATGGCCGGCGTCGAGCGGATGATGGGGCTGGCGTCGCTGGCGCAGCAGAATGCCGTCACCGGCCAGCATGACATCTTTGGCGCCTCGCTGGGCGCACAGTCGCAGGCGCTCAACTTGCCGGCGACCGATCCCTGGCTCGCCGCCGACCGCCTGCACCGTGAATTCCAGGTGGTCGGGTTCTATCTCTCGGCGCATCCGCTCGACGAATACAAGGCGGCGCTGCAGAAAATGCGGGTGCAGACCTGGGGCGAGTTTTCGGCCGCCGTCAAACGCGGTGCTGCCGCCGGCCGGCTCGCCGGCACGGTGACCACCAAGCAGGAGCGCAAGACGCGCACCGGCAACAAGATGGGCGTCGTGCAGTTCTCCGACACGTCGGGCCAGTATGAAGCGGTGCTGTTTTCCGAGGGGCTGGCGCAATACCGCGACTTGCTCGAACCCGGCCGCTCGGTGGTGATCACCGTTTCGGCCGAGGACAGGCCTGAAGGCGTCAATCTGCGCATCCAGACCGTGCAGTCATTGGAGGACGAGGCAAGCCGTATCCAGAAAGCGTTGCGCATCTTCGTCAGAAATGACGCACCGGCATCGACAATCCAATCGCAGCTTGGCCAGCGTGGCGACAGTCAGGTGAGCATCATCGTCATCAAGGAAGGCGGCGAGGGCGAGGTCGAGATCGAGTTGCCCAACCGCTACCGCGTATCGCCTCAGATCGCGTCGGCGATGCGGGCGGTGCCAGGCGTGGTCGAGGTGGAACTGGTCTAAGAGTTAGCGCACGCTTATGAAGCGGCGATCTCCGCCGGTTGCGGTGCTCTCCGCTGCAGGTTGAGCAGATTTCCCATGAGGATCAGCAGGGCGCCACCGGCGGTGAAGGCGTCGATCTGCTCGTGATAGAGCAGCCATCCGATCACCGCCGACAGCGGCACGCGCAAAAAGTCCATTGGCGAGATGACCGTCGCATCGGCATAGACAAGTGCGCGGGCCATGCAGAAATGCGACGACATGCCGGTGAAGGCTATGAGCAGGATCCACGGCCAGAGCTCAAGCGGCGGGTTTTGCCATTCGTAGAGCGCCGGGACCAGGCCAAGCAGCGACTGGATGATCAGCATCCAGAAGATGATGCGCACGACGCTGTCCGTCCGCGTCAGCGACTTGACGAGAACCACCGAGACGCCGAAGCAGACCGCGGCTCCCAGCACGATAACATGCCCCGGATTGACCGCGCCGACGCCCGGACGCACGATGATCACCACGCCGATCAGCCCGAGCACGATCGCCGCCAGCCGTGGCCGGGAGAGCCTTTCGCCGAGGAAAGCGACCGCCAGCAGCGCGGTCCAGATCGGCGTCGTGAATTCGATCGAGATCAGCACCGCAAGCGGGATCAGCGTCAGGGCGTAGAGCCAGGCAGCCTGGCCGGTATAGTGGACGACGTTGCGGGCGAGATGGGCCAGCGGGCGCCCGGTGCGCATCGCCGGAAAACCGCCTGACATCATGACCAGCGGCAACAGGATGAAAAAGCCGATCACCGAGCGCAGCTCGAGCACCTGGAAGACGTTGAGTTCTGCCGTCGTGGCGCGGCCGGCCACCGACATCGCCAGGAACGAGGCGATCGACAGCGCCATCCAGAACGCGGCCTTGGGGATCGAGGGTGCGGGTGCCATGCGGTTATGTCGCAAGCCGGAGCGCTCATCGCAACCGCTAGCCGACGCATTCGGCTGGGCCAGCCGTGCAGCGTTGCAAACAGTGATGTTGAAGCCGGAACCCGCCGCTGAGGGGAGCGTTGGTCCCTCAGTGTTTGCGTGCTGTGTTTTGGATACCAACGAGGAGCGGTCCGATGAAATCATTCGCACGATTTGTACTTGCCGGCTGCCTGACGGCCGCCGGGGCCGGCGCAGCGCATGCCGACGATCCGGATTTTCTTCGCTCATTCCAGGGGAATTTCGCCGGCAAAGGCATCGTCAAGGTGACCACCGATGCGCCGACGGTGAATGTCTCCTGTCATTTCAATTCCGACGCAACGTCGAGCTCGTTGTCGCTGGACGGCAGCTGCCGCGGTCTTATCGTGGTGACGCGCGCCATCAGCGCGGACCTCAGGTCCAGCGGGACGAAATACACCGGCACCTATGTTGGATCGCGCACCGG
This sequence comes from Mesorhizobium sp. M0296, assembly GCF_040321675.1. Lineage (NCBI taxonomy): Bacteria > Pseudomonadati > Pseudomonadota > Alphaproteobacteria > Hyphomicrobiales > Phyllobacteriaceae > Mesorhizobium > Mesorhizobium sp. M0296. Next base: position 5,127 of record NZ_JAMYRZ010000088.1, read on the forward strand.
GCCGGCGCAATTGAGCGGCAGCCGCTCCGGCAATGCAATCAATCTCGGCATCCGCTGGGCGAAGGAGGTCAATGGCGATCGCAAGGCGCAAATGACGGTTGAGAAAACCGGCGAGGACGGCATGCGGCTGACCGTCGTCGATACCGATCCGAAAACCGGGAAGAGTGTGGTGACCACCCGGATCGATCTGCAGCGCACGTGATCTTCTTGTTTGATCATGATCTTTTTGAAAACCGGTTTCCACTTTTCGCGTACGCGGACCTTCGGTTCGGGATCATGGTCTGGTTGTGAAAATCTGACGCTTAGTACCGACGCGAAAGACGGCTCGGGGTGGGCAGCAGTCAGTCCCGGCACAGCGATCTTGACGGGTTGGAAGCCGATCGGCAGCCAAGATTTCATCGTTCGTTTCGTTGGACCATCATAAACATTCGGGATCGGCCGAAACTTCCCCAACTTCGTCATCCTTGGGCGAAGCAGGAGCGAAGCGCCGTCGCTGAGACCCTGGGATCCATGCGGTAACCTTAGCCGAAGAGTGCAGCGGAGCACAATTCCGCACCGCGGCAGCGCTCTGATGTCGCGGCATGGATCCAGGGGTCTGCGCCGCGTCGCTTCGCTCCTTGCTCCGCCCCAGGATGACGAAGCGATGGGCGTTTGCGCTAATCGCTAAGCCGATCGGCAGCAACCGTCGATAGTTCTGTCAGCGGCCAATTTCAGTGGCAAACCGCTAACTTCGGAGATTGGCTGAAACATCCCTCCAATTCGTCATCCCAGGGCGGAGCAAGGAGCAAAGCGACGCGGCGCAGACCCTGGGATCCATGCCGTTACCACGCGGC
>NZ_JAMYRZ010000089.1:0-5642 GCF_040321675.1 Mesorhizobium sp. M0296
GGCAAGGCAGAACGCCACCGCGGTTCCCGATATCATCCGCAGCGGCCAGCCTTGGCGCACCATATTTCCAGCGGGCCAGGAGGTCGAGCGCTTCCCACGTGCCGGGTGGGACCGGCCGAAGGCATCCGACCATTGCCCGGTAGCAATTGCCCTCGACATGGTGTGAGACAGGCGTGAGTTTCGATCTGCCGCGCAACGTCATCCTGCCGGTCGATGCCATCGACGTCAGGCTCGATTCCGGCCCGCATCCGTTCGAGCGCGATCATGCCGACGCGATCGCCGAGAACTGGCGGCGTGAGACCGCGGCCAAGCCGGCGCTTTTCGACGGCACCGTGGTGCTGCTTTCCGCTCTCAGCTATCGCGACAATCGCCTCGTTGGCCGTTGCCATGCGGTGCGTTATTCGACCTTCATGCTTTGGCGCAGCAATCGACAGGTGCCTGGCGCCGAACATGCCTACGCCCATGCCATGCTGGTCGCCGGCGACAATGCGCTTGTGGCGATCCGCATGGCGCCGCATACGGTCAACGCCGGCCGCATCTACTTCGCCGCCGGTTCGTTCGAGCCAACCGATTTCCGCGACGGCCTTGTCGACGTCGACTTCAACATGATCCGCGAGGTGCGCGAAGAGACCGGTCTCGACCTGTCAGGCGCGACACGCGGCAGGCGCCATTACGCCCTGTCGACGGCAAGCGGCACGGTGATCTTTCGCCGCTACCGCGAGACGGCCTCCGCCGACGACCTGGCACAGCGGATCAGCGCTTTCGTCGCGGCCGAGTCAGAGCCTGAAATCGAAGGCGCCGTAGTCATCCGCAATGCAGCCGACCTGCCGGACGGGCTGATGCCGCATATGAGACCGCTGATCGAATGGCACTTTGCGAGCGAGCAAGGTTTCCAACTCTAACGTCGTAGCCTACCTTCAATGGCCTTGCGGTCGTTGCGGGCGGCAACAAAATACAACAGCACGCCGAGACCCAGGAGCGCGCCCATCGCCGTTCCCATCGTCTGCCCAATTACCTGCTGGAAGTCAGCGGTGACGCGATCGGGATTGTCCATCCCATAAAGGATCAAATTCCACCAAAGCCCTGCCAAGGCGGCTTCGACGATCACAATCGCCAGAGCCAGTCGCGCTTTCTTGCTCATCCATTGTTCCCCCTTAGTCCCCAACAGCATTGTTATCATTGCAGAATGTGCTGCGACAAGGGCAGGTTGCATAAAAAATTGGCAGCGTCTGGAGGCGACACTTGCTGCAATGCCTATTCATGCCTCAGCGCGTCGATCGGGTTAAGCCGCGCGCCGCGCAGCGCCGGGAAGAAGCCGAACACCATGCCGATCAGCGCAGAGAAGCCGACCGCAAGCAGGATGACCTCCGGGCTTGGCGCAAACGGGATCGTCAGCGTCACCGAGGCGAGGCCGGCAAGGGCCAGGCCGATCAGGATGCCGATGATGCCGCCAAGCAGCGACAGCACGGTTGCCTCGACCAGGAACTGGATGAGGATATGCTTTTCATGGGCGCCGATAGCGAGCCTGATGCCGATCTCGCGCGTGCGTTCGGTTACCGACACCAGCATGATGTTCATAATGCCGATGCCGCCGACGAGCAGGCTGACGCCGGCGACGGCACCGAGCATACCAGTCATGGTGGTGGTCGCGCTGGCCATGGCATCGGCGATTTGGGTCATGTCGCGGATCGAGAAATCATCGTCGCGGTCGGCCGTGATGCGGCGTGTGTCGCGCAAGATGTCCTCGACGCGCTGCTGCAGCACCGTGGTTGGCGTACGGTCGTCGGCGGCGACATAGATCGAGTCGATGTCGCGATTGCCGGCAATGCGACGCTGATAGGCGGCGAGCGGCATCAGCACGACATTGTCCTGGTCCTGGCCGAAACCGGTATAGCCCTTCGGTTCGAGCAAGCCGATGATCTTGCAGGAGGTGCGGTTGACGCGGATGATCTCGCCTTCGGGGTCGCCGGCGCCGAAGAACTGCTGGCGCACCGTCTCGCCGATGAGGCAGACGCCGGTGCCCGAGCGGGTTTCCGAATCGCTGAACGGGCGCCCCGAAACCAGCTTCCAGTCGCGGGCATCGAGATAGGCGCTGTCGGTTCCGGTGACGCCCGAAGTCAGGCTTTCGGTGCCGAAAATGACGCGCACCTGCTTTTGCGACGCCGGCGAGATGGCGCGCGAGCCGTCCAGATGTGCGGCAAGCGCGGTGAGATCCTTGTAGGCAAGAGGTCGGACGACCTGATCGAGGCCTCCAGGTCCGCCAGGCCCGGCCGGACGGCCGGAACGGATGACGAGCAGATTGCTGCCGAGCTTGGAAATATCGGACTTGACCTTTTCGGTGGTGCCCGAGCCGATGGTCAGCATGGCGATGACGGCGGCAACGCCGATGACGATGCCGAGCAGCGTCAGGAACGAGCGCAGCACGTTGCGGCGGATGGAGCGGAGCGAGAGGCGAACGGTTTCCCAGATCATGGCAAGGCCATCTCGAGATTGGCTGTGTCCAAGGCGACATGGCCATCGAGGAAACGGATCGTGCGCTGCGCATAGCCGGCAACATCGGCTTCGTGCGTGACCATGGCGATAGTCAGCCCGAGCTCGCTGTTCAACTGCGTCAGGAGTTCCATGATCTCGTGCGTGCGGGCGGTGTCGAGATTGCCGGTCGGTTCGTCGGCGACGAGCAGCGTCGGCCTGGTGACGATGGCGCGGGCGATCGCCACGCGCTGCTGCTGGCCGCCGGACAGCTCGGCCGGCGTATGATGCTCGCGGCCGACAAGGCCGACCTCGGCAAGTGCCTGCATGGCAAGGCCGCGACGCTCGCGGGCACCAACGCCGCGATAGATCAGCGGCAGTTCGACATTCTCGGCGGCCGTGGTGCGCGGCAATAGATTGTAGCCCTGGAAAACGAAGCCGACATAAAGGTTGCGCAGCTGAGCACGGCGGTTGCGGTCGAGACGGCCGGCGTCGATGCCGTCGAAGCTGTAAGTCCCAGCGGTCGGCGTGTCGAGGCAGCCAATGATGTTCATGGCCGTAGATTTGCCCGAACCGGACGGGCCCATGATGGCGACGAATTCGCCGCGCCTGATGGCGAGGTCGACGCCGGCCAGCGCGTGCACCCGGGCTTCGCCCTGGCCATAGCTTTTCCAGACCTTGTCGAAGCCGATGAGGGTCGCGCCCGATGCCACGATCAGCTCCGCTGCTGCGAGGCGGTAATGACTTGCGCGCCTTCCTCCAGGCCGGAAACGATTTCGGTCAGTTCGCCATCTGTCGAGCCGACCCTGACGTTGACCGGATGCGGCCGGCCATTCTCCAGCACGTAGAGCGTGCGCGAGCCGTCGATGGGCTTCGTCGCCGCCTGCCGCTGGCGGTTGCCGCCCGGGCGCCCCATGCGGCCGGTGAACAGGTCGGTGAGGCTCCAGCCGCGGTCCGCCGTCTGCGCCGGCCGGTAGCGGAAGGCGATCGATGGCACGGTGAGCACGTTTTTGGCCTGCTTGGTGACGACCGAGACGGTGGCAGTCATGCCGGGCCGTAACAGAAGCTCGCTATTGTCGACATCCAGCCTTGCATCGTAAGTGACGACGCCGTCGGTGGTGACCGAGGCATAGGAAATGTCCCGGATCTCGGCGTCGAATGGCCGTTCAGGAAAAGCGTCGACGGTGAAGCGCGCATGCTGGCCAGGTTTTACTGCGCCGATATCGGCCTCGTCGACCGCAGCTTTCAGTTCCATGTTCTTCAAATCCGCGGCGATGACGAACAGCACCGGCGCCTGCAGCGACGAGGCGACCGTCTGGCCGGGATCGACCGAGCGCGTCAGTATGATGCCGTCGATCGGAGCGTAGATTGTGCTCTTGGCAAGATCCGTCTGCTGCGCCTTGAGATCGGCATTGGCCATGGCGAGGTTGGCTTTGGCGATATCAAGCGCCGCCTTCGAGCGGTCGCGGGTGGCGGTTGCCGCTTCAAGCGACTGGTCCGTCGCCATGCCGCGCTTGGTCAATTGTGCCGCGCGCACCAGCGCCTTTTCGTTTTCAGCTAGCGTCACGGTGGCGTCCTCGACGCTCGCCGCGGCTGCCTTGGCCGAGGCCTGGGCGCGCTCGATCTGCACCTCCAGCTTGGCGGTGTCGAGCGCGGCCAGCACATCGCCCTTCTTCACCAGCTGATTCTCGTTGACCGAGACCGAGCGGACGACGCCGGAGAGTTCGCTGGAAATATCGACCTGAGTGAGAGGCTGCAGCGTGCCGGTAGCCGAAACGGCGACGGTAAGGTCGGCCATGGCGGCCGGTGTCGTGGTATACTCGATCTTGGCGGGCGAGCCCGCATACCACTGGTAGCCGACGACACTCGCGGCGACGGCAAGCAGTGCGAACACTGCGTAAAGCCAACCGCGACGGCGTTTTGTCTTCAGGCCCTGGTGGTCGAGCCCGAGCGCCGTCTCGATGGCGGAAGCGGATTCCGTCTTTGGCAGATTGACAATCTGGTCCACGCCGGACCCCTATGTTCAGTAATATCCCATCAGTGCACAAATCAGGCCTTATGGTTCAAAATTCAAATTAAATTTCGCTCATGTTTGGAATGAGGCAGAGGACTTACTGAGATGCAGCCGCGGAATTACTTGCTTTACGACGTATTCACCACCAACCGGCTGGCCGGCAATCCGCTGGCCGTCGTGCTCGACTGTGACGGGCTCAACGTTGCGGCGATGCAGGCGGTGGCGCGCGAGTTCAACCTGTCCGAAACCGTCTTCGTGCTGCCGCCGGACAACCCGAAGCACCGGGCCCGCATCCGTATCTTCACGCCCGACTATGAAATGCCGTTCGCCGGCCACCCAACCGTCGGCTCGGCGATAGCGCTCGCCGAAATGGCGGGAGAGGCCGCCGGCATCTTCGTGCTCGAGGAGAATATCGGTCCGGTGCGCTGCGCTGTCAGCAAGCACGACGGTTCGACCTTTGCCGAGTTCGACCTGGCGAAACTGCCGGCGCAGCTGGCATTGTCGGCCGATCCCGAGGCGATCGGCGCGGCCCTTGGCCTTGGGCCGCACGAGATCGGCTTCGAGAACCACCGCGTTTCGTTCTGGTCGGCGGGCGTGCCCTACGTGACCATCCCCGTCGCCAATCTGGAGGCGGCCGCCCGGATCAGGCTGGACAACCAGGCGTGGTCGGAGCTCGCACCACGCAAGAGCGAATGGGCCTTCGCCAGCCCCTATGTCTATTGCCGCGAGACGGTGCACCATGACAGTGCCTTCCATGTCCGCATGATGGTGCCCGGCAATCCGTCCTACGAAGACCCGGCGACCGGCTCAGCGGCGGCCGCGTTCGCTGGCGCGATCATGCATTTCGACGGCCCGACGGACGGCGTTTCACAACTGTGGATCGAGCAGGGGCTGGAGATGGGCCGGCCTTCGCGCATTCGCCTCGAACTGAATGTCGAAGGCGGCAAACTGGCGGCCGCCCGCATCGGCGGCCATGCGGTGAAGGTGGCTGAAGGCAGTTTTTTTGTTTGATCCTACCCTTACGCTTCGTCATCCTAGGGCGGAGCAGGAGCGAGCGACGTCGCGGAGACCCTAGGATCCATATGTGGACGGCGCCCTGCCTGCAACGGTTGTTTTGCGTCGTTTTCGATCGCTTGCGTCCATATGTCCGGCCTTTGAG
>NZ_JAMYRZ010000090.1:0-4570 GCF_040321675.1 Mesorhizobium sp. M0296
GCCAAAATTGGATGCCGATCGAGGGTCAGTTTTGGACGCCGATTGACACTCACCGCATTGTAATGTGCACGTGGAAACACGTGCGCAAGAAGGTGACGTATATGTTGAAAGCACCTGTGAAAACCTATCGCGCTTACCCTATGCGAGACAACGACGGGCGTATCATCGACGATTTCTGGCAAAGGAAACAACCGCATCGTCCAGGCCAAGCGTTGGCCGTTTGTCGCTTTATGCACGGGGCTGAGATCGACAAGCTCTGCATCGCCGGAGGGGAAGCCGTCGGTGTGATTGAGGACATTGCTGCTCGTGCTAAAGCCAGGATCGAAAGCCAGGACCGGCAGCAGCTTAAGGACCTCCAGAGGTCCCTAGGCCTCCCCCGGCGTCGGCATGGAAAGGCTCAAACCTAACGGGCCGCGAGAAACTGGGTAAACCGCTCGTCAAGGCGGCCGCGATCGGGGTAGTCTTGCCCACGCCGAGGAAATTTGATGAGCTGACCGGCCATGGGCTTCAGGCCGTGCTCGAACATCGGGCCATCGTTCATGGACAGCAGCGCATCCGAAACATGGATTCGGTTGTCCGGATCGATGCCGATCAGATTGGCGTCAAAGGCTGCGTGGTCTTGGAGAGCGGGAGGCCATTCCTGACGATTGGCTGGCCCAGCTCCTCGTGCTTGTCAGCCACGATACGTGCTGCGTCCAGTAGGCGCGGTTCAGGTAGTCCCATAATGGGCAGCGGTTTCCATATGCCGCCAGAACTGCTTCACGAAATGCCGCTTGATGAAGCCGCTGGCGCACAAGACGTAGCCCATAGCGCCGCTCAGGCGCTTCGGGCACTGCCCAATCCTTGGCGGCCAGAACAGGTGCGCCGAATGCGAGTTGCACCTTGAGGTCCGCCGCTGACCACTCGGCAACGTAGGTGGGCCAAATCAAGGTGTAGCGCTGGGGGGCGACTCCGAGGAAATACAAGATCGGAATTTGAAGCTCGTACGCCTCCCGCAGCCAACGGTTATCCGCGGCCTGTGCATTGTTCCCCATGAAGGCGTAGTCCACTAACTCGTCACCACGCTCGATCTGGGCGTGCACCGCGCGCTGGTCGTCATACCAGACGCGCACCAGTTCGAGGAAACACGGTCCGGATACTCAGCAGATGCTGCATTCCTCGTCCGACGTTCTTAGCCGGTCCGCAACCGCATCCCACAAATAGCGCCCCTCGCCGCCCCCGACGCCAAAACCCTTCCCGGTGACGATGTTGGCGACCAGCTTTGTGGAACAGGAAGCCACTGCTCTTGCGGCCAGAAGAAAGGTGGGGTGAGGATGCGGCACCCAATCACAGGGTCCTGGCGTTCGTCAAAGACCGCCGTATCGCGACGGTAGTGCGCTATGCGTCTGCGCATGTCCGATCGGCTCGCTACGCCGTTCTTTACGCCAAATGCCTCCCAAGCAAGCGACAGTGGCGCGATCGACCCGTGACCAAAGACCCGCCGCCTACAATGAAGTTGTCGGGCGCGTGGATCTTGAAGAGGAATAATTCGCCGGGCTCCAGATACCGGAACTGAGTCCTGCCGCTCGGCTGCCAGAAATTTACCCCGTCGTGAGGCGCGGACGATCGCAACAGCTTTTGGTATACTGCTCACTGAGCTTAACTTGCACTAAGTCCGAGAACAGACTGTCGCACCGTGTTTGGTCGTCTAGCGATCAAAGGAGCTCGTGAGATCTCCGAGACGTAGACGACCTTCCGGGTCAGTTTCGCGATGGCGTTGCCAAGTGAACCTTTCTTTCAAACGCCCGTCGCATGTTGTCACAAATAGATTAAGCCCGTCACACAATCGCTTAGCTCGACTCTAAGCCTTTATTTAGAATCACGCTTGACTCCCGATAAGGTATTATTCACACTATTGATAGCACCCATTTTCGTCGACTCAGCTTCCTGTGCAGGAATGGATTTGGCATCGCGATGAAGATTTTTTGTCTCATCTTCTGTGCGCTCGCCGCGCTGATGTCGAGTTCAATGTTATCTACTAGCGTAACAAATCATTGGGCTTCGACCGCATCTGCTGACGAACTGACAGACCGCGATTCATTCTGGCGTAAACAGGCATTTCTCTGTTCAGTCTCAGCTTACCCATTCCCTTCCAAAGAAGTGAAGGGGCAGCCGCAAGACTGCGACGACGGCGACATGACTTTGTTCAACGGATTACTGTGCGCTGCAGGCGAGGGTGCCGGGTGCGATGCCGTCGCGAGATCACAAAGTGCGGATGGACGTTGGTGGCGGTCGCCTCGCCGCATCGGCATGGAAGCACCGGCGAATGATGTTTCGTTTTCGCCAGATCAGTCCCTGGGCGTGCTCCTGTACGTTCTTCAAGTGGGCGATAAGGCAAGGTTTTCAAGCTGGCTCTCTTGGATTGAGGGGAATCGCCCCTGCCTCACCAAGCTCGGCGGAAAGTGCTTCCAGTATGGCTGGCTTCGTTTCTGCACTGATGATTTTGATAAGCGATGCACACTCCGTCCCGGCGACTGCGTCAGGCTTGAGGAGGTAGCACGTAGATTAGGTGTAGATAGCTCGCTTTGCAGGCGCATTTTGAGAGAGCTAGGGCTGCCTACCGATGTCATGCGGCCCCTTGGCGATTTTCTATTGGGCGCTGCAGCCGCGAACGACCCGGGGTACCCGCAACACCTAGTTGGCGTGGATATTCTGATCGCAAGGATGCTTGGCGTTGATGCTACCAAGGTAAATCAAGCCGCCGCTATCCTGGCTGCAAGAACTGCCGACAACCCGTTCTTCCAGTATCTGAGCGGCGGAGCAGCAGATGACGTCAGAGCCAAATTGTTGCTAACGTGCCCTTCGCCCCAACGACTTTCTGGCAATCGTTTCCAATGGACCTGGGAGAGAGTGGCAAAACCAAATGCGTGGCAAGAGAGCATGTATTGGGATTGTATTTTTCTAGGAGATCTCACGCGCAAGTGATCGATTACCTCGCGTTGACACTTTATGTCTGAATACGCCCCAATAGGTAGGCGATATTTATACAACTTAACCAGGGAGGAATTGACATGAACCTTCTTCGTAGGCAATTCTTGGGCGTTGCTGGTGGTGCGGCGGCTCTTCCTATATTGTCACGCGTCGCCAGCGCTCAAAGCCCCTCAGACGACGACGAGGTAGTAAGAGCCTTCAAGGACAACATCGATCTTCAGAATGCTCGCCTGCGGGCACTTTTGGATGCCGAAACCGAGGCGCGGAAGTCCCTTTCCGTGTCCCCATTGTTGGATCTGCCTGGCTCCGGGGAGCTAATCGATCGATCATGGCAAGTCTACGCAGAAGCCCTACGAGCGAAGTTCACAGGCGGAGAAAAGTGGCCGAACCTTCAACTCGTAACGATCCCCGAGGCGGTCCGTTGGGATGACCCGGATTTCTCGGACTATTACCTTTATGCGGCTGGGGATGATATGCCGTCACTCGGCGTTTCCCGCCGACCGTCTGCTAATAGCTTTGTTGACCAGTACGCAGCTTTCATAAGGGATATAGCGGCTCCCGTGGTTGACGAGGCGGCCGCTAGAAAAGCAGGCGATGCGCTAAAGACAGCCGATGCGGCACAGCAAGCGCACTTCAAATTATTACGGAGATACTCAAATCGCTGGGATGTATTCGATGCGTGGCAAAAAAAGCGCTTTCCGAATAATCCAAGCCGATGGCTAACCATTGATGAGTGGTATGATAAATATGCAAACGCAACGCTTGAAACTGACACGAGCGTTATTAATACTTACTACGCCCAAGCTTATTATTGGCTAAAGAAAGCCTATGGCGGTCAAGAGACCCTGATCAGGGATATACTTCTACGCTTTAACGCTTTTGCAAAGAAGAGAGTTAAAACTCCCAAAGCTTCTGACTCGCTTCCGGATCAGATGAGAGAAATATATCCCTATCAAATCAACACCAGTTTTCCAGAATGGCTTCGAGATGCTAGAGCAAATCGACTAGCTAACACCACGTTTCAAATTTCTGCCCAATCTGATACGTATGACTATAGTAGAACTGAGATCGCCGGGCTGGTTGGAATAGGGTTTGGGTTCTTCGGGATTATTGCAGGCGGGCAGCGGGTTACGATACAGATCGACACAACTCACGACGCCTACTCGCTTGGGTTCGACGGGCAGGTTGCAATGTTCGAATTCTCGCCTGGAGAGTGGTTTAATCCAATAGCTTTGGCGAACTATCGTAAAGGCCCGTTCGCCCCCGGTTCTCAGATGGAGCGACTATCCCAGACCACAGGTATTTTTGGGCCGGAAGGGGTTATTAACTTTAGAGCTGCTCGCTATATTGTGGCTTATAAACCCAAAGTCACGGTAAAATTTCAGCAAAGCGATTATCACTACTTCTATGAACAAACTCGCGGCGCTGCAGGCTTTTTTATCGGACCGTTTGTATTTGGGGTAGGCGGCTACTACAAGGAAGAGATCCATATCAAGTGGGATAGCAACGACACGTCGCTCACGATATACGACGGGCCAGATATACCTCAACTTCTTGCTGTCGACTGTGATGCCCTCTAGATTCTGAGCTTTGGCATACT
>NZ_JAMYRZ010000091.1:0-4527 GCF_040321675.1 Mesorhizobium sp. M0296
TGACGCAACACGCGGCATCGGCGATCGACCGGACCATTCGACGCTATCTGTTCGGCGGCCTCGCGGTCTGCATGCTCCTGGTTGGTGGGGCGGGAAGCCTGGCCGCGGTCACGGAGCTTTCTGGAGCCGTCATTGCTTCGGGAAGGCTGGTCGTCGATTCCAGCGTTAAAAAGGTGCAGCATCCAACGGGTGGCGTGGTCGGTCAGATCCTCGTGCGAGAAGGCGACGCCGTGAAGGCGGGCCAGGTTTTGATCCGTCTCGATGAAACCGTGACCCGGGCCGATTTAGCCATGGTCACCAAGAGCTTGGACGAATTCGAGGCCCGTCTGGCCCGCCTCGAAGCCGAGCGCGATGGCACTGACACCATCGCCTTCCCATCTTCGCTGACGTCGCGGCAGGACGATCCTGAGATCCGGCGTGCGATGGCCGGCGAGCAGTCCTTGTTCGAATTTCGTCGCCAGGCACGCGCTGGCCAGAAGGCTCAGTTGAGAGAGCGCATTGCTCAGCTCACCGAAGAAGTCGCCGGCTTGACCGAGCAAAGGAATGCTAAAAGCCAGGAAATTAAATTGATCGGGCTTGAGCTCGACGGAATGCGCAGACTCTGGGAACGCAAGCTGGTTTCAATCGATCGCATAACGACGCTTGAGCGTGATGCAGTCCGGCTTGAAGGCGAGCATGGGAAGCTGACTGCGTCCATGGCGCAATCGAAGGGTCAAACATCCGAAATCCGCTTGCAGATCATTCAGATCGACCAGGATTTGCGCAGCGAGGTGGCAACCGAGCTTCGTGACGTCCAGGCAAAGCTCTCGGAGTTGGTCGAGCAAAAGGTCTCGGCCGAGGATCAGCTCAAGCGTATCGATATACGCAGCCCACAGACTGGCGTCGTCCATCAGCTCGGCGTTCACACGGTCGGTGGCGTCATATCTGCGGGAGAGCTCATCATGCAGATTGTCCCTGTCACAGACGATCTGACCGTCGAAGCACGTGTGGCTCCGCAGGACATCGATCAGCTGATGCCAAGACAGAGCGCAACCTTGCGACTTTCGGCCTTCAACCAGCGGACAACGCCAGAGCTAAATGGTGTAGTCAGTGAAATCTCCCCCGATCTCAGCATCGATGAGCGAAGCGGCACCAGCTTCTATACTGTGCGTGTCAGCCTGCCACGTGCAGAGCTGACGAGGCTGAAGGGCCTGACCTTGTCGCCCGGTATGCCTGTCGAGGTGTTCTTCTCGACCGGCAGCCGCACAATGCTGTCTTACCTCGTAAAACCTTTGGACGATCAAATCCGTCGGGCATTCAGGGAGGATTGAGTTCGCGTGACGGACTCGGCCATCACCCACGGTGAAATAGTTGGCGCATTCCTTTGATCTGAGAGCATCGTGCATTTCGCCAATGGCGCTGCAGACGGCGTCGATGGTGCATCTGGCGGCCTTTCTCAACAGGTGCTTGAGCTTGGCAAAGACCATCTCGATCGGATTCAGGTCTGGCGAGCATTTCCGGCAGGAAGAAGAGCTTGGCGCCGGCTTTGCCGAGGGCGTGCCGGACGGCCTTGCCCCTCATGTCCTCGTGTGAAGAATTGTCGTTGACGACGATGTCGCCCGGCTTGAGGGTGGGCAAGAGCACCTTCTCGACATACAGCCGGAAACCATTGATCGGCCCGTCGAAGAGCATGGGGCGGCGACCGCGCCGACGCGCCACGTCGGGCCGATCTTGCGCGCGCGCGCCGGATGATGACGAACGCTATCGACATCTTCTCGCCGGCGGCGCTCCGAATTGAGCTGGGTGGCTTACCATAGCTGCAGTCATAAGAAACGCGACGGCCTCTCCGCTCGTTGATTGCTTTTCGATCGAGCCGCCGTCATGCCCTCCACCTCGATAGGCAAAACAGAATACGATCCCGACAGTAAAATCCTCTCGGTCTGATTCGTAGCCAGCGGCAAACTGCACGAGTTTGAGGCCGTACCGCCGAAAACCTTTGCCGAATTCAAAGCCGCTTTCGCCAAGGGGCGCTACTTTAACGACCATATCCGAAACCATCCGGTACCGTCTGGTGGCGAGCGATAGCACCCAGGATGACCCGACCTGCCGGTGACCGAATTTATCCTTGTCGCTCCAACCGTCGGTTGGTGGACGCATTGCCGGTGATACGCCTAAGGTTCCCGAACGGTCCGACGCACCGGGCAAGCCCAACCCGCATCCCCCCGCCTGGTGCAAAGGCGCTCGATCGGTCCCGCCGTCCTGGCATGTGCGGCGGGACTTTTTGTGATCGACCTTGGAACACCGCCTCGCGGTGAAGGTCCAACTTCCCCTCACACGATTGCTGTCGGGCGAATTGAGAAACTGACCCCCTGACGAAATGAAGAACTGACCCTCTCGGTTATGAGAGGAGGCATGGATGACGATTGGGATTTCGGCGATTCCTGCATTGTCGAGAACGATGCAGGGAGAGGAGATGCTTCAGCCTGAAGAGGTGGCAGCGATGGTGCGGCTGCATGAGCTTGGCTGGGGAGCGAAGCGGCTGGCGAAGGAGTTCGGGTGCGCGCGCAACACGGTGCGTCGGTATCTGCGCGAAGGCGGGACTGTTCCGTTTCGCAAGCCTGTGCGGCGGAGCGCGTTTGACGGGCTAGACGATTGGCTGCGAGAGCGCTTCTTCCGCCATGATGGCAACGCCGATGTGGTGCGCCAGGAACTGGAGAGCGAACATGGGATCGTCATAGGGCTTCGGTCGGTGGAGCTTCGGGTGCAGGGTTGGCGTCGGGAGTTGAGGGTCCAGAAGCGCGCGACGGTTCGGTTTGAGACGGCGCCGGGACATCAGATGCAGATCGACTTTGGCGACACGCGGGCGTGGATCGGCGGCGAGCGTGTTCGGGTGCACCTGTTTGTGGCAACGCTGGGTTACTCGCGTCGCCTGCATATCCGTCCCTCGCTTCGGGAGCGCCAGGCGGACTGGTTCGAGGGGATGGAAGGAGCCTTCCTTCGCTTCGGCGGGGTTCCAACGGAAGTGCTGTTCGACAATCCGAAGGCGCTGGTCGAACATCACGATGCGGCGACGCGGGAGGTGCGGTTCAATGTGCGGCTGCACGCCTTTGCCCGCTATTGGGGATTTACGCCACGGGCTTGTGCGCCTTATCGGGCACGTACCAAGGGGAAGGACGAACGCGGGGTCGGCTATGTCAAGCGCAATGCGATTGCCGGCCGCCGGTTCGAGAACTGGGCGGCGTTCGAGGCGCATCTGGACCGGTGGACACGCGAGATTGCCGATCAGCGTGTGCATGGCACGACCGGCGTGGCTCCTGCGGAGCGCTTTGCCGAAGAAGCCATGGCGCTTCGCCCTCTGGGCGGACGGGCACCGTTTGGGCAGCTGCGGGATCTCGTGCGCAAGGTCCAGGCCGACTGCGCAATCGACCTGGACACGAACAGTTACTCAGTCCCCTGGCGGCTGATCGGGGAGAGCGTCCAGGTCGTGGTGCTGGGCGGTCGCGTTATCGTGCGTCATGCGGGCGAGGTGGTGGCGGATCATGCTTTGTGCCGCGGACGTCGCCAACGGATTGTCGAGCGCGCGCATCTTGCCGGCGTGGTCGGCGCTGCTGCGCCGGTGCGATCGGCGCCGGCGGATATCGTTGCGCCTTCCGCTCTGTTGCGGCCACTGGCCGAATATGAGGCACTGGTGGGAGGCAGCTGGTGATGACGGCGGTCGATCACGAGATGCTGGTGGCTCAGCTCGACCGGCTGAAGCTGACCGCGATCCGGGACCAGCTCGACACGCTGCTGGACGAAGCGGCGCGTTCGCAAATGACCTTGCGCGAGGCTTTGGCCTTCCTCGTGACGCGCGAGATCGCGCGGCGCGACGAGCGGCGCATCTCCATGGCAGGCAAGATCGCGCAGTTCCCGTTTGTGCGCGAACTCGATGGCTTCGACTTCGACGCGCAGCCGTCGCTGGATCAGCGCCAAGTCCGGGAACTGGCGACCTGCCGCTGGATTGCCCATGGCGACACGGTCCTGTTCCTTGGACCTCCGGGTACGGGCAAAACACATCTGGCGGTGGCTCTCGGGCGCGAGGCGATCCGGCAGAACCATAGCGTCCAGTTCGTCACAGCGGCCACGCTCGTGGCGATGCTGGCCAAGGCCCATGACGACGGTTCGCTCGAAAAGCAACTGACGACCCTGTCGCGGCCGAAACTGCTGATCATCGACGAGCTCGGCTATCTCCCGTTCGAAGCCAATGCCGCACATCTGTTCTTCCAGCTGGTGTCGCGGCGTTATGAGCGGGGATCGATCCTGATCACCTCCAACCGCTCGGTGGGCGAATGGGGCAGCGTGTTTGGCGATCCCGTGGTGGCAACGGCGATCCTTGATCGCCTGCTTCATCATTCGACAGTGATAACCATCCGTGGCGACAGCTACCGGCTTCGCGAAAAGCGGGGTTTAGGGCCAATTGAGAAACGCCGGACACCCCGACGCCCCCACCCCCACCGAAAAAAAAAAAGGGGGGGAAAAATTAAGTGGCCCACGGGGGGGAAAACACCC
>NZ_JAMYRZ010000092.1:0-3723 GCF_040321675.1 Mesorhizobium sp. M0296
TTCCCATCAGCCATCGCATCAAGAAATGCGCCTGGAACGACGACTATCTCATCAATGCCATCACTCATATGCGATAGCCCTGCCCCTCAAGGGGGGAGATGTCCGGCAGGACAGAGAGGGCGCTGTCCCGCCGACGTCAGGCTGCAAATAAAAACCCGCCACTGCGGGCGGGTCGCTGGAGCCAATTAGCACCATACCGAAATTAATAGCATAGCTGCCGGCACAAAGCAAGAACAAAATACGTCGTGACGGCAAAAAATTGCGAATTCCTCACGGCCTCGCCTTGTCCCTCCTCAAGCGAGCATGCTCAACCAATTGCAAAGTCGCGTTCCTTCGCGCCCCCCTCTGTCCTGCCGGACATCTCCCCCTCTACTGGGGAGATTGGCCATCATCTCGGCTTTCGCCAATTTCCAACGTTGCAGGAGCGAGCGAGGCGCCGAGGCTGCCAATCTCCCCCTTGGAGGGGGAGATGTCCGGCAGGACAGAGGGGGGCGCTGTCCCGCCAACTTCTGACGGGCGTCGAGGGCGGGTTTCAGCCTCACGCGAATTCCATGATCACCGCATCGACGGCAAGGCTGTCGCCGGGCTTGGCGTTGAGCTTCGAGACGATGAGGTCGCGCTCGGCGCGCAGCACGTTTTCCATCTTCATCGCCTCGACCACGGCCAACGTCTCACCGGCCTTGACCTCCTGCCCCTCGGCAACGGCAATCGATACGACGAGGCCGGGCATCGGGCAAAGCAGCATCTTCGAGGTATCCGGCGCCACTTTTTCTGGCATCAGCCTTTCGAGCTCGGCGGTGCGCGGCAGCATGGCGCGGACTGTCACCGACATGCCTTTCCAGGCGATGCGGAACCCGTTCAGCACCGGCCTGACTTGCGCCGCGACCTTGCGGCCGCCGACCGTGCCGCGCCAGATGAGATCGCCCGGCCGCCAGTCGGATGCCACCGTCAGCGGTTTGCCGCCGTCGATTGTGAGGTCGAGCTCCATCGGAATGGAAATCATGCCTTCGACGATGGCAACCGAAAGATAATCCCGGCCGATCTTCACCACCCAATCGCGTTTCAAGGCGCCCGAATGCGGCGCCAGCCGCCCGCCCAGCCGGTCGAGCCGGTCGCGGCGCAGCAGTTCGACCGCGGTTGCGATCGCGGCCAGCACCCCTTTCTCCTCGGCGTCTGGCACGATCGGCGCGAAGCCGTCGGGATATTCCTCGGCGATGAACGCCGTCGATAGCCGCCCTTCCCGCCAGCGCGGATGCTGCATCAGCGCCGCCAGGAACGGTATGTTGTGCTCGATGCCGTCGACGACGAAACTGTCCAGCGCTTCCGACATCGCGTCTATCGCCGCCAGCCGTGTCGGCGCCCAGGTGCACAGCTTGGCGACCATCGGGTCGTAGAACATCGAGATTTCCGAGCCTTCGATAACGCCGGTATCGTTGCGGATGACGATTTCGCCGAATTTTCCCTCTTCCGGCGGCCGGTATTTCGTCAGCCTGCCGATCGACGGCAGAAAGTTGCGATACGGATCTTCGGCATAGAGGCGGCTTTCCACCGCCCAGCCGTTCAGCTTGACGTCGCTCTGCTTGATGGCGAGCTTTTCGCCGGCTGCCACGCGGATCATCTGCTCGACCAGGTCTATGCCGGTGACGAGCTCCGTCACCGGATGCTCGACCTGCAGCCGCGTGTTCATTTCCAGGAAATAGAAGTTCTTGTCGCTGTCGACGATGAACTCGACCGTGCCGGCGCTCTGGTAGTCGACGGCCTTGGCCAGCGCCACCGACTGCTCGCCCATGGCTTTGCGGGTCTTGGCGTCGAGGAACGGCGACGGCGCCTCCTCCACGACCTTCTGGTTGCGGCGCTGGATCGAGCATTCGCGCTCGCCGAGATAGAGCGTGTTGCCATGCGCGTCGGCGAGCACCTGGATTTCGATATGGCGCGGATCGACGATGAATTTTTCGATGAAGACGCGGTCATCGCCGAACGAGCTTTTGGCCTCCGACCGCGCCCGGTCGAAGCCGTCGCGCACCTCTGCCTTGCTCCAGGCGATGCGCATGCCCTTGCCGCCGCCGCCGGCCGAAGCCTTGATCATCACGGGATAGCCGATTTCGCCGGCTATTCTTTCGGCATGGGCGGCGTTTTCGACGACGCCGAGCCAGCCGGGCACCGTCGACACCTTGGCCGCATTGGCGAACTTCTTCGATTCGATCTTGTCGCCCATCGCCTTGATGGCCTTGGGCTTCGGGCCGATGAAGACGATGCCTTCCTGCTCGAGCGCCTCGCAGAAGGATGCCCGCTCGGACAGGAAACCGTAGCCGGGATGCACGGCCTCTGCTCCTGTCGCCTTGCAGGCGGCGATGATCTTTTCCGCGACCAGATAACTTTGCGCAGCCGGCGAAGGCCCGATATGCACCGCCTCGTCGGCCATTTCGACATGCACGGCGTCGCGGTCGGCGTCGGAATGGACCGCGACGGTGGCAATGCCCATCTTGCGCGCCGTCTTGATCACGCGGCAGGCGATCTCGCCACGGTTGGCGACCAGGATCTTTGTGAACATACAGGCCTCGTCCCTCGGCTGCCCTTCTTTTACGGGCTTCCCGTTTTATGGGCTTCAGGGGGCCGGTCAAGGCAAAGTCGGAGCCTATCCCGCATGCAAATCGGCGGGCGCTGACGAAAATCCGGGGTCAGAACGTCGCTTCGTGCATAGCGCAGAGCTGAATGGTAAGTTAAATCTAACCTGGATTGCAGACTGCCTTGGGAGGATTGCCTGATGAAAACGCGCGCCGCTGTCGCCGTTGCCGCCGGAAAGCCGCTGCAGATCATGGAGGTCGACCTCGAAGGCCCCCGTGATGGCGAGGTGCTGGTCGAGATCAAGGCAACCGGCATCTGCCACACCGACGAGTTCACGCTGTCGGGCGCCGACCCGGAAGGCCTGTTTCCGGCGATCCTCGGCCATGAGGGCGCCGGCATCGTCGTCGACGTCGGCAAGGGCGTCACCTCGGTCAGGAAGGGCGACCATGTCATCCCGCTCTATACGCCGGAATGCCGGCAGTGCCCGTCCTGCCTGTCGCGCAAGACCAATCTGTGCACCGCGATCCGCGCCACGCAGGGACAGGGCTTGATGCCGGACGGCACCTCGCGCTTCTCGATCGGCAAGGACAAGCTGTTCCACTATATGGGCTGCTCGACCTTCTCCAACTTCACCGTGCTGCCCGAGATCGCGGTGGCCAAGGTCAATGCCGACGCCCCGTTCGACAAGATCTGCTACATCGGCTGCGGCGTCACCACCGGCATCGGTGCTGTGATCAACACGGCCAAGGTCGAGCAAGGCGCGACGGCGGTCGTCTTCGGCCTCGGCGGCATCGGCCTCAACGTCATCCAGGGATTGCGCCTTGCCGGCGCCGACATGATCATCGGCGTCGACCTGAACAACGACAGACGAGCCTGGGGCGAGAAATTCGGCATGACGCATTTCGTCAATCCGAAGGAGATCGACGGCGATGTCGTGGCTTATCTCGTCAACATGACCAAGCGCGGCGCCGACCAGATCGGCGGCGCCGACTACACCTTCGACTGCACCGGCAACACCAAAGTCATGCGGCAGGCGCTAGAAGCGTCGCATCGCGGCTGGGGCAAGTCGGTCGTCATCGGCGTTGCCGGCGCCGGCCAGGAGATCTCGACGCGGCCGTTCCAGCTGGTCACCGGCCGCACCTGGATGGGCACCGCCTT
>NZ_JAMYRZ010000093.1:0-2720 GCF_040321675.1 Mesorhizobium sp. M0296
GGCTTCTGGCCGACGCCATGCTCGACAATGCCGCGTTGAAGGATCTTGTGGGAAAGAAATGGTGACGCCCGCGGCCAAGCGGAAACCTTTCCAGCGACCAGATCGATCAACTTCAACGCCGACTGCAACGGACCAGGCGATCAAGGAAAGGTGCATCATGAAGCATTCGCGGAGCCGACAATAGCCGACGCCATTCTCGACCGGATCATCCACAACGCCCATCGCATCACCCTCGAAGGCGACAGCATGAGAAAGCAAAAAACACCGCCGCCCTTGACCGGCGCCGAAAACGGCGAAATCAATCGCAAATGACTTCAACCAGGCAACCGAGCGCCGACCCCATCCTGCTGTCCGCGAATTAGTGAAACTGCTGTCCGCGATTTAGCGGAACGACTGTCCCGTTTTTGCGAAATACGCACGTCCGACGCAGCTTGCGTTGACAGAGGCGGTTTTACGCGCAGTTGCAATAGCACTTCCGCCGGCCTATTTTTGTGGAGTTCAATTGTGGTTCGGCCAAGGGCGCTTTGGGCGCCGGACCGGCCCCGTGTAAACCTCATTAAAGAGAGACGAACCCTGCCATGGAAGAATTCTTATCGCGCATCGCCACTGGTGCCGGCATCGGCCCGGCTCTCGCAGAGAAGGCCGTTGGGTTAATGCTGGGTTTCCTGCAACGCCACGCGGCCGACGGTCCCGTTGCGCGCATGATCGCGGCCATTCCCGGAGCTTCGGAATTAGTGGCGAAGTATCATGGCAACGACCCAGAGGGCGGAGGCGGCCTCATGGGGCTCGGCCAGCAATTGATGAGTGAGGGTCTCAGCATTCTAAAGATCGCCGCCATCGCCAACGAGACGATCGCCTTCGCCAAGGAACATGCCGGCGACGAACTCGTGGACGAGGTCCTCAATTCCGTTCCTGGCCTTCCCCAGTTCGTCTGATCAGCGGCAGCCGGGGGCGCATGACCTCGTGCGCCCGTGCTGGCCCGTCTGCGCAGGTAGGCATTCTCCGCCGAGCGCTCCGTACCGATCTCGCCAGACCACCAACCGCCGGGCACGCGAAGCGAGCGTTGGAGTACTTCATTCGTCTGTCCCAAAATCGACCGCAGGCGAACCGATGTGTATAACTTCCGGCGGTAAGGGTTTATCGTGAACGCTTTCGATGAAGCCCGCGAGATAAGCAAACGTATTGTATTTCTCAAGAACCAACCGCTTCGCCTCTTGTATTGCGCCGCGACGCTCCTTCCAGAGGTCCGAGTCGATGATTTCTTGAATTTTTTGGATTACGTTCTTGTCCTCTGGGTCAATCAGAACCATTGAGTCGGAAGGGAAGAACCTCGTGATTGCCGGGCTGCCGTAATAGATCGGCATTGTTTCAGCAACGAAGCAGTCCATAAGCTTCTCTGTAAAATAGTAATCAGCACGAGTATTCTCGAAAGCTATACTGTAACGGTACGGTGCGAGTGCGTCCCATTTATCTCCAATCAGCCGAAAACCTCGGCCGAACAGGTCAAAATCGAGCTCCTCTCTCAGCCGTTCCAGAAACGCCAGCCGATATCGATGCCCTTTAAGCAGGGCGATGTTACTGGTAATCCATGAGAGCCGAAGCGGCTTGTCCACGACTTCGCTGACCAGAAGTTGGTCATATGTCTTTGTTACAGACCAAGACCGAGTGATAGGTGGAGACAAAACGAATCGGCGCTCTGCATTCTGCCGAGCAGCCAGCTCTGCGTCAGACGTCAGGACGATGGTATTTTTCCCTTGCCCTTCATGAAATGCGCGATGAGCTTTCGTCGGCGGTTCGCCGATTGCAAAAATTGTCCTGTTTGGACTCGCCTCGATATCAACAGGGAGCCCAAAAATAGAAGCAGAGTTAAAGACAATATGCCAATCGGGCGCGAAGGATGTCCTGCGTACAAAAGCGACATTGTTCCAGATTCCACTGCCCTTTGGAGTGAGATGGTGGATTGCATCATCCAAAACGCCCCAAGAATCCAGACATGTAGCAACAATGGGCGCCGGACGTTCCGTCAACAATTTGGTCGACAAAGCAGTTCCACCCCATTCACTTCCGTTGGACCGGGAGCAACTCGTGCATCGGGCGCAAGACCTCTCTGCGCCTGAAATAGCTCGCGATCCTGATCGGTATCAAACACACGATTCTGTGCGACTTCGCGATTCTGTGCGACTTCGCGCCATTCGACAACTCATCTCTAAGACCGCGGGAATCCCTTCACTCGTGAAGGTACTCAATCGCCATTTCGGATTGCGGTAAGATTGGGCAGCATAAACCTTCCGGGACCCGCTGTCGAGGCAATTGTCGCTTTGCACCTAACCAGGTTCTTCCTCACTTTGTGTGGTGATCAGGCCGGTTGAGTGGCAGCATGCGTGCCCTCTAAAATATGGAAGTTGACTACATTCTTATTATTAATCGGGATATACGACCAGTTTAGAGGCGGCTCGCCTCTCACAGGCGACGTTTGCAGCGGCGACGGCAGATCGAGATATTGGCGGGTTGATGCCGGGGCTTTGTCCGAAATCTGTGGTCCGATTTCGGACGAAGTGACGGTCAAGATGTCCGAAACATGCTACGAATTTCGGACAAGCTTCACACACAAAGCGCCGCGGCTTTGCCCGACATCATCGATATCGTCATGCAGATGGGCGATGCCGACCTAGCCTCGTCCCCTCCCCTTCCAGCCATTGCCAATCCCAGCCTGCCTGCGC
>NZ_JAMYRZ010000094.1:0-2332 GCF_040321675.1 Mesorhizobium sp. M0296
TGTCGATGCCGGCTCAATACTCCCCAGAAGTGCCGTTTGAATCTTCCCCAGTTTTAGCGCTGCCGCCGGTCTTCCGGAGCGCGCTCCGGGAGACCGGCGGCGCGTAATCGTTGATGCTTCTCCTGATGGTCGGGAGAGGGATTTCGGTGATCAAGATCGGGGAGATGATGATGATACTGGATTTGCATCGGCAGGGCCTGTCGGTGTCGGCGATCGCCAGGGAGAGCGGGATCGACCGCAAGACGGTGCGCAAATACATAGCGCGCGGGCTCGAGGCTCCGGCCTACGGACCACGCAAGCCGCGTCAGGCGGTGATCGATCCCTTTACAGCCTATCTTCGCGAACGTGTCACGCGATATCCTGGGCTCACCGGCAGCCGGCTTTTCCGCGAACTGAAGGACCTCGGCTATGGCGGCGGCTACACGGCCGTTACCGACTTCCTGCGCGACGTCCGTCCTGCCGCGGCGGAGCGTGGATACGAGGTTCGCTTCGAGACTCCGCCCGGCGAGCAGGCGCAGGTCGACTTCGCCCAGTTCAATGTCGTCTTTGCCGATGAGCCGACCACGCCGAGAATCGTCTGGCTATTCTCCATGGTGCTTGGCTTCAGTCGCCTTATCTGGGCACGCTTCGTCGTCCACCAGGATCTGCCGACTGTCTTGCGCTGCCATGCCGGGGCTTTCGAGGCGTTGGGCGGCGCTCCTCGCGAAGTGCTTTACGACCGTATGAAGACGGCTGTGATCGGCGAAGGCGATACCGGCGGCATCGTCTACAACCGTGCCCTCGTCGATCTTGCCCGCCACTATGGTTTCCATCCCAAGGCGTGTCGGCCTTACCGCGCCAAAACCAAAGGCAAGGTCGAGCGGCCGTTCCGCTACATTCGCGAGGACTTCTTCCTGGCCCGGTCCTTTCGCAATCTCGAAGACCTGAACGCCCAGTTGCGTCACTGGCTGGACACGGTCGCAAACCCGAGAGTTCACGCAACCACACGGCGTGTCGTCAACGAAGCTTTTGCCGAGGAGCGGACAGCGCTCCGGCCGCTGCCGTTGGCTCCGTTCCGATCGGTCCTGAAGCTCGAGCGACGCATCAGCCGGGAGGGCATGGTTAGCGTTGGCGGCAATTTCTATAGCGTGCCCGACGCCACCAGGCGCCGTGTCGTCGAGGTGCACACTCTGGCCGAAGAGGTACGCATCTTCGAGGACGGCGCACTGATTGCCATCCATCCCATTCTAGAAGGTCGGCACCAGCGTCATGTCGAGCCCGGGCATCGCAACATCCACGTCCACAAGCGCCGACAAAGACTGAGGAACGACGAGGTCATCCTTCATGGCTCAGGCGACAGGGTCGCTCAGCGCCCGTTGGCCTTCTACGATGCCGTCGCCCGGGTGATGGCCAAGGAGCAGCGTCCATGACGAATGCGCTCGATACCACGCCATCCACCATCGACCGGATCCGCCACGATCTCGTCGGCCTGAAGATGCCACGAGCGCTCGAAGCGCTCGATCATGTCGTGCGCCGGCTCGAGCAAGGCGAGATCGCCGCCCTCGAAGCCATGGACATCCTCCTTTCGGAAGAGTTGACCCTCCGCGAGAACAGCCGGATCAAGACGGCACTGCGCATGGGGCGTCTGGCCACGATCAAGACGCTCGCCGGCTTCGACTTCTCTTTCCAGCCCTCGCTCGACCGAGATCGAATCTTCACGCTCGCCCAACTCGGCTTCGTCGCCCGCTGCGAGGTCGTCCACTTCCTCGGCCCACCCGGCACAGGCAAGAGCCATCTGGCCATCGCGCTTGCCGTCGAGGCTGTGAAGGCTGGAAAGAGCGTCTATTTCTGCACGCTCGCCGAACTCATCGCCGCACTGGCAAGGGCCGAACGCGAAGGCCGCCTGCAGGAACGCATCCGCTTCTTCTGCCGGCCTGCTCTGCTCGTTGTCGATGAGATCGGCTACCTGCCCGTCATCCACGGTGGCGGCAATCTGTTCTTCCAGCTCGTCAACGCCCGCTATGAGAAGGGCGCCATGATTCTCACCTCAAACCGCGGCTTCGCCGAATGGGGCGAGGTCTTCGGCGATCCTGTCGTCGCAACCGCACTTCTCGATCGCCTGCTTCATCATGCGGTCGTCGTCCAGATCGAAGGATCGAGCTATCGGCTCCGACAACACGCCGAGCTCATGCCCGAACACCTGCGATCAAAAGCCTCCATCACGCCGCCGACGCTCAACGCACCATCACGACCGCGCGGCCGGCCGCCGAAAAATGGACACCCCTCCGCGACAGTCTGAGCGGCGAAACTGGGGAATTTTACTTCGGCACTTTTGGGGAAAATTCGAGCGGCA
>NZ_JAMYRZ010000095.1:0-2118 GCF_040321675.1 Mesorhizobium sp. M0296
CCTCGTTGAAACGATCGAGGCAACCGAATGCAACAACTACTTCGCAAACGCCGGCTACGCTTCCATCAAAACGTGAAAGGCTCTAATCCATGGCTGAGTGGACAACGGAGCTTGAGATGCCTCGCGCTGGCAGCAATGTCAGCCTGGCCGAACGAGCCTATCGTATCCGCCGACACGCCGTGCGGATGGGTCAAGTCCAGGGCCAAGGTTATGTCGGACAGGCGCTGGGTGTCGCCGACGTGCTTGCCGTCGCCTATTTCCATGCGCTTCGTTACCGGCCGGAGGACACGTTGTGGGAGGGACGCGACCGCTTCCTGCTGTCGATCGGACACTATGCGATCGCGCTCTACGCGGCTCTGATCGAAGCGGGCGTGCTGCCGGAGGAAGAGCTCGAAACCTATGGCAGCGATGAAAGCCGTATGCCGATGTCCGGCATGGCGCCATACACGCCCGGCATGGAGATCACCGGCGGCTCGCTCGGTCACGGCCTTGGCATTGCCGTTGGCATGTGCATGGGGCTGACGCGCAAGCGAAGCGACAGTTTCGTCTACAATCTTTTGTCCGACGGCGAGCTCGGTGAGGGCTCGACCTGGGAAGCCGCGATGTCGGCCGCCCACCACAAGCTCGACAATCTCATTGCCATTGTCGACTTCAACAATCAGCAGGCCGATGGTCCGTCGACGGCCATGCTCTCCTCCGAACCGGTGACCGACAAGTTCGAGGCGTTCGGCTGGCATGCGCAGCGCGTCGACGGCAACGACATCGAGGCGGTCCGCAAGGCCTTCGACATGGCGCGCGGCCTGAAGGAACCTCGTCCGCGTGTGATCGTTTGCGATACGCGCATGGCCGAGGGTGTGCCATTCCTGGAAACCCGCGACATCACGCATTTCATCCGCGTCGAACCGCACGAATGGACGTTAGCGCTCGAAGCTTTGGAAAAGGGACGTCCGCGTTGAGGTTGTCAAAGTTCGCGCCGCGCCACGCCGCCAATGCCGGTGAGCGCAAGACCACATCGGCGATGATCGCGTCGATCGCGCCCGATGGCGTACCGACACGCAATGCGCCGTTCGGGCACACACTGGCCAGACTGGCGCACCAGCGGCCCGGGATAGTTGGCCTGACGGCGGACCTCGCGAAATACACCGATCTCCATGTCTTCGCACAGGAGCATCCGGACCGCTTCTATCAGATGGGCATGGCGGAGCAGGTGCTGATGAGCGCCGCCGCCGGCTTGGCGCGGGAGGGTTTTACGCCCTTCGCCACCACCTACGCCGTCTTCGCATCGCGACGTGCCTACGATTTCATCTGCATGGCGATCGCCGAGGAGAAACTCAATGTGAAGATCGTCTGCGCCTTACCGGGGCTGACGACCGGCTACGGCCCCAGCCACCAGGCGACGGAGGACATCGCGATTTTCCGCGGGATGCCGAACCTGACGATCATCGACCCTTGCGACGCGCTCGACATCGAACAGGCCACGGAGGCGATCGCGGACTACAACGGGCCGGTCTACATGCGGCTTTCGCGCGGTAAGGTTCCTGTCGTGCTCGACGAAGACGACTATACATTTGAAATCGGCAAGGCGCGAATGCTGCGCGAGGGCGCGGACGTATTGTTCATTTCCAGCGGCCTGATGACCATGCGCGCGCTGGAGGCCGCGAAGGCGCTTGAAGCCGACAGGATCGGCTGCGCCGTTCTGCACGTTCCGACGATCAAACCTCTGGATACGGAGGCGATACTCGCTGCCGCGCGCCGTTCGGGACGGCTGGTGGTGGCGGCGGAGAACCACACCATCATTGGTGGCCTTGGCGAAGGCGTTGCCGCGCTGCTGATGCGCGAGAGAGTGACCCCAGTCTTTCGCCAGATCGCCCTGCCCGACGAGTTCCTCGACGCTGGCGCGCTGCCGACGCTTCACGATCGCTACGGGATCTCAACTTCCGAGCTCGTGCGCCGCGTCCGCATTTGGAGCGAATGAGAAGTAAGAGCTCTCCCCACACAACAGTTGAGTCATCGACCTTGACCTTGCCCCTCTTATCTAATCCGGTTTGAAGTTCGTTCTGGCCCATCGAGAGGACCAGGACATGAAACGTAGCCGCTTCTCTGAAGAGCAGATCATCG
>NZ_JAMYRZ010000096.1:0-2031 GCF_040321675.1 Mesorhizobium sp. M0296
CGGCGCCCCCCCCCCCCCGGCGACCCAACTCCGCGTGGCCCCTATTATCCCCCCCCGCCCCCCCCCACGCTCGGCACCAACGAGACCGCAAAACAATGAGGGGGTCAAATCTTCAGTTCGCCCAGGGGGTCAAATCCCCACTTCGCTTGACATTGCTGCCAGGTCGGTTCCCGAAGCCGGCGTCCCCTGGGGGATACGGGCTTTCATTTTCAGCCTGCTTTGTCGCAGTGGCGCTAAGTACGAGCAGCTCCTGGTACCTCGTCCAAGAGATTTGGACCGTTGCCCGCGGGCATCTGGCCGTCGGGCGTAAGCTTGTCTACCGCGTCGGGCAGTTCCCTCGTGAGCCGGTCGAGAAGTTCTTCATTAGACAATCCGGTTTGCTCAGCCAAATCGCTCAACGTTTGCGGGTCAATTGCATTCTCAACCTGGTCGCGCTGAACGGGCCGGTTGGATCCTTTTCCCACCCAAGAATCTACCTGATCGCCCGCACCCGCATTTCTGAGACGGTCCAGGATGTCGCCGAGGCCGCCAGGGGAGCCAGCGCTAGTGTTGGGATCTGTCGATTTCCTACCAGCGATCAACTCGCCAATCTTGTCTCTATTCTTGTAGGCAAGCAGGCCCAGCAACGCTATGGCGACCTTTCCTATATCAAGGCTCATTTCGCATCTCCTTCTATGAGGAAGGGAGAAGGCATGCGGCTTTGAAAGGTTCCACGGTTGTGCTGCTGGGTCGATATTCGGCTCGGTTTTAGCCGGGCGATTGCGGCTTCTCGGCTCGCTTCTGGCTAGACTTCAGCATCCGTGCCTCCGCAGAGTCAGATCGCAGCTCGCGTCCTCGCTCCGGAGGCGCGGGCTTTCCATATTCCGTCACCGATTGTGGGCGACACCCTTATCAAAATCTTGCATTAGAAACTTGGAACATAAGTGAAGCAGAAAACACTGTTGGCGCCATGGACAAGAACGATGGCGACACAATCGTCCTGGTTGGCTTCCGAGCCGCCTGCCTGGGGACTCGTGATCCGAGCAGATAGGCGACAAGGATTTCGAGAGAGACCGACGGCAAAATGGGCTGGACGATAATGGTCACGAAAGCCAGGTGAGATCACAATCTTGGCGAGGAACAGGAGGACGCCGCCCTCGACAGCCAACCATCCGTGGTTCCGTTGCTCCTGGTCTATGTGCTCTCGATGTTGGGACTGATCGGTACGCGCTCGCTCCTTCGTAATTTCTACGACGCCCGCTCACTTCCGGCTCGCGCGGCTCTTCAGCATTCAGGCCTCGCGCAGCAATGATGCATGGTCGGTGCCGATCATCGATCTGCTCGCGCGCCTGCGCCTGCGTAATGCCGGTTTCATCGGCTAAGACTTGGGCCTGCCCTCCTTCAGTCGCTCGCGGGCGGACATGTCTTTTCCCATGTTGAAAGCCTGCCAAGTTTATGTTCGGCCCTTTGGAACCCAATCATGGCAAAGCGGCTTGTTCCTTGAGCTGCCAGCGCGCAAAGGCTAACTCGGCTCATCGGGCTCGGAATTGTTCAACAAACGTGCACTGCTGCTGAATATGAAAAAGCCGCTGGTCCTTGTCGCTGAGGATGAGCCAATGATCGCGCTCGATCTGGAAGTGAACCTTCGCAAGGCCGGTCTTACAGCCGCTCTGGCACCAACCTGTGAGGAGGCTCAAAGGTGGTTGGCAGAGGAACGTCCGGGGTGGTGGGCCGCGGCGTCCGACTAGAGTGGGGCTTATGTTCCAATCAACGGAACCGTGACGGTTGTCGCATAATTTATCGGATATCGGTTGAAATACGGGAACTCGATCACGAACGCATATTGGGCGGTCAGATGTGCCATGCGAAAGCCGCCGCTGGGGGCGTCGATTGCTATTGTTACATCGACGTCTTTCAATCCCAAATCCAGTAATTTTTCTGTGGCAATGGCTTGGATCTGGGCCTGCGTCAGCGAGTTCTTCATTTGCAGCGCACGTGACGACGTTTCCAGCGTGTACCGAACACTCGACATAGCATTCAGAGCCCAGCCGA
>NZ_JAMYRZ010000097.1:0-2011 GCF_040321675.1 Mesorhizobium sp. M0296
GAAGCCTGCTGACGCCGCTCGGCATTAAGGTCGCGTATACGCCGCTCGGCATCGTCATCGCGCTGGTCTTCATCGGTCTGCCCTTCGTCGTGCGCACCGTGCAGCCGATCATGGAGGAGATCGACAAGGAGGTAGAAGAAGTGGCCGCCACGCTCGGCGCCAATCGCTTCCAGATCATCAGCCGCGTTCTACTACCCGGACTGGCGCCTGCCATCGTCACCGGTTTCGCGCTGGCCTTCGCGCGCGGCGTCGGCGAGTACGGTTCCGTCATCTTTATCGCCGGCAACCTGCCGTTCAAATCCGAGATCGCGCCGCTTCTGATCGTCATCCGGCTGGAGGAATATAATTACGCCGCGGCGACCGCGATAGCGGCGATCATGCTGGCGCTGTCCTTCGTCATGCTGCTGGTCATCAACCTGGTGCAGACCTGGAGCCGCAAGCGCTATGGCTGACCCGGAGATCAAATCCTACGCGCCGCACCATGAAAGCCAGTCGCCGGCGGTGACCGAGAGCCGCACGGCGAGAACCGTGCTGATGATAGTGACCTTTGCCTTCCTCGGCATTTTCCTGCTCCTGCCGCTGATCATCGTCTTCAAGGAAGCTTTCGCCAAAGGTATCGAGGCCTACACACAGGCGCTGAGCGAACCGGACACGCGCTCGGCGATCCGCCTGACGCTTCTGGTCGCGGCGATCTCGGTGCCGCTCAACATCGTCTTCGGTATTTCCGCCGCCTGGGCGATCGCCAAGTTCGA
Organism: Mesorhizobium sp. M0296; assembly: GCF_040321675.1. Classification (NCBI taxonomy): domain Bacteria; kingdom Pseudomonadati; phylum Pseudomonadota; class Alphaproteobacteria; order Hyphomicrobiales; family Phyllobacteriaceae; genus Mesorhizobium; species Mesorhizobium sp. M0296. The sequence continues at coordinate 753 of NZ_JAMYRZ010000097.1, forward strand.
GTTCAAGGGCAAGGCGTTCCTGACCACACTGATCGACCTGCCGTTTTCGGTCTCCCCGGTCATTTCCGGCCTGGTCTATGTACTTCTGTTCGGCGCGCAAGGCCTGCTCGGCGCCTGGCTCAAGGCGCATGGCATCGTCATCCTGTTTGCCGTGCCGGGCATCGTGCTGGCCACCGTCTTCGTCACCTTCCCCTTCGTCGCCCGCGAATTGATCCCGCTGATGCAGGAACAGGGCAATGGCGACGAGGAGGCTGCCCTGTCGCTCGGGGCCAACGGCTGGCAGGCGTTCTGGTACGTGACATTGCCCAACGTCAAATGGGGATTGCTCTACGGCGTGTTGCTGTGCAATGCCCGTGCCATGGGCGAGTTCGGCGCGGTCTCGGTCGTGTCGGGCCACATACGCGGGCTAACCAACACCATGCCGCTGCATGTTGAAATCCTTTATAACGAGTACAATGCCGCCGCCGCCTTTGCCGTCGCTTCGCTGCTTGCCGGCCTGGCGCTCGTCACGCTGGTCTTGAAAACACTTCTCGAGATGCGCTACGGCGCCGAGATCGCCGCGACGCGCGGACACTGACAAATGCATGTCGCCCAAAAGTGTGTAGCGGTTTTTGGACAACGACATGCATAAAACAAAGATTTGATGTCGCCCAAAAGTGGGAACCGGTTTTGGGATAACGGCATGCATCAACTACAAAAGGGATTTGCATGGAAGTTCGCGTTGCCAACGTGCGCAAGGAGTTTGAGCGGTTTCCGGCCCTCCGCGACGTTTCGCTCGACATCAAGTCGGGAGAACTGATCGCCCTGCTGGGACCTTCCGGTTCCGGCAAGACGACGCTGCTCAGGCTGATTGCCGGCTTGGAGCGGCCGACCCGCGGAAAGATCTTCTTCGGCGAAGAGGATGCCTCTCAAAAGTCGATTCAGGAGCGCAATGTCGGCTTCGTCTTCCAGCACTACGCGCTGTTTCGCCATATGACGGTCGCCGACAATATCGGCTTCGGACTCAAGGTCCGGCACGGGCCGTCACGCCCGTCGGCGAAGGAAATCCGCCGCCGCGCCTCGGAACTCCTCAACCTCGTTCAGCTTTCCGGTCTGGAAAAACGCTATCCGGCACAGCTTTCGGGCGGCCAGCGCCAGCGCGTGGCGCTGGCCCGCGCCATGGCGATCGAACCGGCCGTGCTTTTGCTCGACGAGCCGTTCGGCGCGCTCGATGCGCAGGTGCGCCGCGAACTGCGCCGCTGGCTGCGCGACATCCACGA
>NZ_JAMYRZ010000098.1:0-1940 GCF_040321675.1 Mesorhizobium sp. M0296
CATCATCGACTCAATCTCCTCTTACGACGAAGATTGAATCAGTGCTTCAGGACTGCTGCAACCCGGACTTTTTCAACACTATCGAACTCATGCTGCCACTGCCGGAAGGGTCGCTCAGCGCGGAAACAGTTCGCGCAGGTTCCGAGTAGGATCCACCGGAAGACTGCGCGCGCTGAGCTACGGCCGCGCCGCATCGTCACGGCGATGCGCGCCATGCTCAGAACGAATGCCCGCGCGATATAAGCGCTTCAGCCCGGCTTGACGTAGCCGGCGGTGACCTCGTCTTTGTGGGCGGCGAAAGCTTCCAGGACTTCGGTTTTCTCAGGCTTCGGAATTTTGAAATGATCCAACGTCCGCCCGAGTTCGGCTGCGACCTCATCGAATTCCGCGGGGGAAATCCGCAGGTCGCGATGCGCCTCCTCGAGACCGAGCGGCGTCGTGCCGGGCTTGGTGGCGACGAACTTGAAGGGCCCGCCAGAAACGTCGCAGACCCACAGCGTGCGCATGAACTTAAGGCCGGGCAACCTTTCCAGGTTCTTGGTGTGCCATTTGCGCAGCTGCGGATTCTTGGACTTTTGGCCGACGATCGGGTTCTTCACGACGGCGTCGCTGAAATGATCGATCACCGCTGCGATGGCGAACACGCCGCCCAGCCGCTCATACAGACTTTTCTCAGCTGTGGTTTTCTTGGCCTGGGCGAGCGCGTTGTCGGCAGGCAATACCGCCGTCGATGCCGCGGTCAGCGCCAGCGCGGCGACAACACTTCGTCTTGTCAAAGAGGTCGAAACAGCCGTTTTCATTCCTGGTTCCCTTCGCGGTTAGGCCAGAGCGAGCCGCAGCCTGTCTGGCGGGCTTCATGAAATGACGTTCGGACACTTTGCCGTAGTTTAGCACCGTCTAACGAACTAACGAGCCGTTCGCCCGAATTATTCCGATTGGGTGCATTGTCATGGTCAACATGCGTCAAAAGGGGAGAAGGCCGCGCGGATGAGGAAGGCTTAGCAGGCGTCGCTGCACGCGGCAGAGGTCGCGAAGCCACTTCGGCCGCATCTGTGCCCCTGACCTTGGGCATTTTCCTTCTGTGTCGTGTTGTTGTCGGCGGCAATCAGCCCCGGTAGGGGGCGTACAATCGCTTCCCGCGGCTTTGCCGGCTGCTTGCGGCCAATAGCTTGTGCTTTTCGAAGATCGCGAGCTTCTGCGGATAGGTCATCCGCACCTTGGCGTTGCACCCGTCGCATCTGAAGTGCGCGATTGTTCTTAGTGCAGAGCCCTTTCTTACCGCCGGGTGTGAGCAATCCGGACATTCGAATGTGAGCGCGACATCAGATAAGTCTTCGGCCAAACCCATCTCCATCCCCTTCGCAAGCTCGGTGGCTACACTCTGGCGATCATCAATGGGCAATTCAGATGCCAATCCGATTGTGCCAATGCGGGACTAGAACAATTCGCCTCGGAACACCGCCTAGCTAGTGCTCCTTCTCTGCGCCTTTTGAGCGACGAAGAGACCTAACTTCCTCCAGCAGTTCGCGCTCATTGGTAGTCACGTTTCGGAAGATTGCGACAATCATCACCGCCAAGGCTTCGGCATCCAGGCTTAGAGGGTCAATGTGCTCATCTGCGCAAACCTGATCAAACACGCGTTCACAAATAGCCAAATCGTGAGGGCTGAGGCGAGTGCGATTGAAACGCCGGCGCGACATTTGCGAGCCTTCGAGGCCGCTGCCCGTGCAAAAGAAGCGGGTCTTCGCAAGAAACGCGAGTCATTGAGCGATTGTTCCGGCTGCAAGCCTTGTTAAGCCGCCTGCAGCAGGGGCAGACCAGAATGCATTCCCCACGCGCATCATGGCGCATGCGAGAGTTGTGTGCGTCAAGTTCTGCAAAATGGCGTGGCATTGCGGTGACGTCGGCGTGTCCGCCGCGCAGCCCCCGTGTTTAGCGGA
>NZ_JAMYRZ010000099.1:0-1596 GCF_040321675.1 Mesorhizobium sp. M0296
AAGCAGGTCGAGTTTTCCTCGGCCATACATTTGGCGTTTCACGAGCTTGAGCTTGGTGATCTGGCCCTCGGTCTGACCGTTGGACCAGGGCGAGGTTATCGCCGCGCTGACGGCCGAGCGGTCTTTGAGAACGCCATTGGCGAACGAGGCGACTAGACTTGATCTGGCCCGCTCCAGCCAAGGTTCGAGATCGGCGAGAGTCTTCTTGCGGATCATGGCCTGGAAGCCTGCAACGATTTCCCGGGCCTCCACCAATAAAGGCACGCCGCCCTCGATCGCCGCCACCGTGACGGTTTCGGACTTAAAGAGGCTGTCGCGACCGATGGTCATTAGCCGCGCAATGGTTCGGGCCGAGGGCGCACGGCGCAGGGCGTCGCCGTTCACTTGATCTGAATGCCGGCGACGCGTGGCCCACTCGGTGACGACACGCAAGCAACCACGGAATCCCTGGTTCTTGAGGCACCGCCAGAGTGCTGTTGCATTGCGCTCCCCAGCCGTCCACTGGGCGTCGAGCCAAGGAAGATAAAGCTCCCAGCGAGCTTTCTCGGACTCGAAAGACGTCAGATCGCTGGCCTCGCAAAACCTTGCGGACTACGCCGCGGCTATGGCCGGTGCGGCGAACGATCTCCTTAATCGTAGTCCCATCCTTGGCCATGACGAGGATGATGGCATTGGTGTCTTCCCGACGAAGGTATCCTTCATATTGTATCCGCTCGGCGGCGGTTAGCAGTTCTGGATCAATCGTGGCGGCACCAAGCGCGGCGCGGATCGACCGCATGGATTTGCGAACTGCGTCGAGGAAGGCGCGGCTGGCGTTCTCCATTAAGTGCCAGCGGTCGGCCACCTGGATCGCCCCAGGCAGCGCTTTGGCGGCCGCAAGAGCGTAGCCACCGCCGCGATCGCGGGCGACAATGTCGATCTGGGGTTGGTCTGTGAGCCAGGCTTGAGCCGTCGCCGGCTCACGGTCAGGCAGCAAGGCGATGGTCTTGCGGCGCTCAAGGTCGCAGATGATCGTCCCATAGCGTTGATTTCGTCGCCACGCCCAATCGTCGATCCCGATCACGCTCGGCGGGACAAAGCGCGGACTACCACGCCGCCGCACGATGCGCAGCAACGTGTCGTTGCTCACCGGCAGCATCAATCTCTTGGCGAAGCTGGCTGCGGGCCTGCCGCCCAGCGCAAGCCCAAGGTAATGGACGATTTGGTCGAGCCGGGCGGTTCGCCGCGCCCACGGCGCCAGAACATCCCCGTCGAAACGCTCAGCGAAGATCCGCCGGCCGCACAACACGGCGCCGCAGTGGAACCGCCGTGCCACAACGACGATCCGAACAGGCTTGCCCGCCATAGGCAGGTCTGCGAGGCGCCGCTGATACCGACTATGGATCCGCTGCGACCTCGTTCCGCAGCCGGGACAGAAGCTCGCCGTACTCGTAGGACGGACCGTGATCAACATCACCTCATCGTCAACGGCGGTGTCGTCCACCACAAAGCCGCGAGAGACGAGGGTCGAAGGCCGCAATGTATAGCCCATGGCATTGATTCCTTATGTGAAACCAACGCCAGCCGGCAGCCCATTTTCATCAAAAGTGAGTCAGA
>NZ_JAMYRZ010000100.1:0-1592 GCF_040321675.1 Mesorhizobium sp. M0296
AGACGGGCATGATCAAATCGAGCCCGCAACAGATCATCGCCAACGGAACGGACTGGCACTTCCTCGACGAGTTGAAGCGTGAGCTAAAAACCTGATCCCATCTGTCTCGAGGGGAGACGTAGACATGCAAATCATCCAGAGCCGCAGGCGCTTCCTGGCCGGCCTGACGGCTGCCGGCACCGCAAGCCTCGTCGGCGCTCCAACTCGAGTTCTTGCCGAGCCAGCGCCGGAGACCACACGCATTCGCTTGGCCAAGATCCCTAGCATCTGCGTGGCGCCACAGTATGTTGCAGAGGATCTGCTGCGCGCTGAGGGCTTCACCGAGGTTGCCTATGTCGCCGCAGGCCCCGGTGCGGCCACGGCCTCCGCGGTGGCGAATGGCGAGATCGACTTTAGCCTCAACTTCGTGACAAATTCGATCGTCGCCTTGGACTCCGGTGCGCGGCTCACTCTGCTCGGCGGCATCCATCCCGGTTGCTTCGAGCTGTTTGCCAAGCGCGGGATCGACAGCGTCGTCGATCTGAAAGGCCGGAACGTCGGCGTCCAGGGGCTCGGTTCGGGGCCGCATCTGTTCCTCGCCAGCATCGCGGCCTATGTCGGGCTCGATCCGGCGCGCGACATCAACTGGGTGGTGGACCCGGCGGTCAAGCCCAAGGAGCTGTTCGCGCGGGGCGACATCGATGCGTTCCTGGGCTTTCCGCCGGACCCGCAGGAATTGCGGCGCAACAAGGTCGGGCACGTGATCGTCAACAGCACTGTGGACCGACCTTGGTCACAATATTTCTGCTGCATGCTGTCCGGCAACAGCGATTTTGTGGCCGCGCATCCGGTTGCTACCAAGCGTGTGCTGCGCGCCATCCTCAAGGCTGCGGATCTATGCACCGCTGCGCCGGCCTTGGTTGCCGAGCGCTTGGTGGCGGGCGGGTTCGCCAGCCACTACAATGATGCGTTCGCAGCGATCAGCGAGTTGCCCTACCGGGAATGGCGGGACTACGATTCCACTGATACCGTCCGCTTCTATGCGCTGCGTCTGAAGGAAATCGGTTTGATCGGCTCCGCACCCGACAGGATTATCGCGAAAGGTACGGACTGGCGCTTCCTCAACGAACTCAAGCGCGAGCTGAAGACCTAATAGGCGGCGGGAGCGGTTGTTCCACCTCGTTGCCGGCGATGTCTGCATTTTGGGCGGTGGCAAAGGCGTCCGCAACGGCCGACATGAGGCGCATCCAGTCCGATCGCCCTAAGGGTTCAACTGGGGCCGGTGACTGGCAGCTTCGAGTCTTGGAATGCCAGAAGCGGGCCTTAGATGCCCAGCTTGCATGGACGAGCACTGACCTGATGCAGATCTTCATGTCGATCACTCGAACGGAAGCAAGTAAACTCGAACTGGCCATTCGCGACAGCGCAAACAGTCTCCCTGACAGCGAGGCGCTCGCGTTTGGCGGAGTAAGTTTTGCGCTCGCAACCAACGCAAATTGGGCGCCGGCCAAAATCGGAAGACCGGTTCGGGTGGATAGTGTTGAAGAAGTCGGCGATGAAGCCGTGGATCCACTCGCACCGAAGCGTCTTGATTAAGGTCGACGCGACCTCCT
>NZ_JAMYRZ010000101.1:0-1549 GCF_040321675.1 Mesorhizobium sp. M0296
CGCCAGAGGAACGCTGATATTTGGGTTGCTTGACCGGGAGGGGGCAATCGCGAAGGCAAACGTTGGAAAGGTCGTCGATCACTTCCGGCTGTCGCGGAGCGTGAAATGTCGCCTCGCTTCCTCGTGACATTGTCTGCCGCACTTTATCTGACATCATCGGTGTTTGCCGGGGCAGGATCACCCGTTCCGTCGAACGTCTGCTATGCGTGGAAAAGCCGCTGCAGAAGGTCCGCATCGGTGAAGGTTTTTCGATGTGGGCCGCAGCGCGAGGGGTGCGGGCTGGGTCGACATCGGCCCGCGTTGAAAAACCTCCCAAGGAGGAAGCCGCGGGGTCATCTTCGGCTCTGCCGAGATGTTCGGCCCGAATGATTGGGTCGCGCGCAAGGGGATCGAGTCCCGCTCGCGCCCCGATTATCGGCCGTTACCAGCCGTAGCTGAAGATGGCGCCGCCACCACCGTCGCCGTTCTGCACGACATTCGCCTCGGTGTTCCTTCCGAACTGGAAAATACCGTAGGCGTTGTCGTTGCCGTTCTGCCTCAGGATGGCGGAATGGCCGTTGCCCTCCTGATGGATGATGCCCAGATTGCCGCGGCGTTCCGGCCGAGGCCAGCAGCATTACCGTGTCCGGACTGACGGATTCTGGCGCCGTGCAGGCCGCGATACTTCGAATAGACGCGCAGGCCGGTCGCCAGGGCGCCGGCGTCGCGGGCGTTGGCAGGAGCAAATGTCACCGACACCCAGCCTCCTGCGTAGGCCGGTGCGGACAGCGCCACCTGGCCGATGCTGCCGGCAACGAGAGCGGCAGTAAGGGTTATGAACATATTGCGGGTCATCTTGGTCTTCATTTCCGGCTGCCTCAGCCTATGGCCAACCTTCCCGAATTGCGGCTGAACCATCCCGGAACCCGTCGTTCAGCTGTCGTTCAGTCATTTTTCCCGGCTCGGCACACATAGAAAAGGGCGCCGAACGCCGACGCCCTTTTTCGTGAACTGGCCGGTGCGATCAGGTCGCGCCGCCGACCCGCGCGGCGCAGCCGATGCTCTTGCCATCGACCGCAACTTCGAGCTTGGCGTCGTAAACGCCGGCCTTTGCGTCGAGCGTGACAGCGCCGAGCGTAGCTGGCTTGCCGGGCGCGGCGCTGAAGGCGCCGCCCTGCTCGATGCTGGTGCCGCCGGTGCGACCGGTGCTTTCGACATGGAAGGAATAGGTGCCACTCACGTTTCTGTCGGCATAGGCAAGCGCCTCAAGCAAGACCATGCCCCCTTCCGGCGTGGCGCGGATCTCGCAGCGCACCGGCCCAACGGACTGGTCGGCGGTGGCCATGGTCGCCAGCGCGCCGGCCGGGACCAGGATCAGGGCGAGTGCCGCCATGACGCGGCGGGAATGCTTGACGATGCGGGGCATGGTTCGTCTCCTTGGCTTGGCTAGCGGCGGGCGCGGGCAAGTTTCCCGGGCCCCGGGGCCGTGGCGGGTTTATTGGGCGGGCCGGGCGCAACCGAGGGCCATGACGCGGCCCCCCCGCCGGGCAGTTGGCAGACACGCCTGGGC
>NZ_JAMYRZ010000102.1:0-1494 GCF_040321675.1 Mesorhizobium sp. M0296
GATAGTGTTGAAGAAGTCGGCGATGAAGCCGTGGATCCACTCGCACCGAAGCGTCTTGATTAAGGTCGACGCGACCTCCTCGCCTTAAGTGGCTCGGACGTTTGTTCCGAGGGTGCAAATCTTGGCCAATTTCCTGAGGTTCTGGGCGATGGCTGCAAGGTGGAACTCATCGCGGGCACCACAGGGGCCGCGCAATCGCAATCGATCGAGCTTCAGGATGCGCTTGAGGTGCGCGAACAGCATCTCCACCTTCTTCCGCTGATAGCGTGAGGTCTGGTAGGCGTCTGTCTTTGCGATGTCGCGGGCCATGTCGCGCGCGCCCTCATAGATCGAGCGCAGCACCTTGCGCGCCGGCTCCTTCGGGCAACAGCTGGGCTTCAGGGCACAGGCGTCGCAATCCAGCTTGCTGGCGCGATAGCGCATCATGCCATTCTCGTCGACGAGAGGGTGTGGCATCCGATAGGTCTTCTGGCGCTGCCTGAGCGTCTTCCCGCCAGGACAGATGTATGTATCGGCCTTATGGTCGTAGGTGAAGTCGTCGCGCGAGAAGGTGCCATCCTTGCGCCTAGACTTGTCGAAGACCGGGATATGCGGCTCGATCCCACGCTCATGCACCAACCAGTTCAGCATTTCGGCCGAGCCGTAGCCGGTGTCGGCAATCAGCCGCTCCGGCCAGAGGCCGAGCTCGTCGTGCGCCCGCTCGATCATAGTCTTGGCGGCCGTCACCTCGGCTTGGCGCACCGCGGTCGAGGGCTCCACGTCCACGATGATGGCGTGCTGCACGTCGATCAAATAGTTCGTGCAATAGGCATAGACGGCTGGGCCACCCCAAGCGGCAGTCCAGCGCGCGGCGGGATCAACAGGGGAGACGAACTTGGGCTCCACCGGCGTGGCGGCCCCGAAGGCGGCGTCATCCAGAGTGGCGAGATACTCAGCCACGGCCCGCTTGGCTTTGGGATTGAGGTCCTCGGCCGTTTCGATCCCGCGCTGACGGTGGGCGTCGGCGACGATCATGCTGGCATCGACCGCAAAGCCTTCGCCGCCGACGAGCCCTTCAGCTATGCAGCGCCGGACGACGGTCTCGAACAGTTCGCGCAGCAGGTCGGCATCGCGGAAGCGGCCGTGGCGGGTCTTGGAGAAGGTTGAGTGGTCAGGCACATCACCCTCGAGGCCAAGCCGGCAGAACCACCGATAGGCCAGGTTCAGATGTACCTCCTCGCACAGCCGGCGCTCCGAGCGGATGCCGAAGCAATAGCCGACGATCAGCATGCGGATCAGCAGCTCAGGGTCGATCGAGGGACGGCCGATCGGGCTGTAGAAGGGCGCCAGATGCTGGCGGATGGCGGACAGGTCGACGAAGTGGTCGATCGCTCTGAGCAGGTGATCCGCCGGCACATGCCGCTCCAGGCTGAAGCCGTAGAACAGCTCCTCCTGCATCACACTTTGCTCGCCCATCATCGACTCAATCTCCTCTTACGACGAAGATTGAATCAG
>NZ_JAMYRZ010000103.1:0-1332 GCF_040321675.1 Mesorhizobium sp. M0296
CGAGCCGGTCAGCGCCAGAACATTGACGACGCCGCTCATCAGGGCAATTCCAGCGAACGCGCGGCGGAAAGAAGCCAAAACCGCACCGAGGGCTGTTCGCGGCGGCTCGGACGAATGGGAATGCGACATCGCCTTCACATCGGTTCCAGTTCGGTCCCAGGCGCAAGAATCGTGCCCGCAATCAGGCTCGGCTGCGACGTCTCCATACCGCCGCCACCGTCAGGTGTTGCGCCTAGATATGCCAATCGTTCAGCGCGTACGCATGGACGTAGTCGATCTGCATTTCCGCAGGTGTAGCAAGCCCGTCGGCGGGCGCTCCCGCGAGGCCACCAACCGCCAGATCGACCAGCATATACATGGGGTCATGCATATCGGAAGGCGTTGCGGCACGAGCAACTTCGACGTCATCGAAATACCAGACGAGTTCGTCTTCTGTCCACAGCACTCCATAATTGTGGAACCCTTCGGTATCCGCGGCATAGGCCGTCGAGGACACTGTCGTATGAGTTCCCGTCTCGTTGGAGTGGCTTGTCATAATGAGCTTGTTTGGATCCTGACCGAGCATTTCCACGACGTCCAGTTCCGGTGGCCAGGAGCCGTCAGCCGGGAGAAGCCAGAAGGCCGGCCATACACCTTGCTTTGCGGGCATGTCAGCCCGAATTTCGAAATAGCCGTAGGTTTGTGCGAAGGACTCATAGGTCGTCAGCAAACCTGACGTGTATTTGTAATCGTTTATGTAGGGCTGGATTGCCGCGGGAGCCCGGGCGGCGGTAATCGTGAGAACACCGTCCTCAACGCTGAACGGGTTGACGGAACGCGTCGGGGCGTAGTTGGTGTCGATATACCATTGAAGCTCCTTATTGCTCGTGAGCGAGCTGCCGTTCGCGGCACCCCACCAGAAGTTCGAGTCCCAGGTGCCGCTCGAGCCATTCCACAGGTCGAGCGTGTTGAACTCGTCCGAGAAGGTGAGTTCCAGATGCGACCTGTCCAGGGCCAGATCGAACTGGCCTGGGGTGAACTGGTCGATGGTCTTATTGGCGAAAACGAGAAACTCGTCATCGGACAGGTTAAGTCTGACGTTCGCCCCCGACTGGACCATGTTGGCGTGCACATCCTCGAAGGAGGTGAAGCCGAAGCTCCCGACGCGCGCGGTATCATCGGCGCCAAAGTCGAGAATCAGGTCACTGCCGTTGCCGGGGGTCACGACGAAAATGTCCGCACCGGATCCGCCCTTGAGAACGTCATCGCCCTTGACGTTGCCCCCAGTTTCTATCCAGTTTTGAGTTCGTTTCCGGCGTGGGTTGTGCCCTGCTGGGCGGGTGAAGCGACGGG
>NZ_JAMYRZ010000104.1:0-1114 GCF_040321675.1 Mesorhizobium sp. M0296
TAAGCGTGCTGTGCCAGCGCTTCGGTATCGGCCGGACCTGTGGCCACAAGCTGCTTTCGCGCTATCGGATCGAGGGGGAGGCTGGGCTGGTCGAACAGTCGCGGCGGCCACGATCGAGCCCGGCGCGCAGCGCGCCGGAGGTGGAAGCGGCGGCCCTTGCGGTGCGTATGGCGCATCCGGCTTGGGGTGGACGCAAGATCGCGCGTGTGCTTGCCCGCGAGGGTATCGGCACGCCGGCGGCCTCGACGGTAACCGGCATCCTGCGTCGCAACGGCATTGAGTTGGGAACGTCGGGCGGTGGAGCGCAGTCCTTCATCCGCTTCGAGCATGCCGCCCCCAACGATCTGTGGCAGATGGACTTCAAGGGTCACGTCGCCTTGCGTTGCGGCCGCCTGCATCCGCTCACCGTGCTTGATGACCATTCGCGCTTCTCGGTCGCGCTGTCGGCCTGCGCCGACCAGACCACCGCAACCGTAAAAGCCCGGCTGGTCGCCGCCTTCCGCCGCTATGGCTTGCCGTGGCGCATCGCCACCGATAATGGCCCGCCCTGGGGCGATGGCGGCCGCAACGACTTCACGCTGCTCACCGTCTGGCTGATCGAAACCGGCATCGCCGTCAGCCACTCCAGGCCTTGCCATCCCCAGACCCTCGGCAAGGACGAGCGCTTCCATCGCTCGCTCAAGGCCGAGGCGCTGCAGGGACCGCCCTTCGCCGATCTCGCCAAGGCCCAGGACGCATTCGACCAGTGGCGCCATGTCTACAACGCCCAGCGTCCCCACGATGCGCTGGACGGCGGCGTGCCGCTCGATCGCTACTGGGCATCGCTGCGCCCTTATCGCGAAACGGTCGAGCCGTTCGAATACGCCAAGGGCGATCTCATCCGCCGCGTACAGCAGCATGGCTTCGTCTCCATTCTTGGCCGCACCATGCGTTTGTGCAGGGCCTTCACAGGAAAATCCGTCGCCTTCAGGCCCACCGCCACAGACGGTGTCTTCGACGCCTGGTTCAGACATCAGAAAATAGAAACCATCGACCTCAATGTCCTGGCGCGATAGCATGCAAAACTGTTCGCGATGTCCTCGCACATCTGTTCGCGATGTCCCCAGTCCAAACA
>NZ_JAMYRZ010000105.1:0-1089 GCF_040321675.1 Mesorhizobium sp. M0296
GGGCAGGGGAATCGCATATGGCGATTTTGGGGTTGAGTTTAGGCTGAGAAAGGATTCTTTGGAGAGGCAGTTGAGCGAAGGAGCGACTGCCATTTCCTGCCTTGAGAGCTACTTTGGCGCGGTGCCTGATCCACGCGCGCCCAACGCCACGCACCGGCTTGGCGACCTGATCGTGATGATGATCGCAGCAAGCCTGTGCGGCGCCAGCAATGCGACGGAATTTGCCCTGTTCGCGCAGGAGCGCAAGCAGGCGCTGTCGCGGCTGATCGACTATGACGCAGCTCCCAGCCACGACACCTTCTCGCGGCTGCTGCGTCTGCTCGACCCGGAGGCCTTTGGTCGCGCCTTTGCTGCCTTTGCCGCAGCTTTCGCCCGAGCCAGCCGAGAAACGCCCGAGGTGGTGTCGCTTGACGGCAAGGCTTTGCGGCGAGCCTACGAGAAGGGCTTGGCAGCCAGTCCGCCGTTGACGGTGTCGGCCTTCGCCGCCGAGACCCGGCTGTGCCTGGCGGCAGTCTCGCCGAGCGATGGTGAGAACGAAGTCGAGGCCGCGCTCAAAGTCGTCGAACTCATTGATCTTACGGGCAGATTGGTCACCGCCGACGCGCTCCACTGCCACACCCGCATGGCTGCGGCCATTACCCAAAGAGGTGGCGATTACCTGCTTGCGCTGAAGGGCAACCGTCGTCATTGGCTGCGCCGTGCCAACCTGCAACTGGCCGACGCCACCCCTTCCATTGCCGAGCGGACCGAGACCAGCCACGGCCGCAACGAGTGGCGGCAGGCCGAGATCGTGGCGGCGGCCGAGCCGCTGATGCCCGGCCACCTGGCCTTCATCCGCATCACCAGCCGACGCGATCAGGCCAAGCCGTTGATGCGCCTGTTCATGGCCTCCACGCTCATGTCGCCGCAGCGGGCGCTCGACCTCACTAGAGCTCATTGGCAGATCGAGAACGGCCTGCATTGGATGCTCGATGTCCATCTCGATGAGGATCTCAGCCGTGCCCGCAAGGACAATGCCCCCGCCAACACGGCCCTTCTCAATCGCCTCGCCAGAAACATCCTTCAGGCCGCCGATGCTGCCAAAGTTCC
>NZ_JAMYRZ010000106.1:0-771 GCF_040321675.1 Mesorhizobium sp. M0296
CCTGGATGCCGCTGTATCTGGCAATATGCTTCCTGTTCCATCTCTGGATCGGCATGACGGCGCTGGCAGGCGCTATCATTCTCTCGAGCCTGACTGTGCTTGCCGAAGTTCGCACCAGGGAGCCTGCGAAGAGGGCAAACAGCCAGGCGGCAGCGCGCAATAGCCTTGCTGAGGCGACGCGTCGCAATGCAGAGGCTCTGCAGGCGATGGGCTTTGGCGCGCGCATCGCCGAGCGCTGGTCAAGCGTCAACGCCGACTTTCTCAACACGAACGCAAGAGCCAGCGACCTGGCTGGGACGCTCGGCACGATCTCGAAGATCCTGCGCATGATGCTGCAGTCGGGTATACTGGCGATCGGCGCCTATCTGGTCATTCATCAAGAAGCGACAGCCGGTATTATGATCGCCAGTTCGATTATGATGAGCCGGGCGCTCGCACCGGTCGAACTGGCTATCGCCCACTGGAAGGGTTTCGTCAGTGCTCGCCAGGCATGGACCCGGCTGAGCCAGCTTTTGGCCCTGCTTCCTGAAACTGCCACGAGTGTCTCGCTGTCTGCACCTGTATCTTCTCTTGCGGTAGAAAGCATCTGCGTCACGCCACCCGGCGAGCGTCGTGTGGTTGTGCAGGATGTCGGGTTCGCGCTAGAAACGGGTGCCGGCCTTGGCATCGTCGGACCGAGCGCGTCTGGAAAATCATCGCTTGTCCGAGCAATAGCCGGGATATGGCTTCCAGCCCGCGGGACCGTCAGGCTGGACGGAGCAACGCTCGACC
>NZ_JAMYRZ010000107.1:0-762 GCF_040321675.1 Mesorhizobium sp. M0296
GGATGATCCCGGGACGCTCGGTCTTGACCGGGACCGGAGGGTTGAACCAGTGGAGAGCCATACGTCACTCTTTGTCGGCCCGATCAAGTTCCTCCAGCAAATACTTTTGCTCAGCCGGCAGCTTCCGTTCTACAGGCAGATTTAGCAGCTTGCGAAGGTAATTGTGGATTACCTCTGCCTATTGAAAATGCCGCAGGACGGCGCGCCTCCGTTGCGGTGCCACAGTGACTGAAGTTGGCTGACAGCTACTCGCGACTGTCGAAAGCCACGCAGAGGCCCATGGCAGTTGCTGCCTCGACGATCGCCTCGGTTAGTTCTTCGTCGGAGGCCACCAAATAAGGCGCAGCCTCCCGAGCTTCGCGTAGTGCCGCTTTGATCGAGACCGTGTCGCCACGGTCCGCCCTGTTGAGGAGGCGGTTATTCGCGAAGATCGAACCCGACGAACAGGCCAAAGGCTGGGGCAACATTGACGATAAGCTCCACCAGCTCGCAGTCAGTTTCCGCCACATGTGGCCCGTCTCGGCGAACCGCTGCAATAGTCTCTTTGACGGAGATGATTTGGCCGCGACGGGCTTGTAGGATCAGCTCGTGAACAAGGTGTTTGGCAGTCACCTTGTCGGGTCGGCAGTTCGTCCAAATGTTCATACAAGGCCTCCTACCTCAGGGAGAACCCAAGGGAACATTCATGATCCTCTGTCGAGAAAAATCAAGAAGAATGTTTGATAACTTCTGAGTGGGAATCAGGGGGACAAGCCACGAAGC
>NZ_JAMYRZ010000108.1:0-749 GCF_040321675.1 Mesorhizobium sp. M0296
GGCTCCTTTTGCTCTCAATAGGTGTTAGGCCCGATATCGAGGCGAGCAAGAGGAGAAAGGACCAAAATGGCCAACGTACTGAACGCCAAGGGTGTTCCACTCCCCTACAGCGGATCCTCCGTAAAGTGGTATTCGGCGACGAATTCCGGCCCGACACTTTATGGCAGCATCTACAACGACTCAATGTACGCCGACGGTAGCGTCACCGTGACGATGTACGGCGGCAAGGGCGATGACATCTATTATCTGTATTCCTCCAAAAACAAAGCGGTCGAGCTGCCCAACGAGGGTGTCGACACCATATCGACTTGGATGAGCTACAAACTCCCAGCGAATTTCGAAAACCTGACGGTCACCGGCGACAAACACTATGCTTTCGGAAACGAGCTAAACAACATCGTTGCCGGCGGCTCCGGCCAACAGACGCTCGACGGCTTGCAGGGCGATGACGTTCTCAAGGGCGGATCCGGGGCGGACATTTTCGTCGTGACCCCCGGCAACGGCAGTGACCTGATCCTCGATTTTGGGGTCGATGATACCGTGCGTGTCGGGAGTTACGGCTTCACCTCCTTCGAGGACGTGCACGCCAACATGGTTCAGTCGGGAGCGAACGTCCGACTTAATCTGTCCAATGACGAATTTCTCGTTTTCGCCAACAAGACCGTCGACCAGTTCACCCCAGGCCAGTTCGATCTGGCCCTGGACAGGTCGCATCTGGAACTCACCTTCTCGGACGAGTTCAACACGCT
>NZ_JAMYRZ010000109.1:0-680 GCF_040321675.1 Mesorhizobium sp. M0296
CGCGGTTTTGACGCCTGCACGCATCGACAATGCGCTCGAGACAAAAGACCAGCCGTCGATGATGCCAAGAAGTACCAGGCAAAGGATGGGCAGAACCAGCGCAAACTCTACCGCGGCAACACCCGAATCACTCCGGAACATCCGGACTTGTAGCCGATCCACGAAAACTACTCGACAAGCTGAACGGTTTGCGTGGCCGGAATGTCTCGCATTCCAAGGCTCGTGCAATCCTGAATGATGTTTGCGTTGCCGGACCATTGCACGGTACTTGCGACGACCTGCGTGCAACCACCTTTGCCCGAGAAATTGCCGAGATAATTGACGCCCTGTGTTGGAAAATACAGAGCGCCGGTCAATAGCGAATCCGCCGTGCCATTAAACGTGTTGGATCCCGCCAGGTTGGCTCTGTCGCCATAGAACAGCACACCTGAATAGGTGCCCGACGTCGGTGCGCTGAGCTTGACGGTCGCCGTGCCGTTCATGCTAACGCCGGAGGTATCGGCCAGATAAATGACGACACCCTCGCCGGAAATATTTGCATTCGAGCTCGCTTTGAAATCGCCTCCCTCAATGACGTATATCCCGGGCGAGAGGATTACATTGCCGCTCAAGCTGAGCCCCTTGCAGTATGTTCCAGGTTGCAAGGTTGACTGATTGCCGTTTTGACAAGGGTTCGTGGC
>NZ_JAMYRZ010000110.1:0-631 GCF_040321675.1 Mesorhizobium sp. M0296
CGGGCTTGCCCTTGCCAATCTCCTGGGGCGTGAAATTGCCAACCTCGCTGCGCGTCAGGACAGCGAATGGATACCGCTAATCGAACAGCGCAGTCGGCCGAAGCGCTTGCCACCGCAGCCGCTGCTCGGCTGGGGCGCGCGCCTGCGGCTCGCCCGCGACCGTTTCCTCGCACGTAGCGAAGCATGAAAAAGGAGATCATCCATGAACCACGACATCACCCATATCGAGCCCGGCCCACGCTACAGCCAGGCCGTTGTCCACAACGGCATCGTCTATCTCTGTGGCCAAACCGGTTCGCCGAACGCTTCTATCACCGAACAGACCGAAGGAGCACTTGCCAATATCGACCGCTTGCTGGCCCTGAGCGGTTCCGACAAATCGCGCATCCTGCAGGTGACGATCTGGCTCACCGACATGAAACACTGGGCAGAAATGACAGCAGCCTACGAGAAGTGGATTCCGCAGGGGTCCGTGCCGGCGCGCGCGAGTGTCGGCTCGGCGCTCGTCCTAAACTACGACGTGGAAATCATGCTAATGGCGGCGCAACGTACCACTGCATAGAGATTCCGACTACAATGACCCTAGACGCAGCTATTGCGCCCGAAGGCCCCGAACTTGAAATCTCGATGA
>NZ_JAMYRZ010000111.1:0-622 GCF_040321675.1 Mesorhizobium sp. M0296
GCGGTGTTGTAGTCGGCGCGCCACAGGGCGATGGCGACGCGTGCCTGAGCCAGCGAAGTAAACAGCGTCTCGTTGAGCAGTTCATCGCGTAGTCGGCCGTTGAAGCTCTCGATGAAGCCATTCTGCATCGGCTTGCCGGGCGCAATGTAATGCCATTCGACGCGGTTCTGATCCGCCCAGGAGAGGATGGCGTTCGAGGTGAACTCGCTGCCATTGTCGCTGACGATCATTCTCGGCCGGCCGCGCTCGGTGATGAGCCGGTCCAATTCGCGGGCAACCCGCATGCCCGAGAGAGACGTATCAATGATGAGTGCCAGGCACTCTCTCGTGCAGTCGTCGACGACGGCCAGGATGCGGAAGCGGCGCCCGTCTGTGAGCTGGTCGGATACGAAGTCGAGCGACCAGCGCTCGTCGGGCCTCAGCGGCACCACCATCGGCGCCCTGGTCCCGATCGCCCGTTTGCGGCCGCCACGGCGGCGAACGGCGAGCTTCTCCTCCCGATAGAGCCGGAACAGCTTCTTGTGGTTCACGACCAGGCCCTCCCGCCTCAGCATCACGAGAAGACGCCGGTAGCCGAACCGGCGACGCTCCTGCGCGATCGCCTTCATCCGCTCGCGAAGCT
>NZ_JAMYRZ010000112.1:0-564 GCF_040321675.1 Mesorhizobium sp. M0296
TCGCCCTTCGGCCCCCAACCGCGCAGCGGAGCCATGTTGGTCTTGATCCAGGTCTCGTCGATGAAGACCAGATGCTGCGGATCGAGGCCGGCCTGCCAAGAGCGCCATCGCTGACGCCTGCGGGCAATATCAGCGCGCGCCTGCTCAAGGGCGAACAGCGTTTTTTTTGAAGCTCAGGCCCTCGCGCCTCAAGAACATCCAGACCGCGTTGTGCGAGACCTTGACCCCGCGTGCGGCCAACTCATCCTTCAGACCATGCAGTGTCAGATGCGGCGTCTCACGCACACGCGCCTCGATGAAGGCACGGTGCGGCTCCAGCACCCTCTTGCGATGTCCGCCCATCTTGCCAGGCGCAACCGAGCCAGTCGCCCGATGGCGCTGCAACAACTTCACCGCCGCCGAAACCGAAATGCCGAACCGTTTCGCGGCCGACCGGCGGCTCTCGCCACCCAAAACCGCCGCTACAACACGTTCGCGAAGATCATCCGAAAGAGGTCGCGTCATCCGATGCTGGCCTCCACTCCAGCCAGCATCTTGAATCACAAAACCGACTGATCCGGAATC
>NZ_JAMYRZ010000113.1:0-562 GCF_040321675.1 Mesorhizobium sp. M0296
GTATCGTCGGTCTTCCGGAGTCACTCCACGCCGAGCCGCTGGAAACGACCACGGTTCGTCTGCCGCGGTGGGTTGGTGGTTCCTATTGCTGGGCAGGCGCGTACATCGCCGGAGAACTGATGCGCGCAGAGGGCTTCACCGACGTTCGCTACGTAGAAGCCGACAGAAGCGTCGACCAATCGGAATGGATCGCACGCGGTGAGACCGATTTCTCTGTGAACTTTCCGCCGAATCAGATCGCGTCGATCGACGCTGGCGTGCCGATCAAGGTGCTAACCGGGTTGCACTCGGGATGCCTCGAACTGATCGCCAAGGAGAGCATCCGCAGCGTCACGGATCTGCGGGGCAAGAGGGTGGGCGTGGATGGTTTCAATAACTCGCGACACATGTGGCTGACGCTCATGTCCGCGTATGTCGGGCTCGATCCCGTGAACGATATCCAATGGGTCTTGACTAAGGACGTCAAGCCCACGGAACTCTTCATCCAAGGGAAGATCGACGCATTCCTTGGGACGCCGCCCCAGCCGCAGGAGCTGCGCGCCAAGAAGATCGGCCACACGAT
>NZ_JAMYRZ010000114.1:0-550 GCF_040321675.1 Mesorhizobium sp. M0296
GCGCGTTCCGGCTGACGAAAGCCCTGTTCGGTGCGCTTGCCGCGTCCGCACGCGAGGGCCGCGGCGCGCTGGTCGTCAACATTTCCAGCGACGCCGCGGTGAACGCCTATCCCGGCTGGGGAGCATACGGCGCGAGCAAGGCCGCTCTTGCCCATCTGACGGCGATTTGGGACGAGGAGGCAAAAGCCGACGGCATCCGGCTCCTCGCGCTCGACCCCGGCGATATGGACACCCCGCTGCACGCGCTGGCGCTTCCTGACGCCGATCCGTCGACATTGAAGCGCCCCGAGCTGGCTGCTGCCGAGATCATCGAAAAGATGCTCGACGCGTTGTCGGTCCGCTCTACGCGTCTCGCCGGGGCACATACATGATTGCCGCCGACCGTCCCGATCGGCGCTCCGCCAGGCTGTTCGTCGTCGAGGCCGACGGCACGATGCGCGACCGGCCGCGAGCTGGACTCGCGACGCTGTTCAACCCCGGCGATCTGGTCGTCGCCAATGACGCCGCGACCTTGCCTGCCAGCTTGCACGGCACGCATGTCCCAAGCGGT
>NZ_JAMYRZ010000115.1:0-547 GCF_040321675.1 Mesorhizobium sp. M0296
CCTTTGCCTGGTACTTCTTGGCATCATCGACGGCTGGTCTTTTGTCTCGAGCGCATTGTCGATGCGTGCAGGCGTCAAAACCGCGGCGAACCTCGTGATGCAAGGAGCAGTCGAGGATACGACCATCCAAGCTGTCGCTCTTTCGAGCTGGGAAAACCATCCTGATGGCGCGCAGGTGGCAGTGAGCCGGAAATACATGTGCGGGAACATCGTGGCCGATCCATCGGTCCTGTGCGACACTTTGAAAGCCCCCTCGGTCTTCCTCGTAATACAGGCGACAGCCACCTGGTCACCGCCCTTCAGTTTTGGCGCGTTTTCCCTCTCGCGCGAACTCAGTCATCAACAGGTGATTCGTGTCCGCTAAGTCGAGAGCTTTCACGGGGGATGCATCAGGCGGAGCTGCATTAGAGTTCGCGCTGATCGCGCCTTTTCTGATAATGCTTTTGATCGGCATCTTTGCATTCGGCTGGGCTCTGAATGCTATGTCGAGTGTTCGGTACACGCTGGAAACGTCGTCACGTGCGCTGCAAATGAAGAACTCGCTGAC
>NZ_JAMYRZ010000116.1:0-519 GCF_040321675.1 Mesorhizobium sp. M0296
GCTAGCGGCAGCCGATAGAAGCTCAGCGTCTCCTCGATGTTATCTTCCACCCAGTTGACCAGCTTCGGGTATTTGGCCTGCCATTTGGCGATCCACTGCGCCAGGTCGCGTTTGACCTCGGCAAGGTCGCGCCGGTCGTAGAACCATCTGAGCTCCATCAGGCAATCGTCGTCGACCTTGCGCGGCACGTAGTCGAGCGCGTTTCTGAGGAAGTGCACGTAGCAGCGCTGCCAGACCGCTTCGGGCAGCACTTCGCGGATTGCCGCCCTGAGCCCCGGATGGTCGTCGGAGACGACGAACTCGACGCCGGCGAGCCCGCGATTCCTGAGCCCCGTCACGAACTCGCGCCAGCTCGAATGGCTCTCCCGGTTGGCCAGCTCCACGCCCAGAACCTGGCGCCGGCCCTCCCAATCCACGCCGATCGCCACCAGCACCGCCTGGCTGGCGATCACGCCCGCCTCGCGAGCCCGCTCGTAGCGCGCGTCCAAGATGAGATACGGATAGCTTTCCTCGAGCCGC
>NZ_JAMYRZ010000117.1:0-505 GCF_040321675.1 Mesorhizobium sp. M0296
TTACATTGCCGCTCAAGCTGAGCCCCTTGCAGTATGTTCCAGGTTGCAAGGTTGACTGATTGCCGTTTTGACAAGGGTTCGTGGCCGGCGGCGCCGGCAGGTCGGCAAAAGGATCAGCAGCGGGCAGCGCCTGAGTTATCAGGCTGGCGCAAACGGTCTTCACGACGTTGCTCAACGAAACACCGCCTGCCGATATCAGGCAATCGACATCAAGGCTTGCCGATCCCTGAAGTTTGATGGCGTCCGGAGCTATCGAATTCGACATGACGGAGCAGCCTGTCAGTTTTGTGGTCGAACTGCCGGAAAAGAGCGCCGCTTTCGAAGCGGAAGGATCGACCGTCAAAATGCAGGCTTTTGAAGCATCCGTAATAAGAGCCACCGCCCTTGCTTGTGCGCCAACTGCGTTTTGCGTGAATATCGACGTAAAGAACCGATCGAGGTTCTGATGAACGACTACCTCAACCGCCTTTTTTCCGACATTTGGACCGGCTGACGGAGGCGAGAA